>CAISIV010000042.1 GCA_903885555.1 uncultured Hyphomicrobiales bacterium
CGGAGTTCTGCGCGGAGCAGGCGAAGGGCGACCGGTTCGTTGTTCGGGTGGATAATCAGCGTCTTGCCCGTCGCCATCATGCGGAGGCCGGCGTTGTCGTAGAAGCCGGTCTGGATCGCGATCATGCCGTTGAGCAGGGCCGACTCGTTCAGGTCGACGTCGGTGGTCGGACGGTTGGCCCAAGTCGTCGGGCCGGAGCCGCCGGCCGGCAGCGGATGCGCGGTGTTCAGAAGCGAGACGCCGTCGCCACCGATCGTGTTGTCGTAAGTCGTCGCACTATTGAACACAGCCGCGGCGTAGATTTCCTTGGTCTGAGCGAACGAACGCTGCAGGCCGAGGTTCGACGGTCGGAACTGCGCCTTGTAAAGATTGTCCGCGATCGTGTTGCGGGTGATCGCGTAACCGAGGCCGATGCCGGTGTGAAGCTGGTTGTAGACGAAGGCCTCGCCGCTGTTGTTGTCGAAGGCGGTCTGACCGCCGTCGCTCTTGAGCTGGGCCAGCGGCAGGAAGCGCATGGAAGCGGTGCGCTCCTGCGACATTTCTGACTTGCCCTGGTCGAACAGTTTCGGCCAGATCGCTGGCCACTGCTTGTATTCGCCGGTGACACCGCGGAGACCAGGCAGAAGAAGGTCACGGACGGCTGAGACGTTGATAGCCATGGCTTAGACCCCCAACAGTGCTTTGTAGATTTGGTTATTGAACGCGACGACGACGAAATTGTAGGCCGTCGCAACATCGCGTCCGTTGACACCCGGAGGGCTCGTGACAAGGTTGACCACCTTGAACGGCAGAGTGACCGTCGTGGTCGGGGTGCCGAGCACCATGCCGGAGGTTCCGAGAGTGGCGTTCGGAACCGGCGTCGCCGCAACATCCGCGTTGGCGCCAATCGAGGCCGCCGTGATCGGGCCGCCGGAGGCCTGGACCATCCATTGCGAGGTCGGGTCATCAACGACATAAGCCATGACGTCGCCAGTCGCATCAGAACCCGGGTAATAGTTGTTCCAGACATTCTTTCGCTGGCTGGTCGAGTAATACTCGCAACCAATAAAGATGCCGACAAGGATTTTGGTCGGGTCGCCAGCGCCGTCGCCGTTCACCCAAGGGGTGATATAACCAGCAGATCCCGTGCCGGAGTCGCCGGATACCCACATACGGACCGCATCGCCGTAATAGATCGCCGTCGAGAACCCCGATTTGATCTTGTATGGTGTCGGGCTTCCGGCCCGCGCAAAGTTCGGCGCGCCGCTGGCGGTGCCGATCTGTGAAAATCCAAATGGTGCACTGACGTTCGCCATAGCGAAAAAGCCCCAGTCTTGGCGTACCCTGCTGCCGGCGCGGCGCAGATGCTGCCTAAGAGGTTTGTGCTGCCGCGGCGCGCGGAGCTATTCGAGTCTTGGATTTTGCCTCTGCCATGCGCTGGCTAGGCGGTGTCCGTCTTGGCGTCAGTCCCGGCGCGGGACCCGTAGCCCTTCGACATCAGCGGCGCGCGATGTCGGCATTCCAAGTTCTATCGATAACTCAGACACAACAGTTTTACAAGATGAGGTATTTGAAACGCTTAAACCTACACTCCGTAGCGCACTCCGCTCTTCCTCATCGGCCAATACGTCGACAATCATTGACCGGATGTAACTCGAAAAATTCAATCCACTGCGATTTACTATTTCCTCAAGTCTCGCGTAGTCGGCAAGGGAAAGCCAGCAAGCAACTGGCTTCCGCAAAGCTTTCCCTGCCGGCTTCGCGTTCATGGCGTCGATGATTCCCTAGTCTTCTACCTGGATCATCCGGCCGATTTCCTTGGTCACCTTCGGCGCAATCTCAGGATGCTGCCGCGTCATGGTGTCCTTCGGCGTCATACCAAGGCGCTGCTCGGCCTCGACCATCTGCGTCCGCGCCAACTGGCGCTGTTCTCGGCGGGCTTCCTGCGTCAGCTCGATCGGCCGTTCCATCAGGATCTGGCCGCCCTTGATGATGTAGGGATCCTTGTAACCAGGCGGCACCCAGTTCGGATGCTTGCGAGGATCGACCGGCTCCCATCCCTGCTGCCGCATCTGCGCGATATAAAACGGGTCTTCCTGGCCGACGTTGGAAAAACGCTTCCACTCGTAGCTCGAGCCTTCCGGAATTTCCTCGACCGGGATGTAGAACATATCCTCTTGGACAGTCGATCGCCGGCTACGGGTCCGGATCCGTGGCGCTTCGTGCGCCGGTTCGTGGTCGGATTCGCGCGCCGCGGTCGCCGGCTGGTGATCCGGAATCCGATGCGCCGTGCGCGGTGCCGCAGTTTCGAACTCGACATCGTGGCTGCCTTCGTCCTCAACAGTAAGCGGTGCCGCCGGCACAACCCTCGGGATTCGCTTCGGACGGCCCGGGCGCCGGGCAGGTTGGGCGGCTTCTTGTACGGTCATTGGAACATCCTTTTGGTTTGTCTCTGGAATTAGTGGGTCAGCCGACCGAGTTTGCCCTCGGACTCCAGCTCAACAAGGTTGCGGGCGTACATCGCATTCGCTTCCTTGGGTGCCAGATGCGGGAAGGAAATCTTGGCGGCTTCCTGCTGGTCTCGCGAAAGGGTGACAGATCGCGTCGTCCTTGGCTGGCCGTTTGCCGCCGGCGGATCTCGGGTAGGCGGGGCGGAAGGCTGCGCCCGCTGCTGTGCCGGCTTCGGCCTCGGCACCGGTGCCGCATCGTCCGCGCCGGCCGCCGTGACTTCCGCCGCATTGGAAACCGGCGATCGATAGCCCGCCGTCTCTTCGATGACGCGGAAATAGTCCGGCGTGTTCGGGGCGATGTTCTGCTCCAGCGCTGCGTAGTGGCCTTTCATCATGGCCGCGTTCTTGGTGGCATTGCCGCCGACTTGCGCCGGGACGCATTCCGGGTGAGCCCGCAACCAGGCCTGCGCCGGCGGCGTAAAGCCAGCGACATACTGTTCAAACGCCGATACCGTCGGCGCCGTGGCCTCAA
>CAISIV010000043.1 GCA_903885555.1 uncultured Hyphomicrobiales bacterium
ACTTTTCGGCGCGTCTTCCTTCTTCACCAGGTTGGTGTTGTAGGCGATGATCGAAACCCAGATGCGGAAGCTGGCATAGGTGCCATCCGGGTCCTTGTGCTCGACCGGATAGAACTTGGCGACGTCCTCGGGCACGAAAGCTTCGAGCAGATTGTCGCGCTTCCAGACGATCGAATGCGCGGCGTCGGACGAGTTCACGACGTCGACCGCATTAATCTTGCTGGCATATTCCTGGCCGATGCGCTGGAACACGCGCTCCGCGCCGGAGCGCTCGACGCGCACCGTGATGCCCGGATACTTCGCCTCGAACGCCTTGCCGACCTTTTCGGCCAGCGGCAGGTCGACCGAAGTGTACCAGATCACCTTGCCTTCTTTTTTCGCCGCTTCGATCAGCGCCGGCGTCACCGCGGTCGCCGGCGGCGCTGCCGACAGCACGCGGGTGGAAAAGGTTGCGCCCAGCGCCAGCGCGCTCGAACCGATCAATGCGTCGCGGCGTGAAATTTTTGGAGTCGTCATTGCGTATCCTCCGTTGCCTTTGTTGTTTCGCCCCCGCGAAAACTTTCGTTTCTTATTATTACGAGAGATTATTCTAAGAGATCAGCCGAATTCCGAGAGATTAGCCAAGCAGCGCGCGGCAGCGCGCCGGCGGCATTTGCAGCCAGACCGTGCTGCCCTGCGGTATGTTGGTTTCGGCGGCCGTGGCGGTGCGCAATTGCGTGCCGTCCTTGGTCTCAACCATATAATCCCGGCTGCCGCCGAGAAAGACCTGCCGCACAACCGTAGCCGGCACGACGTTTTCCGTCGTCTGCGGCTGCGTGGCGTGCAGCGTGATGTCATGCGGCCGCACCGACACTGCCGTGGCGGCGCCGGCAACGACCTTCTCGCCGGTGCACTGCAATGCGACACCGGAAAACTCGACACGGTTGCCGTCCAGGCCCTTGCCCTTGAGCACATTGCTCGAGCCGATGAAGCGCGCAACGAATTCCGAACGCGGCCGGTCGTAGATTTCTTCCGGTGAGCCGGACTGCTCGATCTTGCCGCCGTTCATGACGCAGATCAGGTCGGCGGTCGTCATCGCTTCGGACTGGTCGTGGGTGACGTAAACTGTGGTGTAGCGATAGGCGTCGTGCAGGCGACGCACCTCGAAGCGCATTTCCTCGCGCAGATTGGCGTCGAGGTTCGATAGCGGCTCGTCGAGCAGCAATGTTTCCGGTTCAACGATCAAGGCGCGCGCGAGCGCGACGCGCTGCTGCTGGCCGCCGGACAGTTCACCCGGATAGCGCTCGGCCAAAGGCGCGAGCTTGGTGGTGGAAAGAATGGCGTCGAGCTTCTTGGCGATGACGTCCTTCGACATCTTGCGCAGCTTGAGGCCGTACATGATGTTCTCGGCCACCGTCATATGCGGCCACAACGCGTAGCTCTGGAAGATCATCGACATATTGCGCCGCTCGGGCGGCACAGTAGCGGCGGGCGAGGAAATCAGCTTGCCGCCCACCAGGATTTCGCCGCCGGTCGGCTCGACAAAGCCCGCGATCAAACGAAGCGTCGTGGTCTTGCCGCAGCCCGAGGGCCCCAGCAGACAGACCAGATGGCCGTGCTCGATGTGCAGCGACACATCGTCCACAACAGCCAGCGGGCCGTATTTCTTGGTCAGGCCCTTTAGTTCAACGGACGCCACGCGAATCCTCCTTTTATTCTTCCATCGCCGGCCGCTTGATCGCGGCTTTTTCTGGCGGACGCTACCTGTATCAACACCGCGAACGGCGTTCTTATCTCATCTTGGGCGCAAAATCTCGCGCGCTCAGGCCCCTTTGAAAACCGGCTTGCGCTTCTCCATGAAGGCCTTGCGGCCTTCCTTGTAGTCGTCGCTGGCAAAGCACGCCATGACCAGGTCGTTGCACTTTTTCAGGTCGCGCTCGGCGCCCGGCTTGACGGTCTCGCCGACGATGAACTTGACCGAATCCACCGTCAGCGGTGCGTTGCCGCCGATGGTTTCGGCGTAGTTCTTGACGTAGCTCTCGAGCTCTTCCACCGGCAGCGAACGGTTGACCAGACCCATCATCAGAGCCTCGGCCGCCGTGAACTGGCGCGCGGTATAGAAGATTTCTTTCGCAAAAGACGGTCCGACCACGTCGACCAGTTTCTTGATGCCCTTGAAGGCATAGCCGAGGCCGAGCTTGCCGGCCGGTACGCCGAATTTGGAATTATCCGAACAGATGCGCAGGTCGCAGCACAGCGCCAGACCGACACCGCCGCCGATGCAGTAGCCCTGGATCATGGCGATGGTCGGCTTGGGGAATTCATAGAACGCGGTGTTGGCGGCATCGACGGCGATGTTGTAGCGGTCGATCGCTTCCTTGTTGGAGCGCTCACTCTCGAACTTGGAAATATCGGCGCCCGACACGAAGGCCTTGCCGCCGGCGCCGTGCACCACGACGACGCGGATGTTCTTGTCGGTCTTGAAGTCCTCGAGATAGCCGGACGCGGCTTCCCACATGTCCAGCGACACCGCGTTGTGGCGCTCCGGATTGTTGAAGGTCAGATAGCCGACGCTGCCTTCCTTGCGGGACAGCATTTTGTCGGTCTTGGTCATCACGTTCATGGTCCTGGTCCTTCCGACGGATAAGCGTCAGACCGCCTTGGCTTGATGCAAGGCGGCAATTTCATTGTCGGCAAAGCCGAATTCCTTGAGCACTTCGTCGGTGTGCTGCCCCTGGCCGGGCGGCGTGGCGACGATCTTGCTCGGCGTGCGCGACAGTTTGAACGGCTGGCCGACGAACGTCTGCGTTTCGCCGTTTGGCTTCTTCGCGTCTGTGGCGATCCCAATGTGCTTGACCTGCTCGTCGGCGAAAGTCTGGTCGATGGTGTAAATCGGCCCGGCCGGCACGCCGCCCTTGTTGAAGATGTCGATCCACTCGGCGCTGGTCTTTTTCTGCGTCTTGCCTTCGATCAGCGCGTTGAGCGCGTCGCGGTTCTTCGAGCGCAAGGCGCCGGTCTTGTAATCGGGATGGTCGATCAGCTCCGGCATTTCGATGCAGCGGCAGGTGATCTCCCACATCTTCTGCCCGGTCGAGGCGATGTTGATATGGCCGTCGCTGGTCTTGTAGACGCCGGTCGGAATGCTGGTCGGATGATTGTTGCCGGCCTGCTTGGCGACTTCCTTCATCTGCAGCCAGCGCGCGGCCTGGAAGTCGAGCATGAAGATCTGCGCCTGCAGCAGCGAAGTCGAAACCCACTGACCTTCGCCCGATACGTCGCGCTCGAGCAGCGCGGTGAGAATGCCCATCGCGCAGAACAGGCCGGCTGTGAGGTCCGCGATCGGAATGCCGACGCGCATGGGACCTTCGCCCGCCGCGCCGGTAATCGACATCAGTCCGCCCATGCCCTGCGCGATCTGATCGAAGCCGGGACGCTTGGCGTAAGGTCCATCCTGGCCGAAGCCGGAGATGCTGCCGAGCACGATGCCTTTGTTGATCTTCTTGAGATCCTCGTAATTGATGCCGAGACGATCTTTCACGTCGGGACGGAAGTTCTCGACCACCACGTCAGCCTTCGCGACCATGCGCTGGAAAGCGGCGAGGCCCTCCGGCGACTTCAGGTCGATCGTCATGCTGCGCTTGTTGCGATGCAGATTCTGGAAGTCGGCGTTCTCACGCGGTCCGCCGGGGCCTTCGCCCTTTTCCAGATGCGGCGGGGTCTCGATCTTGATGACGTTGGCGCCCCAATCGGCGAGCTGGCGCACGCAGGTCGGCCCCGACCGGACGCGGGTGAGGTCAAGGACGGTAAAACGGGAAAGGGCCTGGGAGGCCCTGGGAAACGGCATCAAACAACTCCCTAAACGGCCCTTTAGACGGGCTTTTGGCGGCAGACATTCCCTGATCTCGCCCAACTTGTCCATTGGGGGGCCCGATGGGCGAGAAAGCAGCCTTTATTCATCATTCCGGGCAATAGCCGCCAAACTTGCCTTGAAAAGACCTCACCCACCTGTCATATGACCGGTGCGGATGAAAGACCCGATCTCGGGTTTGCGGGCTGCGTGCACGAAACTCCTTACACGATTTTCGCCCCGCCTCTTTCGCTTCTCTAACTAGCCGACAACCCTGGCCACGCGGGATGTCTTTAGAACCCCGCGATTCCGTCGCTTCGCTCGAAGCGGGACGGCCGATTCGCCATATAGAAAAGAGCCTCTTTGACTCAATTTACCGACTTCGGCCTCGCTGAGCCGATTCTTCGCGCGCTTGCCGAAGAGAAATACGAAACCCCCACACCGATCCAGTCCCAGACCATCCCGACCGCGCTTGCGGGCCGCGATGTCATCGGCATCGCCCAGACCGGTACCGGCAAGACCGCGGCTTTCGCGCTGCCGATCCTGCATCACCTCACCACCAAGCGCCTACGCCCGGAGAAGAAGTCCTGCCGCGTGCTGGTGCTCTCGCCGACCCGCGAATTGTCCGGCCAGATCTCGGACAGCTTCCGCGCCTATGGCCGTCACATCAAGCCGCTTGCCGTCGCCCTCGCCATTGGCGGCGTGCCGATCAACCGCCAGGTGCGCTCGCTCGCGCATGGCGTTGAAGTTCTGGTCGCCACGCCCGGACGTCTGCTCGATCTGGTCAACCAACGCGCGGTGACGCTCAATCAGGTCGAAGTGCTCGTCCTCGACGAAGCCGACCGCATGCTCGACATGGGCTTCATCCACGACATCAAACGCGTCGTGGCGATGCTGCGCAAGGAACGGCAGACGCTGTTCTTCTCCGCGACCATGCCGCAGGAAATCACCAAGCTCGCCGACTCGATGCTGAACGATCCCGTCCGTGTGGCCGTAACGCCGCAAGCCTCGACCGTCGACCGCATCGCCCAGCGCGTCATTCACACCGAGAAATCGGCCAAGCCCGCGCTTCTCATCGATGTGCTCAAGAGCGAGACCACCGACCGCGTTCTGGTGTTCACCCGCACCAAGCACGGCGCCGACAAGGTCGTGAAAGGACTGGAGAAGAACGGTTTCCTCTCCGCGGCCATCCACGGCAACAAGTCGCAGAACCAGCGCGAGCGCGTGCTCGCCGACTTCAAGAGCGGCAAGCTGCGCATCCTGATCGCCACCGACATTGCCGCCCGCGGCATCGACGTCGACGGCGTCAGCCACGTCATCAACTACGATCTGCCGAACGTGCCTGAGAGCTATGTCCACCGCATCGGCCGCACCGCGCGCGCCGGCGCCGATGGCATCGCCATCTCGTTCTGCGATCAGGAAGAAGGCGTGTTCCTGCGCGACATCGAGCGCATGATCCGCATCACCATCCCGGCCTCCGGAGAACGCCAGCCCCATAAGCCGGCCGTTCGCAACTCCGGCAATCGCGGCCAAGGCGGTCGTCCGCAGCAGAATGGCGGCGGCCGTAACCAAGGCCGCGGCAATGGTGGCGGTGGCGGCAATGGCCGTCCCGGCCAGAACGGTCACCGGTCACACGGCGGCGGCAATGGCGGCCAGAACCACGGCCGCCCGAATCATCAGGCTGGCCACCAGAATGGCCATGCACAGGCATCCCGTCAGGACACCTCCTCGGGGGAGCCAAACGATATCGGAACTGTTACATTCCTCCAGCGCTCGGGCGAGCCGCGCCGTAACGCTGGCCACCGCACGCGTTGATACCGGGAGAGAGACTGGATGGCGAAGGAAG
Source organism: uncultured Hyphomicrobiales bacterium (assembly GCA_903885555.1). Taxonomy (GTDB): domain Bacteria; phylum Pseudomonadota; class Alphaproteobacteria; order Rhizobiales; family Xanthobacteraceae; genus Pseudolabrys. The sequence continues at coordinate 5,673 of CAISIV010000043.1, forward strand.
AACTGCTGGAGTTCGACGGCACTGTCACTGAAGTGCTGCCGGACGGCAATTTCCGGGTAAAGCTGGATAACGATCACGAAGTGCTGGCCTACACCGCCGGCAAGATGCGCAAATTCCGCATCCGCACCGGCGTCGGTGACCGCGTGATCGTGGAAATGTCGCCCTATGATTTGCAGCGCGGACGCATCAGCTTCCGCCACAAGGGCGACGCTCCGGCCCCCGGACCGCAGACACGCCGGCCCAATTTCCGCCGACGATAAAAATCAAACTCCCGGCTCAAAGGCCGGGAGTTTTTCATTGCAGATGCCAAAGGCCGCCTGTTCGGGCGGCTATTTTTTTAAGCCCGCACCGTTGACCACCGTCACCCAGCGCTTTGCCTCGGCGGCGATGTAGCGGCCGAAGTCTTCCGGCGAACCGCCGATGGTCGCGGTCGACTGCGTCTTCAGCGCATTGATGACCTCGTCCGATTTGAGCGCCTCGTTGGCGGCCTTCGACAGCTTGTCAATGATCGGCTTCGGCGTGCCGGCCGGCGCGACTATGCCGAACCACAGCACCGACTCGAATTCCGGCACGCCGGCCTCGATCATGGTCGGCAGTTCAGGGAAAATCACGCTGCGTTTGGATTCGGTGACGGCGAGCGCGATGAGTTTGCCGGTCTTGACGTGCTCCATCACGCTCGACGCCGGGGCAAAGAAGCCCTGGAGGCGGCCGGCCAGCAGATCGGTCACGACTGGCGGACTGCCAGAATACGGAACGTGGATGATTTTCACCTGCGCCAGGGACTTGAACAATTCGAGCGCGAGATGGGTCGAACTGGCGACGCCCGACGAGCCGAACGACAGCGTATCGGGCTTGGCCTTGGCAAGCGCGATCAACTCCTTGACGTTCTTCACGCCGGCGTCCGGATGCATGACCAGCACCGTCGGCGTCGAGGTCAGCAGCGTAACCGGCGTGAAATCCTTGACGAAATCAAAATTCAGATTCGAACTAGAACTCATCGCCGCGTTGATGAGGTTGGCGGCGGAGCCGACATAGAGCGTGTAACCATCTTTCGGCGCGCGGGCGACCGCAGCGCCGGCGATGCTGGAGGCAGCACCAAGCCGGCTTTCGACGATAATCTGCTGGCCGAGAATCTGGCCCATCTTGGCACCGACGACGCGGGCTGAGAGATCGGCCGTACTGCCGGGGGCAAAGCCGCAGACAATGTGAATGGGTGCGTTCGGATAGTCCTGTTGCGCCTGCACCGGCATCACCGCCAACATCACAGCGCCCGCAACGGCCATGGCCTGAATTAGCTTCATCGTTTCCCCTTTGTTGCTTTTATCACTGCGCTTTGATGCCGGCGGACTTGATGACCGCCGACCAGCGCGCCGTTTCTTCGGCATTTCGTTTTTCGGCATCCTGCGGTGAGCCGCCCAACGGCGTGACGCCGAGTTCGGTCCAACGCTGGGCCATATCCGGACGCACAAGCACGGCGTTGATCGCCTTGTTCAGCTTGATGACGATGTCATCCGGCACGCCGGAGGCGGTGGAGATCGTATACCACGGCACCGCGGCGTAGCCGGGAACGCCGGATTCCGAGATGGTCGGGATGTCGGGAAGCAACGGCGAACGTTTCAAGCTCGTCACGCCGAGCGCCCGGATCCTGCCCGACTGGATATTTTGCAGAGAGGTCGGAATGTTCTCGAATACGACCTGGATGTTTCCGCCGAGCAGATCGGTCATCGCCGGTGCGCTGCCGCGATAAGGGACGTGGATGAGGTCGACCGCCGCCATCGACTTGAACAATTCGGCGGCCATATGGAGCGCCGATCCAAGACCGGCGGACCCGTAGCTCAACTGTTGCTTCCCGGATTTGGCATAAGCGATGAATTCCTGAACGGTCTTTGCCGGCACTGCAGCGTTCACGATCAACACACCGGCGCTCTCCGAAACCAGGATCACCGGCCTGAGGTCTTTCTCCGGATTGTAATTGAGGTTGCCATACATCGACGCTGCGGCATTGTGCGCAATAGTCGCCAGCACCAGCGTGTAGCCATCGGCCGGTGCCTTCGCGACTGTGTTGCCACCGATGTGGCCGCCTGCCCCCGGCTGGTTTTCGATAACAATGGTCTGACCAAGCTCGGTGCCGAGATGCTGCGCCACTGTGCGCGCCAGCAGATCGGCGATGCCGCCGGCGGCATAAGGCACGACGAGACGAATGCTGCGGGATGGATAGTCGGACGTTTGCGCTTGCGCGACTGCGAAGTGCGACAGCAATGCCGCCAACAGCGACACTATAGAGAGCAAGAGCCGGCTCATGTTTTTGTCTCCCTCAGGGTCTCGCTGTTCACGCGAGTTGCGGCGCATTTAACAGTGTGAGTTAATATCTAGCAATATGAGAGCCCTCGTTTTGCTTGCCGGAGCAATAGCGTCATGTCGCCGCGGATCGCCGTCTTCACGAAGAATCTCACCAATCCGGCTTACGAAGCTGCGCGCCTCGGCGCCGACCGTATCGCGATGCAGTTCGGCGCCACGACCAAACATTACGTTCCGCAAAAACCCGACGACGCCATCGAGCAGATCGCGCTGATCAAGGCTGCGATTGCGGAAAAGCCGGACGCCTTTGTGTTCACGCCGGCGCACGAAACCCAGGTCAATGACGCGGCGCTCAGCATCGACGCCGCCGGCATTCCGGTGTTCAGCTTCGTCACGCGTGCAACGGCAGGGCAGCCGCTGTGCTTCGTCGGTTCGGACGACCGCGCGCTGGGCAAGGACATCGCGCGCTATCTGTTCGACACGATCGGCGGCCACGGCGACATTGCGATTTTCGAAGGCACGGCGGCCTCCGCCACCAGTCATGCACGCTACAAGGGATTTCAGGACGCGCTGGCGGAATTTCCAAGAATCAAGGTGCAGTTGTCGGTGTGCGGCGAGTACCAGCGCGATATCGCCAGGAAGGTTTACGGTGCGAATGCCGAGACGCTGAAAGGTGTCGACGCCATTCTGTGCGCGAACGACGTGATGGCGCTGGGCGTGCTGGATGCGATTGGCCCTGCGAAGGCGCATCCGCCGATCGTCGGCATCAATGCCATCCCGCAGGCGATCAAGGCTATCGCTGCGGGCGACCTGCTGGCGACGGTCAATTTCGATGCTATGACCATGAGTTCGATTGCCACCGAAGCAGCGATCCGGCACCTGCGCGGGGAGACAGTGCCGCGCCAGATCATGCTGCCGGTGCGGGTGATCGACCGCAGCAATTACGAGAAGCTGGACCTGCCGTTTGCGCAGCGCACCTGTCAGAGCTGGCAGGAGGTACTGGCGACCGCCACGATCAGCTAGAGCCCGGGCCCTTGCCGGCGCTGCCTCACAAACCCCACAATACGCCGGGCTAATTGAAGCTTCACATTGCCGGGCGCCCCATGACACCAAAGTCCATTCTGCGTTTCGCGCTGGCTTGTTTCGTGGCCGGCGCCATCGGTTCTGCCGCCGCACAAGAGGCGGCGAAAGATGCCGCGAAAGCGCCGGCCAAAGAACAGCAACAAGCGCAGCCAAGTCGTGGCGACGGCGCCAAAGGAATCCTTCGGCTGCTGCCGGCCGATTCCGTGACCGAGCATTCCATCGCAACGGGCAAAACCAAGCTCACTTACACCGCGACCGCGGGCACGCTGCCGTTCTACGACCAATCCGGCGAACAAAGCGCTGCGGTGTTCTACAACGCCTATGTCGCCAAGAATGCGCCGCCGAACCGCCCGGTGACCTTCGTATTCAATGGCGGGCCGGGCGCCGCGTCCGCCTTCCTGCATCTCGGTCTCGTCGGTCCGCGCGTGCTCGATCTCGGCCCCGACTCACACGACGCCGCGCGCGCCGAATTGCGCGACAACCCCGATACCTGGCTCGCCTTCACAGATCTCGTGCTTATTGATCCTATAGGCACGGGGTGGAGCCGCGCCGTCAAAGCCGACGACGCCAAGAATTTCTGGAACGTGCAGAGCGACGCCGGCGCCATGGCTAAAGCCGTGGCCCTCTACGTCGCCCGCAACGAACGCACCGCCTCGCCAAAATATCTGCTCGGCGAAAGCTACGGCGGCTTCCGCGCCGCCAAGACGGCGCGCGCGCTGCAACGCGACCAGGGCATCGCCATCAACGGCATCGTCATGCTGTCGCCGCTGCTGGAAGGCTGGCTGACCTTCGGCAATGACAGCTCGGCATTGCACGCGGCCTTGCGGCTGCCGTCGCTCGCCGCCGCCGAACTCGAACGCAAGAAAGCGTTCACGCCGCAGGCGCTGGCCGCCGCCGAAAAATTCGCCATGACCGAGTATCTCACGACCATTGCCGGCACGCCGCCCAAGGATGCCGCCGCCGAAGCATTCTATGGCAAGGTCGCGCAGATGACCGGCATGCCGCTCGAGGCGGTGAAGAAATCCGGCGGCTTCATTTCCGACGACTACGTGAAGGGCCTGCGCGCCGCCGACGGCAAGATCGTGAGCCGCTACGACGCGGGCTTTGCGGTCGACGACCCGTTTCCAGAGCAGCGCACATCCCGGGGTAATGACCCCATTCTCGACGGCGTGTCGCGCGCCTATGGCGGCGCAATGGCCTCCTACGCGCGCAACGAACTCGGCTTCAAGACCGAAATGACCTACTCGCTGCTCGCCAACGACGTCACCGGCGGCTGGGACTGGAAGGGTGGCCGTTATCAGGCCTCGAGCGAGGACGATCTGCGCGTGCTGCTCGCCTTCAACCCGTCATTCAAGCTGCTGATCGCGCACGGCACGTCCGACATGGTCACGCCATACGGCGCGACGCGTTATGTGCTCGATCACCTGCCGTCGCTCGACCCGCCCGGCCGCGTCCAGCTCAAGCTCTATCGCGGCGGACACATGGTTTATCTCGATCCGGCCTCACGCAAGACGTTCACAGCCGACGCGGCGGTGTTCTTCAAAGGCGAATAATCGAGCGCTAGTCCATCGTGGCGCCGGAGGCCTTCACAATCGCTGTCCATTTCGGAATTTCGGCCTTGATATAGGCGCCGAATTCATCCGCCGTGCCGCCGACGATATCAACGCCGAGTTTTGCCAGAGACGCCTGCAGGCCCGGATCCTTCAGCGCCTTGTTGGCAGCCTCGTTCAGTTTAGCGATCACGTCTGGCGGCGTGCCGGCCGGCGCAACCAGGCCGTGCCAGGTGCTGGCGTCGAAGCCTTTCACACCCGCCTCGTCCATGGTCGGAATATTGGGCAGCACCGCGGTGCGCTTGAGCGTGGTCACCGCCAGCGCGCGGACCTGCCCGCCCTCGATCTGGCCGACAACCGACGCCGCCGTGGCAAACATCATTTCCTCGCGGCCGCCGATGACGTCCTGCAGAGCCGGCGCGGCGCCCTTGTAGGGCACGTGCACGATGTCGACGCCCGCCATTGTCTTGAACAATTCGCCGGACAGATGCGCCGCCGCGCCATGACCGGACGAAGCGAAATTCAGCTTGCCGGGCTGCGCCTTGCACAGCGCGATCAGTTCCATCAGCGACTTCGCCTTGACGTCATTGTTGACGACAAGAATGTTGGCCTGCGTGCCGACCAGCGTGATCGGCAGGAAATCCTTCTGCGGATTGTAGTTGATCTTCTTGTAGAGCGCCTCGTTGGTGGCGAGGATGCTATTGTTGCCCATCAGCAGCGTGTAGCCATCGGGCACGGCCTTCGCGACATAGTCGGCCGCGATATTGCCGCCGGCGCCGGGCCGATTCTCAATGATGAACGCCGCACCGAGCAGCTCTTCCATCTTCTTGCCGACGATGCGGGAGAGCACGTCGCTCGGGCCGCCGGGCGTAAACGCCACCACCAGCACCACCGGCCGGACCGGATAGTCGGCGGCATTGGCGGGCGCGGCAAAAGCCGCAGCGAAGCTTGAAACAAGACTTGCAAGCAGCGCGGCGCGGCGCGTCCAACGGGCGAGATAGGGCATGGAATCCTCCAACTTTTGTTGGCCTTTCAATACGCGAGCCAGTGGCGCGCGCAAGCCGGTTGCGCGCATGATGAGCCTGCGCCACAACATATCGAACGCCAGCCGAGAGCGCGCCCGATGAGCCCTTTCAAAGAGCCGAAGATCGACTGCCACGCGCATGTCTTCGATCCGGTCAAATTTCCCTATGGGAAAGACATCGAATACAAGCCGGCCGGTCAGGAAATGGGCTCACCCGGGCAATATGCGCAGGTGATGAAGACCTACGGCGTCGGCTACGCGCTTCTGGTGCAACCCAATTCCGGCTACGGCAGCGATAACCGCTGCATGCTCGACGCCATCGCGCACGACAAAGACCGCCTCAAGGGCATCGCCATCATCGACTTCGATGCCGATCTCGCGGCGCTGCGGGCGTTGAAGGCGCAGGGCATCATGGGCGCGGCGTTCAACCCGACATTCCACGGCATCGACTACTACCGGCGCTCGGAAGGATTGATTGCGCGACTTGCTGAGCTCGACATGTTTCTCAATCTGCAATGCGAGCACAACCAGCTCGAGTTGTTCGTGCCATGGATCGAGAAATTGCCGATCAAGGTGCTGATCGATCATTGCGGACGGCCGGCGCCCGAGGCTGGATTTTTCCAGCCGGGTTTTACCGCGCTGTTGCGGATTGCCAAAACCGGACGTGTCAGCGTCAAGCTGTCGGGCTATTCGAAATTCGCGCGCCTGCCTTACCCGTTCGAGGATGCCTGGCCTTACGTGCGCGCCATTGTCGAGGCCTACTCGCTCGACCATTGCATGTGGGCATCCGACTGGCCCTATTTGCGCGCGCCGCAGCGGCAGGATTACGGCCCGCTGGTCGAACTCGCAGAGAGGCTGTTCCCGGACGCGGCCGACCGCCGCAAACTGTTCTGGGATACGCCAAAAAGGCTATTCAGCTTCGGCCACTAGCCATTTCGACGGCCATTTTCGTCGGGTTTGCCGGGAACGATTCCGGGAACCACGGACTTAACTCCGGATAAGTGCGAACCAACGCTCTCGCACCGTCCCGAAGTCCGCCCTACCAGACGAGAGCCCTTGAAACATAAACACGCTCTAGTTTCCGTGGTTCAGCCGGATGCCGACGAAACGGCATTGCGAGACGCCATCGTCGCGAAGCTGACTTACGTCATCGGCAAGCAGCCCGAGACCGCCATGCCGCACGACTGGTATTGCGCGACGGCGCTGGCGGTGCGCGACCGCATCGTCGACATCTGGAGCGCGAGCCGGCGCGAGACCAAACGCCTGCACAAAAAACGCGTCTATTATCTGTCCATCGAATTTCTGATCGGCCGGCTGTTGCTGGACACGCTGACCAATTTGCGTCTGGTCGATCCGGTCAAACGCGCGCTGGCAAGCCTCGGCGTCGATTTCGAACAGCTCCTGCTGATCGAGCCCGACGCAGCTCTCGGCAATGGCGGCCTCGGCCGGCTGGCCGCCTGTTTCATGGACAGCATGTCGGCGCTGAAAATTCCGGCCTACGGTTACGGTATCCGCTACGAGCACGGCCTGTTCGAACAGCGCATCCATAACGGCTGGCAGGAAGAGCTTCCCGAGGAATGGCTCGCCCGCGGCAATCCGTGGGAATTCTCGCGCGCGGAATCCTCCGTCACCATCGGCTTCGGCGGCACCGTCGAATATATCGGCGGTGACGAGGATACGGCGCGCGCGATCTGGTATCCGGCCGAGCAGGTCATCGCCATGCCTTACGACACGCCGGTCGCCGGTTGGGGCGGGCGGCACGTCAACGCCCTGCGGCTGTGGTCGGCCCGCGCCGCGCATCCGATCCAGTTGGCCGCGTTCAACCAGGGCGACATCGAAGGTGCCAGCGCCGCGCGCACGCAGGCCGAGACGATCTCGCGCGTGCTTTATCCAAATGACTCGACACCGGCCGGACAGGAATTGCGGCTGCGACAGGAATTCTTCTTCACGTCCGCGTCGCTGCAGGATCTCATCCGCCGGCACATGGCGGAATTCGAAACGCTGGACAACCTCGCCGATCACGCCGCGGTGCAGCTCAACGACACGCATCCGGCGATCGCGGTCGCCGAATTGATGCGGCTTCTGGTCGACGTGCATACGCTGTCGTGGGAGCGAGCCTGGCGCATCACCCGCGCGACATTGAGCTATACCAATCACACGCTGTTGCCGGAGGCGCTGGAAAGCTGGCCGGTCGAATTGTTCACCCGCCTGCTGCCACGTCATATTCAGATCATCTACCTGATCAATTGGCTGCACCTCGAAGAGGTCACGCGCCGCGGCGAGATCTCGCGCGAAAAGCTCGCTTCAGTGTCGTTGATCTCGGAAGGCACGGAAAAGCGCGTGCGCATGGCACACCTCGCCTTTGTCGGCTCGCACTCCGTCAACGGCGTGTCGGCGCTGCACACCGAGCTGCTGCGCAAGACCATCTTCCACGACTTGTCGACCACGTCGGACACCCGCGTCGTCAACAAGACCAACGGCATCACCTTCCGGCGCTGGCTTTATGAAGCCAATCGGCCGCTGACGGCCTTGCTGGTCGAACGGCTCGGCGAAGGCCTGCTCGATGAGCCGTCGTTCCTGACGAATCTCGAGCCGATGGCCAGCGACCCCGAATTCGTCGAGCGTTACCGCAGCACGCGGCTGGCCAACAAAGGCCGCCTGGCGGCTATCTTGCGCAACACGACCGGCGTCGAATGCGACCCGCAGGCGCTGTTCGACGTCCACATCAAGCGCATCCACGAATACAAGCGGCAGTCGCTCAATCTGCTGGAGGCCATCGCGCTCTATCAGGACATTCTCGCAAATCCGGGCGGCGACTTCGTGCCGCGCGTCAAGATTTTCGCCGGCAAGGCGGCGGCGAGCTATGAGCGCGCCAAGCTGCTGATCAAGCTGGCGCACGATATCGCCGCCGTCGTCAATAACGATCCGATCGTCGACGGCCGGCTGAAGGTCGTGTTCGCGCCGAACTACAGCGCCAGCCTCGCCGCGTCGATCGTGCCGGCGTCGGATTTGTCCGAGCAGATTTCGACCGCCGGCATGGAAGCTTCCGGCACCGGCAACATGAAGCTGGCGCTCAACGGCGCCATCACGATTGGCACGCTGGACGGCGCCAATATCGAGATCAGCGACAACGTCGGCATCGACAATGTCTTCATCTTCGGCCGCAAAGCCGATGAAATCGCGCATCTGACGCTCGAGCATCGCAACGGCGCGCAGTTTGCCGGTACATCGCCGCGCCTGAAGGCCGCGTTGGACAGCCTTGCCGCCGGTGAATTCTCGCCGAACGACAAAGACCGCTATGCGCCGCTGGTCGACGCGCTGCTCGGCTACGACCGCTACATGGTCGCGGCCGATTTCGATGCTTATTGGGATGCCCAGCGTGAGGTTGACGCGCTGTGGCGGTCGCCGGCCGACTGGTGGCACAAGAGCATTCTCAATACCGCGCGGATGGGCTGGTTCTCGTCCGACCGCGCCATCCGCGAATATGCCCACGACATCTGGCGCGTGCCGGTGGTTTAGCGGGCGTTACGCCGCTTTCCAATGGCCTTGCAGGGCTGTCGCGACGATGGCTTCGTAAGGCAACGGCTCGGCCAGCAGACCATTGGCCAAGGCAAATTTATTGAGGCCGTCCACTGCTTCTGGCTTGATCGTCGCGTCGTAGAACGGCGCGTCGCGGTCGACCAGAACCGGAATCATCTCCGCTTCCTCGCCGGGAAACAGTTCATCGCCAACTTGCCTCGCCTGCGACGGATCGGCCTTCAGCGCTTTCTGGGTTGCCACGATGGCGCGCACCGCGGCAGCGGCAACCTCCGGTTCCTTGTCAATCAGGGCGTCGGTCATCGTCAGCGCGGCGAAGTTATAATGGAGCGCGCCGGGCGGCCCATCGCCGCGACGCAGGTCAAGATGCAACTTGGCGACGCCGGCCTTCTCCGCCAGCGCCAGGCGCATGCCGTTGCCCCAAAAGCCATCGGCGATATTTTCCTTCAGCGCCCTGATGCCGTCGCGGCTATGCGTATGTGAAGCCGATGGCAGGCTCTCAACGATGCGGACTTCGTCATGGTCGACGTCGATGCCGGACTCCATCAGCATGTGCCGCAATGCCGTGCGCGGAAACGCGAACGACGATGCAATGCGCAGACCCTTGAGCGCTTTGATGTCGCCGCGCGCAATGTCAAGGTCCTTGCGCACGCCCATGAACCAATAGGAGTTCTGCGCCAGCGCGGCGACGAGTTTGACACCCTTCCAGGCCGGGAAAGCGCGCGTTGCGGCGAAAGCCGGCCCGCCGAAGAAATGGATGCTACCGTCGCGCAGCCGTTCTGGGCCGTGCTTGGCGCCGTATTCGGCGACGAATTCGACATCGAGCCCTTCCTTCTTGAAGAAGCCGAGCTTCACCGCGGCGGTCGCCACGAAATACGAAGGCGAATCGTAGTCCGCCACCATCAACCGATACATCGGCGCGATCCCTCAGGTTATTCATTCTTGATCCCGGCATCCTTGATGACGGGCCACCACGTCGCAATGTCGTTTTTCAACAGCTGCGTCAACGCCGCCGGCGTTTGCTGCTCCTTCGGCGTTATTTCCTGCCCCAGTTCTTGCAACCGCTTCCTTGTGTTTGGATTGGCGAGCGCGGTTACAAGCGCAGCATTGAGCGTGTCGAGGATCGGCTTCTCGGTTCCTTTCGGAGCGAACAAGGCATGCCAGTTCGCCGTGTAGAATCCCGGAAGGCCGGCCTCGTCGACGGTGGGAATATCCGGCATTGCGACCAAACGCTCTTTCGCAGTGACTGCATATGCTTTCACCGCGCCGCTCTTGATGTGCGGAATGGCGTTGGCGGCCACGCTGAACATTGTGTCGATCCGGCCGGCCATCAGGTCGACCATCGCGGCTCCCACTCCCTGACGGTACGGCACGAAGGCGAAACTGGTCCCCGTCTTGCGCTGAAACAGGATGCCGACAACGTGTGACGTGCTGCCGGGTCCGCCAGTCCCCTGGGACGCCTTGTCCCCATTGGCTTTAAACCAGGTGACAAGCTCCTGCAGGTTCTTTGCCGGCAGATCCGGACGCGAAATAATGATCTGCTGATCGACGACGATGCTGCCAATGGGCTCAAAATCTTTTGTAACGTCGTAAGGCGTCGGAAAGATCGCGCCGTTGAGCACGAATGTCGGCCAGTTTCCAAGGCAAAGCGTGTAGCCGTCGTTCGCCGCGCGGGTAAATTTCGAAACACCGATGGTGCCTGAGGCGCCAGGAACATTGTCGATGATGATAGTACCGTTAAGCGCTTCACGTAATCCTTCGGCGACAATTCGCCCGATCGTGTCGGTTGGCCCTCCCGCGCCATACGGCACGATCAGCGTGATGGGTCTTGCGGGATATGTCGCAGCCTTCGCGGACGCAGAGACGGCGGACAAAGAAGCAGCAACTGACGCTTTGACAAACGTACGGCGCGACATTTTCATCGAGGAGCCTCATGCGTTGTAGTCAGTGCACAATAGAGCAATACGAAGAGGTGCAACGCCGCAACGCACGCAAGGCCCATGCCAACCGAGCCCGCCAAGCGCTGGCTTAGTCGGCGTGTCAGCAATCCGTCATGTTGACCATACCGCCCGACCGGTCCGCGCGAACGCCTCAGTGACGCGGCACAATTCCTCGACCCCTTCCATGTCCTCGAGCGCCACCGGCAGCTTGCGGCGCCAGTTCGGGTACTGCACCACGGTGCCCGGAATATTGATCTGATCGATCACGCCTAGAATATCGTCGAGCGAGACGCAGACCAGACGCGCCGGCGTACCGGCGAGAAACGCGGCGACGGCGGCGAAATCGTTTGTGTCGAAATCAGGCGCCCGATCCTGCAGGGCTTCGCGAAATTTGCGCTGCGCCCACTCGCGCGAGCCGTCGGTTTCGCCGGGATCGACGCCGATGCCGTGCTTCACGCGCAGATCGTGACCGGCGAGCCAGCCGCGATGCGTCGGCAAATCATGCGTGTTGAAGGTCGCCACGGCATCCGCCGGGTATGCATCCGGCGGCAAAAATCGGCCTTCGTGATCGCGCTCGAACAGCATGACGCGATAGCTCCACAGGCCCCAATGCGACAACGTCTCGCGAAAACCTCCCGGCACCGTGCCGAGGTCCTCGCCGATGACAATGCAGCGCGCGCGATTGCTTTCCTCGGCAATGACCTTGAGCACCTGCTCGAACGGATAACGCACATAGGCGCCCTCGCCCGGCAGCATGCCGTGCGGAATCATGAAAATGCGCTTGAGGCCCATCACGTGGTCCAGCCGGATGGCGCCGGCATGACGCATCGCGCCGCGCATCAGCCGCCGGATCGACACAAAGTCATTATGCGCGATGGTTCCGGGATTGATCGGCGCCAGACCCCAGTCCTGCCCGGCGGTATTGAATTCGTCCGGCGGCGCGCCGACCGAAATGCCGGCGAGCACCGCATCCTGCTGCGACCAGGCATCGGCGCCGTACGGATCGATGCCGACCGCGACATCGACATAGAGCCCGATCGGCATGCCGAGCCGTTCCGCGGTTGCCTGGCACGTGCGCAGTTGACGGTCGGCGACCCACTGCATGAATTCATGGAATTCGCATTCGACACGATGCTCGTGGCGGAAGGCGTGCAGGCTGTCGCCGTCCGGATCGTGCCAGGGCGCCGGCCATTGCGGCCACGACAGCGGCGCGTGAATTTGGCGCAGACGTTCGAAGCAGGCAAAGCGCAGCAACGGCTCGCCCTGCTTCGCGCGAAAACTTTCAAAGTCCGCGCGCTGCTCGGCAGACGAGGACGCGCAGAAACGGTCATAGGCGATGCGCAGCCCGGAGAGCTTGGCGCGGGCGACGCGTGTGTAGTCGACCAGGTCGACGGCGCGCGCGGCGGCGATGTCGTCATCGAGACCGGCCGCGGCAATGCCGGGAAATCCCTCAACGGCCTCGACGTCGATGTAGAGCGGATTGAGGAAAATCCGGCTGTTGGGCCCGTAGGGGCTGGCCTGTTCCGGGCGATCGGCAAACAAGGCATGCAGAGGGTTAAGACCGACGGCCGCGGCGCCATGCGCGGCAGCCAGTGTCACCAGCCGGTTGAGATCGGTGAAATCGCCGTGCCCCCAGTTGCGTCGGGAGCGCACGGCATTAAGTTGCACCGCCAGCGCCCAATGCCGTCCGCCGTCGCCCTGGAACGCGCGAACGTGCTTTGTTTCCGCCGCTTTTGGTGCCGGAACGGGGGTATTCCCGTTCCTCGCAATGGCCGAAACAAGCCTTTTCAGGGTCGTTTCCGGCAGCGGATGCCAGCCGCCAAAGACGTCGTGATAGCCGGTTTCGATGCCATATCGCTCCGCTTCGGCCGTCAGGTCATTCATTCAAAAAGGCTTCTTTTTGCGGGGCTGCCGGCCGGATTCGCCGTGGAACCTTCGGAGTTTCCTGAGGTTCTCCTAGGGGTCTCACAGCAGTTCGTAGGGAAGTATGAAGCAATCCGGAGGGCATGAAACCGGCGTGCGTTTGAGTGCTTCGTCGCTCAATGACGCGCTGGAGGTGGCTCCGGTCGACCCGACGGGGCCGCGTTTCAAGATTGAAGACATATATCCTCGTGTCGATGGCGGTCAGTACCCGGTTAAACGCATTGCCGGGGAGATCGTTGACGTCTGGGCGGATATTTTTCGCGAAGGTCACGACGTCATGGCGGCGGCGATAGCCTGGCGTGCCGAAAACGGCGGCGACTGGCGCAGCGAGCCGATGACGCTGCACAGCAACGATCGCTGGCATGGCAGCTTCAAGCCGCCGCAGCCCGGTTCGTATCTCTATCGCATCGAAGCCTGGACCGATCGGTTCGCGACCTGGCGCAAGGAGTTCAAGCTCAAGCTCGACGCGGGTCAGAACGTTTCGCTGGACGTGCGCGAAGGCTACGAACTTGTCGCCGAACTTAGTCCCGGCAATCGCGCCAGCATGATGTTCGCGGAGGCCGCCAAACGTTTCACCGACAAAGGCGACGCGGCCGGCGTGATGGACGACGCGCTGATGGCGGCAATGGCATCCGCGCAACGGCCCGACCTGAGCCGCAGCCACGCCCTGCCCCTCACAGTCGACCGCGAACGGGCGCGTTCGGGCGCCTGGTACGAAATGGTGCCACGCAGCCAAAGCCCGGTCGCCGGTCAGCACGGCACGTTCGACGATTGCATCGCGCGCGTGCCGGAGATCGCGGCGCTCGGCTTCGACGTGCTCTATCTCACGCCGATCCACCCGATCGGCCGCATCAACCGCAAGGGCAAGAACAACGCCGTTACATCGAAGCCCGGCGACCCGGGCAGTTTCTACGCCATCGGCAACGAGCATGGCGGCCACGACGCCGTGCATCCCGAACTGGGCACGC
>CAISIV010000044.1 GCA_903885555.1 uncultured Hyphomicrobiales bacterium
CGCCCAAGCCGCCGGCGCCCGATGTCCTCGATCTCACCGAAGCCATGGCCGCGCCTGCGCCGGCGCCGAACTTCCGCACCATCGATGGCGCCAATGACGTCGTGTTCACCGACCGGGCGCCGGAGCCGGCGCCCGAACCGCCGCCGCGCGTTGAGCGTCAATATGCTGCGCCACCGCCGGTGGATCAGGCCTTGATTTCGGGTGCGACCATGTCGGCGGTCGACAGCGCGTTCAATTCGCTGGCGCACACCGTGCTCGGCAATAACGCGCGCACGCTCGAGGATCTGGTCAAGGAAATGCTGCGCCCGATGCTCAAGGGCTGGCTCGACGACAATCTGCCGAGCATGGTCGAGCGCATCGTGCGTGCCGAGATCGAACGCGTCTCGCGCGGCCGGCCGTAACTTTAAAGGCCGTGCGCCGGGCGCTTCTTGAGCGCCTGCGCAAAATAAATCCCCGTCGCCAGCAGGATCGCTGCCGCGCCGAGAAACACAGGCACGGCTGTGAAGCGATCAAACACATAGCCGCCGATTGCGGAACCGGCCGTCTGTCCGAGATAAAGCCCGGCGGAGAAAAGCCCAACCGCGGTGCCGCGCGCTTCCGGCGTCATCTGCGTGGCGTTGGTCTGCAACGTGTTGTGCAGCATGTAGAAGCCCAGGCCCGTGCCGAGAATGGCCAAAGGCGCGAGCCACGCCACCGGCTCGACGGCGAGAATGACGAAGGCCACGGCGAGCACCGCGCCGCCGCCGGAGGCGAGGCCAACCGGCCCGAAGCGCTTCACGAGCGCGCCGACCGACATGCTGTAGATCAAGCCGCCGACGGCGAAGCAGCCGACGAACAGGCCGACCACCGTAAAGCTCACGCCGAAGCGCTCGTGCAGATCGGCGCCGACGAAAGCGAAAGCGCCGAACATCGCGGCGGCTTCGATGAAGGCGAGTGCGATCAGCGTCCGGCTCCAGGACGAGCGCAGCACCGCGACGTAATCGGCGACGAAGCCCGCGCCTTTACGTGCCGGCGCACGGCTCGCATGGGTGACCGGATTGCGGATCAGTTCGTGCCATAGGCCGGCAGTAGCAACCGCGAGCAAGCCGGCGAGCATGAAGAACACCGTGCGCCAGCCGAAATAATCGCCGAGCACGCCGCCGGCGGCCTGGCCGAACATCTGGCCGAGGATCTGGCCCGACAGGAACGTGCCGATGACCTGCTGGCGGCGCTCGTAAGGGATGACATCGCCGACAAAGGCCAGCGCGAAGGGTATCATCCAGCCGGTCGCCAGTCCGCTGCCGAGCCGCGCCGCGATCAGCAACGGCAACGACGGCGCCAGCCCGCAGGCCAGCACCATCAGCGTCGAAACCGCCGCCGCAATCGACACGCAGAGGTATTTGCCGAAACGGTCGCCGATCGGCCCGATCACCAGTTGCACCGAACCGTGCGCCAGCAGGTAGATGGTGACCACGATGGAGGCGGCGCCGACGGTGGTGTGAAAATCCGCAGCAATTTGCGGCAGCAGCGAATCGGTAACGCGCACCATGGCCTGGGCGGCGAAGGCGGCCACGGCCAGGAAGGTGATGGCGCGGGTGGCGTTGCCCGGGGCTGAGGCGGGGTGGGGCGATTTATCCGGCAAAGTTGACTCTCGGTGGGTGGCGGGGTTTCTAACCCACCAAATCAAGCGAAACAAAAGCGCTCACAATGATCGATAAGAACTATCAGCCTTCCGACGTCGAAGGCCGCATTTATCAGGCCTGGGAACAGGCGGGTGCCTTCAAGGCCAACCGGCCGGATCGTGCCGGCGCGGAAGCGTACTCTATCGTCATTCCGCCGCCCAACGTCACCGGCTCGTTGCATATGGGCCATGCGCTCAACAACACATTGCAGGACGTGCTGGCGCGCTTCGAGCGCATGCGCGGCAAGGACGTGTTGTGGCAGCCGGGAACCGACCACGCCGGCATCGCGACGCAGATGGTGGTCGAGCGCCAGTTGATGGAACGCCAGTTGCCGTCCCGCCGCGAGATGGGGCGCGAGGCGTTCCTCAAGCGCGTCTGGGAGTGGAAGGCGGAGTCCGGCGGCACCATTGTCAATCAGCTCAAGCGCCTCGGCGCATCATGCGACTGGTCGCGCGAGCGCTTCACGATGGACGAGGGCCTGTCGCAGGCCGTGCTGAAAGTGTTCGTGCAGCTCTACAAGGAAGGGCTGATCTACAAGGACAAGCGGCTGGTGAACTGGGATCCGAAATTGCTCACGGCGATTTCCGATCTCGAAGTGGTGCAGGTCGAGGCCAAGGGCCAGATGTGGCACTTCCGCTATCCGCTCGACGGTGTGACGTTCAATCCGGAAGATCCCTCGACTTACATCACCATCGCCACCACGCGGCCCGAGACGATGCTCGGCGACGGTGCGGTCGCTGTGCATCCCGACGACGAGCGCTACAAGGCGTTGGTCGGCAAGCTCGTGCGGTTGCCGTTGGCCGAGCGACTGATCCCGATCATCGCCGACGAATATCCCGACCCCGAAAAGGGTTCGGGTGCGGTCAAGATCACCGCGGCGCACGATTTCAACGACTTCGACGTCTGGACGCGCCATCGCGACAAGGATTATTTCAAGAAGCAGATCAATGGCGGCCTGATCAATCTGTTCACGCCCGAAGCCAAGATGAACGACAGTGTGCCGCCGCAATATCGCGGACTGGACCGTTACGAGGCGCGCAAGCGCATCATCGCGGACCTTGAGGCGCTCGGGCTGCTCGACAAGATCGAGACCGTCACCAACGCGGTCCCGCATGGCGACCGTTCCAATGTCGTGGTCGAGCCTTACCTCACGGACCAGTGGTACGTGAACGCTGCTGAACTGGCGAAGCCGGCGATTTCTGCCGTGCGAGACGGCAAGACCAAGTTCGTGCCGAAGAACTGGGAGACGACCTATTTCAACTGGATGGAAAACATCCAGCCGTGGTGCATCTCGCGTCAGCTCTGGTGGGGACATCAGATTCCGGCGTGGTACGGACCGGATGGCAAAGTGTTCGTCGCGCTGAGCGAGACGGAAGCGCAGGCCGAAGCCGACAAGCATTACGGCAAGGCGACCGCGCTCAAGCGCGACGAGGACGTGCTCGACACATGGTTCTCCTCGGCGCTGTGGCCGTTCTCGACGCTCGGCTGGCCGGAAGACGCGAAGGACGTGAAACGTTTCTATCCGACCTCGGTGCTGGTCACCGGCTTCGACATTATCTTCTTCTGGGTCGCCCGCATGATGATGATGGGGCTGCACTTCCAGAAAGAAGTGCCGTTCCATGACGTCTACATTCATCGTCTGGTGCGCGACGCCTCCGGCGCCAAGATGTCGAAGTCGAAAGGCAATGTCGTCGATCCCCTTGGTGTGATTGATGAGTTTGGCGCCGACGCGCTGCGCTTTACGCTTGCCCGTAACGTTGCGCCCGGCCACGACATCCGGCTCGGACCGCAAGACGTCGAGAACAACCGCAACTTCGCGACCAAGCTGTGGAACGCCGCGCGCTTCGTCGAATTCAACGGCGCGCGCCGCGTCGAAGGCTTCGATCCGAAGTCGGCCAAGGAAACGCTCAACCGCTGGATCGCGCACGAAACGCAGAAGGCCGCCGCCGAGATCACGGCTGCGATCGAGACCTACGGCTTTGCTGAAGCCGCGGCTGCTGCCTATCGCTTCGTCTGGAACGTCTATTGCGACTGGTATGTCGAACTCTCGAAGCCGTTGCTGACCGGACCCGATGGCGCGGCCAAGGACGAAACCCGCGCGATGGCGGCCTGGGCGCTCGATGAGATACTCAAGCTGCTGCACCCGTTCATGCCGTTCATCACCGAGGAACTGTGGGCGGTGACCGGCGAGCGCACGGCGCTGCTGGCGTTGTCGCCGTGGTCGAAGCTCGAGGGGCTCGCCGACGACAAGGCCGAGGCCGAAATCGGCTGGGTCATCGAGCTGATCACGGCCATTCGCTCGATCAAGGCGGAAATGAACATCACGGCGCCGGTGCCGCTGGTGCTCGCTGGCGCGTCTGCCGAGACGCAAGGCCGCGCCGAACGCTGGGGCGATTTCATCAAACGGCTGGCGCGTGTGTCGGAGATTTCGTCGGCTACTGCGGCGCCCAAGGGCTCGGTGCAACTCGTCGTGCGCGGCGAGGTAGCCGCGCTTCCTCTTATCGGCATCATCGATCTGGATGCCGAACGCGCACGTCTTGCCAAGGAAATAGCCAAGGCCGAATCCGATATCGCCCGCGTTGATGCCAAATTGGGTAACGCCAATTTCGTCGCGCGTGCGCCCGAAGAAGTCGTCGAAGAGGAAAAGGCCAAGCGCGACGAGGCGTCCGGCCGCAAGGTCAAGATCGCCCAGGCGCTGGAGTCGCTGAAGGGGGCGTGAGTTCTCTTCACCCTCCCCTGGAGGGGGAGGGTCGCGAGCTGAGCAATTGCGAAGCGATCGGGGTGGGGTGATTTCCCGCGCTAAAGTTCACCCCACCCCGGCTCACTTCGTTTGCCGACCCTCCCCCTCCAGGGGAGGGTGAAGTAAGATGCGTTGCGTCAAAATCTGTTTTGAAAAGCGCGGAAACACGCGCTGTAGAACTAGGGAGACGTTCATGTCGAAATTTTCACGCCGTCATATTCTTGCCGGCGCCGTTGCCGCCACCGCCGTGCCGTCCGCGACGGCTTTCGCGCAAGCGCCCAAGTCCACCTTCGTGCTGGTTCCCGGGGCGTGGCATGGCGCCTGGTGCTATCGCCGCGTCGCGGATCTGCTGATCGCGCGCGGCCACAAGGTGCACGCGCTGACGCTGACCGGGCTCGGCGACCGCGTCCATCTGGCGAGCGATGCGGTGAACATGGACACCCATGTCGCCGACATTGTGAATTTCGTGAAGTGGGAAGACCTCAATAATTTCGTGCTGGTCGGCCACTCCTATGGCGGCCTGCCGATCACCGGCGCTGCCGACCAGATCGGCGACAAGGTGTCGTCGATCGTCTATCTCGACGCCTTCATTCCGGATGATGGGCAGTCGATGGTCGATATCGTCAAGCGCCCTGTGCCGGCGACCGGCTCGATGCCGCCGTTTCCAGCCAAGGCGTTCAAGGTCAACGAGAAGGACGAGGCTTACGTCAACGCCAAGATGACGCCGCAGCCGGTCAACACCTACACGCAGAAGATCAAGGTGGCCGGCGCCTTCAAGAAGATCGCCAAGAAGACCTATGTGCGTTCGCTGCAGTTCAACAATCCGGCGTTTCAGGTGCTCTATGAATCGCTGAAGCAGGATGCGGCGTGGAAGACGCATACGCTCGATTGCGGCCACGACATGATGATCGACAAGCCGCAAGAACTGGCCGCGATCATCGAGCAGTCGGCATAACGCAGCGGCGCGATGAATATCTTTCTGGCAGGCGCGGGTGGTGTGATCGGACAGCGGCTGACGCCGCTGCTGGTCGCGGCGGGCCATCGCGTCACCGGCACCACGCGTTCTGCGGACAAGGCGGCGGCGGTTGCAGCGCTCGGCGCCGTGCCTGTCGTGGTCGATGTGTTTGACGCCGACGGTCTGACGCGCGCGGTTGCCGCGGCGAAGCCCGATGTCGTTATCCATCAACTGACCGATCTCAACAGCGCGCCCGGCACGCCGGGCTACGCGGCCTCGCAGGAGCGCAACGTGCGTCTGCGCCGCGACGGCACGCGCAATCTGATGAACGCGGCCAAGGCCGCCGGTGCGCGCCGGGCCATCGTCCAGAGCATCGCTTTCGTCTATGCGCCCGGGACCGGTGAACGAGTCGAAAGCGATTCGCTCGATGTGAACGGCGAGGGCACGCGCGCACTCACCGTCTCGGGCGTTATGGCGATGGAAGCCGCCGCCACCGGGACGCCGGGCGTCGATGGCCTCGTGCTGCGCTATGGCTATCTCTATGGCGCCGGCACCTGGTACGACGCGGCGCCCAAGCCGCCTTCGCTGCATGTCGATGCCGCCGCGCAGGCCGCCTTGCTGGCGGTCACCAAGGGCGCGCCCGGCGTCTACAACATTGCCGAAGACGACGGCTACGCCTCGAGCGAAAAGGCCAAGCGCGAGCTGGGGTTTGAAGCTTATTACCGAATTTAAGCTCTGTTGACTTGAATCACAGGCCTTCGAGTGAGAAATGCTGTGACGTCGATAGTTGCTAGTTAGTTTTAACCGTATAGACTAAAAGTAGTAATTTTATGGATTTAATATCATGAGCGGCACTGAGAATAGAGGGCTGTGGGCTGTTGTGGGGCTTTGCCTATTTGCAGCGGCGATTTGTTTTCTTCAGATTTATGTTGGTACTCAAACCGCTCGCGAAGCGGTCTTGCTGAGTTTTCTTTTGACGATAGCGTCTATCGCCGCCAGTTGGATTGTTACCCATATTTATGCGCAAAGTGCGTCACGTGATAAAATAAAAGAAATTCAATCTATGCATCACGAAAACTTGCGACTGTTTGGCCTTAAAGCGGCTGAAAAAGTTTTCAATCTGTCCAACGAGATTGCGCGACTAGAAGAATATGTTGCCGACACCCTGGAAGAACGGGAGGATGGGGACACCGCAATCGCCTTGAAGATTACCGATGAGCGAATGGCAGGAATTCGCCACTCGCTTGTTACTCTTCGATCCATCAATGATCGCTCACTGAGCGACTGGGAAGGCGTAATTGGCGA
>CAISIV010000045.1 GCA_903885555.1 uncultured Hyphomicrobiales bacterium
CGATCTGGGGACAGGTCGCTGCCGCCGCTGGCAATCCCGACATCCCAGGATCGCCTCCGAAACACGCGCCGCCCCGCGGGTCAAACCTTCAGCGTACGTTCGCCTCGAGCGATCCCGGAGGCGCCGGTACGCACCGTTTCCAGAATCGCACTGCTGTCCAGCGCATGCAGGAACGCGTCCAGCTTTTCTCCGGTGCCGGTAAGTTCCATGGTGTAGGTCGCATCGGTAACATCGATGATGCGACCACGAAAAATATCCGCCATGCGTTTGAGCTCTTCCCGATCCTTACCCACCGCGCGCACCTTGATCAGCATAAGCTCACGCTCGATATGCGGCGCCTCGGCGAGGTCGGATAACTTCACCACCTCGACAAGCTTGTTCAACTGCTTGGTGATCTGCTCGACAACATCATCGGAGCCTGCGGTAACGATGGTCATACGGGACAGGGACGGGTCTTCCGTCGGCGCCACAGTCAGTGACTCAATGTTATAACCGCGCGCCGAGAAGAGGCCCGAAACCCGGGAGAGCGCGCCGGCCTCGTTTTCAAGCAGTATCGAAATGATGTGTCGCATGTCTTCGGGTGTCGTGTCTTAAGCTGGTGAACCGTGTAACAGACGGGATGTTGCGGAGGATCCGGAAGTTGACGACCCGCCGCCTGATGAAAAATGGATGCGCTTCAGAGGTCTTCGGCCAGAATCATCTCGGAAATACCCTTGCCTCCTGGAATCATCGGGAAGACGTTTTCCTTTTGATCGGTGATGAAGTCCATGAACACCAGATCGTCCTTGCGCGCTAGCGCCTCTTTCAGCGCCGGTTCGATATCGGAGGGCTTTTCAATCTTCATGCCAACGTGCCCGTAGCTCTCGGCGAGCTTCACAAAATCGGGCAACGCGTTCATGTACGACTCGGCGTAGCGGTTGCCGTGGAAAAATTCCTGCCACTGCCGGACCATGCCCATGTAGCGGTTGTTCAGATTGATGATCTTCACCGGCAGGTGATACTGTTTGCAGGTGGAGAGCTCCTGGATGCACATCTGGATCGAGGCTTCACCGGTAACGCAGGCCACGGTCGCACCGGGGTTGGCCAGGATCGCCCCCATCGCAAACGGAAGGCCCACGCCCATGGTGCCCAGACCGCCCGAGTTAATCCAGCGGCGCGGCTTGTCAAATTTGTAAAATTGCGCCGCCCACATCTGATGCTGGCCGACGTCAGAAGTGATGATGGCATCGCCGCCGGTGAGCTCGTACAGCTTTTCGATCACCGCCTGCGGCTTGATAATCGCGCTGTTGCGGTCGTATTTCAAGCAGTCGCGGGAACGCCAGGTTTCGATCTGCTTCCACCATTCTTTTAGCGCCGAGGCATCAGGCTTGGTTTTGGCTGCCTGCAACAGCGTGAGCATGTCCTCAAGGACATCGGGCACACTGCCGACGATGGGCACGTCAACCTTGACGCGCTTGGAAATCGACGAGGGATCAATGTCAATGTGGATGATCTTGCGCGGGTTTTGGGCAAAGTGTTCGGGATTGCCGATCACGCGATCGTCGAAGCGCGCGCCGATGGCCAGCAGCACATCGCAATTCTGCATCGCCATGTTCGCCTCGTAGGTACCGTGCATGCCGAGCATGCCGAGCGAATGGCGGTCGGTTGCGGGGAATCCGCCAAGACCCATCAGGGTGTTGGTACACGGAAACCCGAGATGTCGCACAAACTCGGTGAGCTGGGGCGCCGCATCGGACAGAATGACGCCGCCGCCGGCATAAATCATCGGTCGCTCTGCCTCTAGCAGCAACTGCACAGCCTTTTTAATCTGCCCCGGATCGCCCTTTGTAACCGGGTTGTACGAGCGCATCGTCACCGTTTTGGGATACTCGAAAGCTGCCTTAGCAATCGTGATGTCCTTTGGAATGTCCACCAGCACCGGTCCGGGACGGCCGCTGCTGGCCAGATAGAAGGCCTTCTTCATCGTCGCAGCGATGTCCTTGACGTCCTTGACGAGGAAATTATGCTTTACGCACGGACGGGTGATACCAACCGTATCAACTTCCTGAAACGCATCTTCGCCAATCGCGTGTGTCGGCACCTGACCACTGATGATCACCATCGGGATCGAATCGAGGTAGGCGGTGGCGATGCCGGTCA
The DNA here is from genome assembly GCA_903885555.1 of uncultured Hyphomicrobiales bacterium. Classification (GTDB taxonomy): domain Bacteria; phylum Pseudomonadota; class Alphaproteobacteria; order Rhizobiales; family Xanthobacteraceae; genus Pseudolabrys. Next base: position 2,140 of record CAISIV010000045.1, read on the forward strand.
CCGCGTTGGTCAAACCGGGGCCGGAGGTGACCAGGCAGACGCCGACCTTCTTGCTCGATCGCGCGTACCCGTCCGCGGCATGGGCTGCGCCCTGTTCATGACGCACCAAGACGTGCTTGACCTTGTCCTGCTTGAAAATTTCGTCGTACAAGTAGAGCACGGCGCCGCCCGGATAGCCAAACAGGAACTCGACCTTCTCCTCCTGCAGGCATTTGATGACGATTTCAGCGCCGGTAAATTCCAATGTCGGTCCGCGGTCCATGGTATGGCATCCTGTGGCTTGATTATGTGCCTTGACTTGCATGCAAACGTACTCGTGTACGACGCAGCGAAAACCCAACAGGGTAAATCCTAAGGCTTGATTGGTCAAGTTTTTTGCCCCAAACCACTGCAAGTCAGGCCCCATTTTGATACCATCTAAGCGTTAGAGAAATATCCGCCGCGCGCTGAACACAAATGGGGTGCAACTCTGGCTTCACGCAAGGAACTGTCCGACTTTCTCGTCAGCATAGAACGCCGCGCTTTCAAGCAGGCGGTTTTCGCCGTGCGCGAC
>CAISIV010000046.1 GCA_903885555.1 uncultured Hyphomicrobiales bacterium
CCGTCGATGCCGCCGAGGTCAACGAACGCACCGTAGTCGGTGATGTTCTTGACGACGCCGTCGATGACCTGACCTTCTTCGAGGTTCTGGACCAGTTCCTGACGCTGTTCGGCGCGGGTCTCTTCGAGAACCGTACGGCGCGACACGACGATGTTGCCGCGGCGGCGATCCATTTTCAGAATCTGGAACTGCTGCGCGTTGTTCATCAGCGGGGTGACGTCGCGGATCGGACGAATATCGACCTGCGAGCGCGGCAGGAAGGCGACGGCGCCGTCGAGGTCGACGGTGAAGCCACCCTTGACCTGATTGAAGATGGTGCCCGTGACCTTCTCGTTGTTGGTGAAGCTCTTCTCGAGCTTGCCCCAGCTTTCCTCGCGGCGCGCCTTGTCACGCGACAGCACTGCTTCACCGAGCGCATTCTCGACGCGCTCCAGGTAAACCTCGACTTCGTCGCCGACCTTCAGCGCATCCTTGCGGCCGGGGCCGTTGAATTCGCGAACCGCGACGCGACCTTCGGTCTTCAGACCGACGTCGATGACGGCCATATCTTTTTCAATGCCGACGACAGTGCCCTTGATGACGGAGCCTTCCTGCAAATTGCCGGTATTGAAGGACTCGTCGAGCATCGCGGCGAAATCTTCACGCGAGGGATTCGAAGCAGTAGCTGTGGCCATGTAGTCTCCTGTAAGCCGGCGCCGGTGGTTTGAATGAAGTTCCGAACATGCGGGCCGGAGGCTTGGCAAAACCTTCGGCGACCAACGCGAATCCCGGGACAACGGAATTCTCAATGGCCGGCGCTAATACCGTACGGTCGGAACGATTGAGCTTGGTCGGACGCCTGTCGTCGAAACACGAGCGGGGCTTTGGCCTCCAACCGCGGGGCGCGTTAGGCGCGTCCCCGGCCCGCTCGAGAAGCCTCGACGATGTCGATGGCAGCCCGAATTGCGGTGGATATATCCATATTGGTGGTGTCGAGCAAGTGTGCATCCGCCGCTTGCTTCAAGGGGGATATGGCCCGGCCGGTGTCGCGGGCGTCGCGGGCCACGATATCGGCCAGCACCGTGGCCTGGTCGATATCCCGGCCCTGCCCGCGGTATTCGGCGGTGCGGCGGCTCGCCCGGACTTCCGGGGTGGCGGTGACGAACAGCTTCACGTCGGCATCCGGGCAGATCACGGTGCCGATATCCCGGCCATCGACCACCGCGCCGGGCGGTTTTGACGCAAAATCGCGCTGAAACGTCACCAAAGCGGCCCGAACGTCGGGAATCGCCGACACCAGGGAGGCGGCCTCCCCGATGGCCGGCCCCTTCAGGGCGGCCTCGTCGAATGTGGCCGGTTCCAGCGCCCTGGCTGCCGCGACGGCCGCATCGGCCTCGTCCGGCCGCTTGCCGGCATCGAGCAAAGCCTTTGCCACAGCGCGATAAAGTAGCCCGGTATCGAGGTGGCGCAGGCCGTAGTGGCCGGCCAGGCGCTTGCCGAGCGTGCCCTTGCCCGACGCCGCCGGTCCATCGATGGCGATGATCATCTTTACCCTCCCCTGCAGGGGGAGGGTCGCTCGCCTGAGCGAAGCGAAGGTGAGCGGGGTGGGGTGTCTTTGAAAAAAGGAAGTTCACCCCCACCCGGTCGCGCCATAGCGCGTCGAAGACGCGCGTTAACGCGCTGGTGGCGCGATCGACCTCCCCCCTCCAGGGGGAGGTGAAGAAAGGAATGGATGGCGATGATCATGTGAGGTCGGCGCCCAGCGAGCGCATCAGGCCGGTGAAGTCCGGGAAGCTGGTGGCGATGAAGGCGCTGTCGTCGATGCGCACCGGCTGTTCGGAGGCGAGCCCCATCATCAGCGCCGACATGGCGATGCGATGATCCATGTGCGTTTTGACTTCGCCGCCACCGGTGACGCTGCCGGTGCCGTACACCAGCAGATCGTCGTCGATGATCTCGACCTTGACGCCATTGACGCGCAGCATGTCGGCGGTCGCTTCGAGACGATCGGATTCTTTCACGCGCAATTCTTTCAGGCCGCGCATGCGCGTCGTGCCTTGCGCGAAAGCGGCGGCGACCGCGAGGATGAGATATTCGTCGATCATCGACGGCGCGCGTTCCGGCGGCACGTCGACGCCCTTGAGGGCCGAGAAGGTCACGCGCAGATCGGCCACTTCCTCGCCACCATCGTCGCGCGTCGCCAGCGTCTCGATATTCGCGCCCATTTCCTTCAAGGTCGCAAAAAGCCCGGTCCGCAAGGCGTTTGTCATCACCGCATCGAGGATCAATTCCGAGCCCGGCACGATCAACGCACCGACCATCGGGAACGCGGCGGACGACGGGTCGGCCGGCACCACGACATTCGCCGGCTCGAGTTCGGGCTGGCCCTGCAGCACGATGCGGCGGCCGTGGTCGCCGTGCGGCTTGCTGACGATCTTGGCGCCGAAATGTTTCAGCAGACGTTCGGTGTGATCGCGCGTCGCTTCGGCTTCGATCACCGTCGTCTCGCCCGGCGCGGCAAGACCCGCGAGCAGCACCGCCGACTTCAATTGCGCCGACGGCACCGGGGATTCATACGTGATCGGCAGCGCATCGATCGCGCCCTTGAGCGTCAGCGGCAGACGGTCGCCATCGACCGAGGCAACAACACGCGCACCCATCTGCTCCAGCGGATTGAGCACGCGTCGCATCGGCCGTTTGCGGAGCGAAGCGTCGCCGTCGAAAGTCACGGTGATGCCGCAGCCGGCCACCGCGCCGATCGCCAGCCGGCAGCCGGTGCCGGAATTGCCGAAATCCAGCGGCCCCGCCGGCTGGGCAAAGCCGCCGACGCCGACGCCGTGAATGCGCCAGGCGCCCTCGCCTGTCCGCTCGACCTTGGCGCCGAGCGCCCGCATGGCGTCGGCGGTATGGAGTACGTCGTCGCCCTCCAAAAGGCCGCTGATCGTCGTCTCCCCCACCGTCATGGCGCCCAGAATTAGGGCCCGGTGGGAGATCGATTTGTCGCCCGGAACGCGAATACGGCCCTTGAGAGGGCCTCCTCGGCGGGCGGTAAGCGGGGTTAAAACAGCGATGCTCACGGCAAACGGTATCCTTAAAGGGTGGGGCGGTCCTACCACGCAGCCGCCGGCATCGTCATCCCAAGGGACCTACCGAGCCTTTGGCCCGGTTCGGAACGCTTGACAGGTGCGCTGCAACTAGCCAAGTGAAGCACCGCTTACAGCGATGCGTCGCTTTATAGACCTTTCTGAGGAACCTTGACCGTGGCCAAATCCGAGCTTGGCACCAAGCGCGTCTGCCCCGAAACGGGTCGTAAATTCTACGACCTCGGCAAGACGCCGGTGATCTCTCCCTATACGGGCAAAGTTGTCCCGATTGTCCTTCCCGTGCAGTCGCGTTCGCGGCCGTCCGATGCTGCAGCCGCTGCGGCGAAAGCCGCGCCTGTGGCCGAGGTCGAGAGCATCGTGCCGGAGACCGCGGACGCCGAATTCGTTTCGCTGGAAGACGCCGAAGCCGAACAGCAGGGCAAGAAGGCCGAAGGTGGCGCCGACGACGAAGAAGTCGAAGCCGACGAGAGCCTCGACGATGCCGCCTTTATCGAAGAACAGGATGAAGGCGATCCGGACGTCACCGATATCATCGGCGACGGCATCGAAAAGGAAGAAGAGCAATAAGACGTTAGCTTTCGGCGGGTATTGCCTGGGTTCCGGTTTCTAGAAAACCACTTTTTAGAATCCACTTGGCTTTATCCGGGTTTGCTGGTTGATATCGGTTTGCGTTAGGGGCCATAGCTCAGCTGGGAGAGCGCCTGCATGGCATGCAGGAGGTCAGCGGTTCGATCCCGCTTGGCTCCACCAACCTTCGCTC
>CAISIV010000047.1 GCA_903885555.1 uncultured Hyphomicrobiales bacterium
CCGCTTCCTGATGCAGGTCAACATCGACTACCCGCAATTGGCGGCAGAGCGCGAGATCCTGACCAAGACGACCGGCGCCCACGAAGAGCGCCCGGCCCGCGTTCTGAGCGGCGACGAGTTGTCGCACGCGCAGCGCCTGGTGCGCCACGTGCCGGTCGGCGAAAGCGTGATGGAAGCGATCCTGGAAATGGTCCGCGCGGGCCGGCCGGGCGAATCCTCGCTCGCCGAGATCAACGAACATGTCGCTTGGGGCCCCGGCCCGCGCGCCAGCCAGGCCTTGATGCTGGCGGTGCGCGCCCGCGCGTTGCTCGACAACCGCTTCGCGCCGTCGATTGACGACGTCCTCGAACTCGCCGAGCCCGTGCTCAAGCACCGCATGGCGCTCACCTTCGCCGCGCGCGCCGAAGGCGAGACGATTTCCAATGTCATCGCACGCCTCAAGGCGCGCATCGGATAATCATGGCCGAGCAGAGCCTCAGCGACATCGTCCAGAACGAGCCAGTCAAGGCAGCCGTCGGCAAAAGCCGTAAGCTTGCCTCGCGTATTCCGCGGCTCATTCTGGAAGCGCGTCGCGTGGCCTCGACGGTCATCCACGGCATGCACGGGCGCCGGCGCGCCGGCTCCGGTGAGAATTTCTGGCAATACCGTCACTTCACATCGGGCGAACCGGCATCGAACGTCGACTGGCGGCGCTCGGCGCGCGACGATCATATGTATGTGCGCGAACGCGAGTGGGAAGCTTCGCATACCATCTGGCTGTGGGCCGACCGTTCGCCGTCGATGGAATTCTCGTCGTCGCTGACGGAATGGAGCAAGCTCGACCGCGCGCTGGTCGTGTCCTTCGCGCTGGCCGAAGTGCTGGTGCAAGGCGGCGAGCGCGTCGGCATTCCGGACCTGATGCGGCCGACCGCCAACCGCAACATCATCGAGAGCATGGCGCAGCGCATCGTTCATGATGTATCGGAGCGGCCGAGCCTGCCGCCGAACTTCGCACCGGCGCCTTTCTCGGAAGTGCTGCTGCTGTCGGATTTCTGGAGCCCGATCGCCGAATACCGCAAGACGCTGGGCCAACTCGCTGCCAATGGCGCGCGCGGCCACGTCGTGCAGGTGGTCGATCCGGCGGAAGAAACCTTCCCTTATTCGGGCCGCGTCGAGTTCATCGAGTCCGAAGGGCTCGGCAGCATCACCGCCGGCCGCGCCGAAACCTGGCGCAACGATTATCAAGCGCTGCTCGCCAATCACCGCGCGGCCTTGCGCGCCGAGACCGAACAGGTCGGCTGGAGTTTCACCACGCACCGCACCGATCGCGGTCCGACTGAACTCTTGTTCGCGCTGCACGCCCGCATGGGTCAGGGCGCGCACACGATTATCCAGAGCCGCCAGCCGGCGCGTTCGGGGACCAGCGTATGATCCCCGGCCTCCCCTTAGCCTTCGCCCAGCCGCTGGTTCTGCTCGGCCTGTTGAGCCTGCCGATCTTGTGGTGGCTGCTGCGGCTGGTGCCGCCGCGGCCGAAGCGCATCGACTTTCCGCCGACACGCCTGTTGTTCGACATCGCGCCGAAGGAAGAAACGCCATCGCATACGCCGTGGTGGCTGACCTTGTTGCGATTGACGCTGGCCGCGCTGGTCATCTTCGCTGCCGCCGGGCCTTTGTGGAATCCGCCGGTCGCGACCTCGAGCCGCGCCGCGCCGCTGTTAATCCTGCTCGACGATGGCTGGGCCGCCGCATCGACATGGGATGCGCGTCTGCGCACCGCGGATGAACTGATCGCGCGCGCCGAAGCCGACAACCGTGGCGTCGCGGTGCTGCCGCTGTCAGAGACCACGCGCGACATCTCGCTGCAGATTGCCGGCGCCGCCCGCATCCAGGTCAAGCAGATCAAGCCGAAGCCGCATGGCGTCGACCGCAATGAGGCATTGCCGCTGATCGAGCGCTTCCTGAAGCAGAGTCCCGAAGTCGAACTGGTCTGGCTGTCCGACGGGGTCGATGTCGGCACGGGCGCTGCTTTCGTTGACGGCCTCAAGCGCACCATCGTCAACCGTCCGCTCACCATCGTCGATGGCGGCATCGGCGCAGCGCACGCTTTGGCCGGCGCCGACAATGCCGCCGGCGCTCTGACCGTGAAAGTTTTGCGCGCGACGACCGGCGGCGGCGATAGTGGCATCGTCAGCGCCATCGATTTGAAAGGCCTGCCACTCGGCGAGGCGCCGTTCTCCTTCAAATCCGGCGAGCGCGAAGCCGAAGCCGTGATCGATCTGCCGGTCGAGATTCGCAACGACGTGGCACGGCTGGAAATCGTCGGCGAGCGTTCCGCCGGCGCGGTGCAACTGCTCGACAAGCGCTGGCGCCGCCGCACCATCGGCATCGTCTCCGGTTCAGCCGCCGACCGTTCGCAGCCGCTGCTGGGTGCTACCTATTATCTGTCGCGCGCGCTCAATCCATTCGCCGATATACGTCTCGCCGAAGGCGTCGGCCCGGCCGAAGCGGTCAACCGTTTCCTCGGCCAGCAATTGCCGATGCTGATCCTCGCCGACGTCGGTAATGTCGCCGAGTCGATCGACCGCTTGAACAAGTGGGTCGACAATGGCGGCGTTCTCGTTCGCTTCGCCGGACCGCATCTCGCCGCCGCCGACGACGCGCTGGTGCCGGTGAAATTGCGCCGCGGCGGACGCATCCTCGGCGGCAGCTTGAGCTGGGACAAGCCACAGCAGCTAACTGCGTTCTCGCGCGAAGGCCCGTTCAACGGCATGCCGGTGCCGAAAGACGTCACCGTGACGCGCCAGGTTCTCGCCGAACCGGATTCGCAACTCACCGACCGCACCTGGGCGACATTGGCCGATGGCACGCCGCTGGTCACCGCACAGCGCCGCGGCAAAGGCGTGATCGTGCTCTTCCATGTCACCGCCGATACGCGCTGGTCGGATCTGCCAATCTCCGGCGCCTTCGTCGACATGCTCCGCCGCATCGTTTCGCTCTCCGGCGCGACCGCCAGCGCCGACACGAATAACGCAGGCACCGGCGGCGCCACCGGACGTACGGCCAATCAGGTGGTGCCGGCCACGCGCGTACTCGATGGTTTCGGCGCGTTCTCGGCACCGCCGCCGACCGCGCGTCCGATCCCGGCGAACTTCAACAGCCGCGCCACTCTCGATCATCCGCCCGGCTTCTACGGCCCGCCTGAAGGGCTCGTCGCCGTGAACACACTCGCCCCCGCCGACCGGCCACTGCCGCTCGACGTCTCAGCGCTCAATGCGCGGCTCGACGTCTATCGCCACGGCGAACCGCTCGACCTGCGAGGTCCGATCCTGCTCGTCGCGCTGGCGCTGCTGCTGATCGATGCGCTGGTGGTGTTCTGGCTGTCCGGAGGCCTTGGCGCGATGCGCATGCGCCGCGGCGCGACCGCAGCACTGCTGCTCGCCGGATTGTTCAGCGCCTTCGCGCTGCATGACACCGCCCAGGCGCAAACGCAGCCAGCGGCACAGCAACAAGCGCCGAAGCTGACGCCGCAGCAGGAAGAGCTGGCGATCAAGGCGACGCAGCAGACTCACCTCGCCTACATCATCACCGGCGATGCCGCGGTCGACGAGATCAGCAAAGCCGGCCTGCAGGGGCTGACGATGTTCCTCGCGCAGCGTACCGCGCTGGAGCCGAGTGAGCCGATCGGTCTTGATCCGGCCCGCGACGAACTCGCCTTCTTCCCTGTCATCTATTGGGCGATCTCGCCGTCAGCGCCGAAGCCGTCGCAGCAGGCGCTCGAGAAGATCGACAGCTACATGAAGCGCGGCGGCACCGTGCTGTTCGACACGCGCGACGCCATCGACGCGCCGCCCGGCGCCGACATGCAGGGCCCCGGCATGGTGGCACTGCGCTCGATCCTCTCCGCGCTCGACATTCCCGAACTTGAGCCGGTGTCGCGCGACCACGTGCTGACCAAGACGTTCTTCCTGATGAAGGACTTCCCCGGCCGTTTCACCAATGGCCAGCTTTGGGTCGAAGCACTGCCCGCCGACACCGAGGAAGACTCCAGCCGCCCGGCCCGCGCCGGCGACGGCGTGTCGTCGATCATCATCACCTCGAACGATTTCGCCGGCGCCTGGGCGTTGCGCCCCGACGGCCAGCCCATGCTGCCTTTGGTGCCCGGCGAACCGCGCCAGCGCGAATTCGCCTTCCGCTCCGGCGTCAACATCGTGATGTACGCGCTGACCGGCAACTACAAAGCCGACCAGGTCCATATCCCCGCGCTCCTAGAGCGGTTGGGGCAGTAGCATGAACCTCGGCATTTCATTCGCACCATTGGTGCCCGATTACGTGGTGTGGGCCGCACTCGGCGTCGCCGTGCTGATCGGCGCGCTGCTGATGGTCTCGCGCAGCCGCGGCGCCTGGATCCGCGTCATCGCCCTGCTGCTGATGGTGCTCGCGCTCGCCAATCCGTCGCTGACACGCGAAGACCGCGATCCGATCCCCTCGGTCGCCGCCGTCATCATCGACAAGAGTCCGAGCCAGGATTTCGGCGACCGCAATGCGCAGACCGCCGCGGCGCAGGCGCAGATGGTCGAGCGCCTCAAGAAAATTCCCGGCCTCGAAGTCCGCGTCGCCGAAGCCGGCGCGGCCGATGGCGAGACCGACGGCACGCGGCTGTTCTCGGCGCTGTCATCGACGCTGGCCGACGTACCGCCGGACCGCATCGCCGGCGCTGTGCTGATAACCGACGGCCGCGTCCATGACGTTCCGGCCGATGTCGCGGCGCTCGGTTTTGCTGCGCCGCTGCATGCGCTCATTACCGGCCACGCCAACGAGATCGACCGCCGCGTCGTGCTGACGCAGACGCCGCGCTTCGGCATTGTCGGGCAGGCGCAGACCATCGGCTTCAAGATCGAGGATCAGGGCGCCAACGCGGGCTCGGCCCAGGTCACGATCCGCCGCGACGGCGAAGTGCTGGAAACACGCAGCGTCGCAGTCGGCGCCGAAACCAAGGTCAACATCACCATTCCGCATGCCGGCGCCAATATCGTCGAGGTCGAGGCCTCGGCGCTCGAAGGCGAACTGACGCCGATCAATAATCGGGCGGTGATCTCGATCGACGGCGTGCGCGATAAATTGCGGGTGCTGCTGGTGTCGGGCGAGCCGCATGCCGGCGAGCGCACCTGGCGCAATTTGCTCAAGTCCGACGCTTCAGTCGATCTGGTGCACTTCACCATTCTGCGGCCGCCGGAAAAGCAGGACGGCACGCCGATCAACGAACTGTCACTAATCGCCTTCCCGACCCGCGAACTGTTCCAGCAGAAGATCTCGGAATTCCAGCTCATCATCTTCGACCGCTACGCCCGCCAGGGCGTGCTGCCGCTGATCTATTTCGACAACATCGCCAAATATGTGCGCGACGGCGGCGCGGTGATGATCGCGTCGGGTCCCGACTACGCCTCGCCCACCAGCCTGTGGCGCACGCCGCTCGACGTCATCCTGCCGGCGGAGCCGACCGGCGACGTCACCGAGAAAAGCTTCCAGCCGATGCTGACCGAGGTCGGCAAGCGCCATCCGGTGACGCGCGGACTGGAAGGCTCCGAATACGATCCGCCGCACTGGAGCAACTGGTTCCGGCTGGTCGACATCAAGCGCACGACCGGCACCAACGTGATGCAGGGCCCCGACGGCAAGCCGCTTCTCGTATTGGCGCGCGAAGGCGAAGGCCGCGTCGCGCTGCTGCTGTCGGATCACATCTGGCTGTGGGCGCGCGGCTATGAAGGCGGCGGTCCGCATCTCGATCTGCTGCGGCGGCTGTCGCATTGGCTGATGAAGCAGCCCGATCTCGAAGAGGAAGCCCTGCGCCTGATCGTTTCCGGCCGCGACATCACGGTGCAGCGCCAGACCATGGCCGACACCGTAAACCAGATCACGCTGACCTCGCCGACCGGCGCCGTGCGCACGCTGAACCTGAGCGCCGTCGAGCCCGGCCTGTGGCGCACGACGCTGACCGCCAACGAACTCGGCCTGTGGCGCGCCACCGACGGCAAGCTGACTGCGCTGGCCAATGTCGGCCCGGCCAATCCGCGCGAATTCGCCGAAGTGACATCCACCACCGAAGTTTTGAGCAAGCTCGCCAATGCCAGCGGCGGCGATTCACGGCGGCTCGACAGCGGCAGCGGGCTGGCCCTGCCCCGCGCGGTCGCGGTGCGCTCCAGCACGACCTTCAAGGGCGAAGACTGGATCGGCATGAAGATGCGCGACGTCACCGTCGTGCGCGGCATCGGCGTGCTGCCGATCTTTGCCGGCTTGATCGGCCTGCTGCTTCTGGTCGGATCTCTGGCGCTGACGTGGGCGCGCGAGGGCCGCTGAAGCGGCTCCGCTATTTATCCATGACGTCGCCGGCCGCCGTGATCAAACTGTGGTCCGGATTCTTGCCGCAGTATTCGCCGAGCTTCTGTCCGTCCGACGCCATCTTGTCGAAGTCGACGATCGGCTTGGCGTCCTGATCGCTGTAGAAACCTTCCAGCCACATCAGGATAAGCCCGATGTTCTCCTTGCCGCTGTTGACGAATTCCTTGCACTTGATGGTCGACAGATCGAGCTGCTCGGCCCGGGCCGGGGCGGCGGTCCACAGCATGGCGGCGGCCGACAACGTCAATAAATATTTCATAAACGGGCTCATGTTCGATAACGCGCGGAATGCGCATTGATATTGCAATGCTCGCGCGACTGTCAGCGGCGGGCAAGAGCCATGCGCAGCTTCGACCTGAAAAATTTCTGAAATTACGACGTGAGTTTTTCGACGGCCCAGTCCGGCCGGATCATGCCTTTGACGTTGGCGTCGAAAACGCCCGGCGTCAGTTCGTGGACCAGCAGCCGGCCCGGATCGACCGGGCCCGGCATTTTCACCTGGCCCTTCGGAATTTTTCTGAAACCGGACTTGGCATAATAAGGCTCGTCGCCGACCAGCAGCACCATCGTGTGGCCTTTGGCCTTGGCCTCGGCGAGCGCCTTCTTGATGAGCGCGGAGCCGACGCCGCGCGAGCGGAACGGCGGCTCGACCGTCAGCGGGCCGAGCAGCAGCGCCGGGGTCTCGCCGATGCAGACCGGCGTCAGCCGCACCGAACCGATCATCAGCGTGCCGATCCGCGCGGTGAAGGACAGTTCGAGCAGATGGCCGTGGCCCTCGCGCAGGCGATAGGCGCTGCGCGCATAACGGCCGGGCCCGAACGTGCGCTCGTGCAGCCGCTCGATCGCCAGGGCGTCACCCAGCGTCTCAGGCAGTATGGATAGCGATAGTTCGCTCATGCTGGAGCGATTAGCACCTCACCCGATTCAGGTCCATTGCCCGTGGCATAAAGGCCCGTAACGCCTTAAATGACGGGTAACAGGGAGAATGCGGCATGGGACTGCTGGTTGACGGCGTTTGGCAGCAAGACGGACAGCGCACCAAGGACGGCCATTTCGTCCGCCCGCAGGCCGGCTTCCGCAATTGGGTGACGCCGGATGGCAGCGCCGGGCCCTCAGGCGAAGCCGGCTTTGCCGCCGAGAGCGGGCGCTATCACCTCTATGTATCGCTGGCCTGCCCTTGGGCGCACCGCACGGTGATCTTCCGCAAGCTTAAAGGCCTCGAGAACGTCATTTCCCTGTCGGTCGTATCGCCCGACATGCTGCAGGACGGCTGGACCTTCAACAAAGATGAAGGCTCGAGCGGCGACGACATCAACGGCAAGAGCAAGCTGTCGGAAATCTATGTGTTGGCCAACCCGACATACACCGGACGCGTCAGCGTGCCGGTGCTGTGGGACAAGAAAAAGAAAACGATCGTCAACAACGAGTCGTCCGAGATCATCCGCATGCTGAACTCGGCATTCGACGCCTTCACCAATGTCCACACCGACTATTACCCGAAGGCCTTGCGCGGTGAGATCGACCGCATCAATGACCTTGTCTATCCCAACATCAACAACGGCGTTTACCGCACCGGCTTTGCCACCACGCAGGCGGCTTACGAGACGGCCTTCCGCGGCGTGTTCGACACGCTCGACGAGCTAGAGCAGATTCTAGCGAAGCAGCGATATCTCGTTGGCGGCACGATCACCGAAGCCGACTGGCGGCTATTCGGCACGCTGATCCGCTTCGACGCGGTTTATTATTCGCACTTCAAGTGCAATTGGCGGCACATCACCGAATATCCGAACCTGTCGAACTATGTGCGCGATCTGTATCAAGTGCCGGGCGTTGCCGAGACCGTCAGCCTGCAGCAAATCAAGCGGCACTATTACGGCAGCCAGCGCCAGGTGAACCCGACCGGCATCGTGCCGGTGGGTCCGCAACTCGACTTCGCCGCGAAGCATGATCGCGCGAGGTTTGGGTAGTTAGCCTCATGGTGAGGAGCGCCGCGGGCGAAGGTGCCGGTCCGCGCGTTCAGCCATGACTCCCGAAGCTCCCCCGACAGTCGGCGAGCTCCTCGAGGATATGGCGCTCACTCCGCCAACGGCGAGCGCAGAAGGCCAACCAAAGCGCTGGTGCCGTAAAAGAAATGGCCGATCCGCAGATTTTCATCGAAGCTGTGCTGGTTGTTGTCGGGGTTGACCAACGGCACGATGACAAACGGAAGATCGAGCGCGCCCACCAGCTTGTCGGTCGGCACACTGCCGCCCATCATGCGGATGCGAACGGTCTTTGCCGGTTCGCCAGCCGAGCCGAAAGTTTTGGCCAGCGTGTCTTGCACCCAGGCGCCAACCGGTGAATTGAGCGGCGTAAAAGCAGCATCGCTGCCGCGCCTGACGGTGAGCGAGGCAATCTTGTCGTACTTCTCGCGTTCCTCGTCGGTTGGTTCGCCTTTCGACAGATAGTAGCCTTTGACGATGAGATGCTTCTCAATCAAATCGGCAAGATAAGACGGGCTTGCGCCTGGTGTCGTCCGCAAGTCGAGTTCGGCTACCGCCTTGTTGGGAATGATATTGGCGCCTTTGTCGCCGATCGCAGCCGATTCAATACCGCGAATATTCAGCGATGGATATTGCAACGCTTCCTGCAAATTGCGCCCAACCGCCTCGGGTTTGGCAACACCGACCCGCTTGAGCAACGCGGCCGTATCGTCGGGAACGGCGCTCATGACGCTGCGTTCGGATTCAGTCAGCTTCACGCTGTCGTAATAACCGGCGACGGTGACGCGGCCGTCATCGTCCTTCATGGACGCCAGCAGCGTCGCCAGCCGCTGCGCCGGATTCGGCACATAGTTGCCGTAGTGGCCGCTGTGCAGCGGCGATTTCGGTCCGTAGACCGCCAACTGCACGACGGTATTGCCGCGATTGCCAAAAACGATGGTAGGCCGATTGCTGGCGTGCATCGGTCCGTCGTGGATCACGATTGCATCGGCCTTGAGCAAATCACGGTTGGCCTTGGCAATGACGCCGATCGTCGGCGAACCTTTTTCCTCCTCGCTATCGAGCAGAAGCTTCACATTGATCGCAGGCTCAATCCCGGCCGCCTTCAAAGCGTCGAAAGCGGTCAGAAACATCATAATCGGCCCTTTGTCATCGGATGAAGAGCGCGCGAACAGGCGCCATTCCGGATCGATTTTCTCAGTGAGCAGTCTGTTCCTGTCGATCTCCTCCCAATACGGCTGAACACTGACGCGCGATGGCGTAAACGTCGGAGGCGGCGTCGCCCCACTATTGGCAACGCGCTTTTTCAATACTGGAGTCCAGGGACTTTTTTGCGACCACTGCTCCGGGAGAACCGGCATTCCATCGAAGTGAATGTAGAAAAGAATTGTACGGACATTCGGATTCTTGCGGCCATATTCCGCAAACACCAGCGGCTTGCCGTTGTTCGGCAATTGCTGTGTTGTAAAGCCGCGTTTGCGGAATGCAGCCTCAAGCCAGTCGGCGTTCTTGCGGATATCCTCGGCATTGATGGCGTCGTTCGGCAGCGACAGCATCTCGAAGAATTCACCGAAATTGGCCTGTGCGGTCCTTTCGATCAGCTCCTGCGAGATCGTATCGCTCTGAGCCCGGTTCGGCATGGCGGAAAGACAGCTAAAGGCAGCCAGCGCTCCACACATCAAAATGCGCGTGTTCATTTGGAAAGCCCCCTGTGCGCCCAGCTTCGGCAGCTTGAATACCATGAATTGGAGTATCGCCGACAGCCGTTCCCCTCACCACACCTCGCTCACCGCTACGCCCTCGAAAACCTCTGCGATCCGCGCGCGGGTGGCGCGCGACGTATCCGGCGGCAGCGCGTCGAGCGCGAAGAAGCCGTGTTCAATAATCTCGTAATCCGGTTCGGGCGGCTTCTCCTGCACGAAGTCGCGCACGATGAACAAGACGACGTGGTCGCGGCGCGACTCCCGGTTATTGAAAAACACGCCCTGCAGCTTCGGCTCGCCGGCGAGTTTGATGTTGGTCTCTTCGAACAGCTCGCGCGCCACGGCCGAGGTGACGCTCTCGCCCTTGTCGACGCCGCCACCGGGCAGATGCCAGCCGGCGACGTAAGAGTGCTTGACCAGGAAAATGCGTCCGGTGCCGTCGATCACCATGGCGCGCACGCCCGTCGTCGTGCCGTGGGCCAGACGCCGGTAAAGATGCAACAGAGGCCGCAGAAGGGGCCAGAGTGCGTGCTGCAGCGATTGCAATGACATAGGCGCCTTATGACACTGGAGCTGGTAGCGAGCCATGACCCCTATGCGGGGCCTTATACCCAGGCAGCCCTTCCATCCTTAGAACCATTCTAATATATAAATCCGGCCTGCTGACGCCGCCGAGGACCCGCTGTGAAGAATTTTTCCGAACTGACCGAACAGGAAGTGCTGGCGCTGGCCATCACCAATGAAGAGGAAGACAGCCGCATCTACCGCGGCTTCGCCGAGGGTCTGCGCGAGCAGTTTCCGGCTTCGGCCAAGGTATTCGACGAGATGGCTGAGGAGGAAGTCCACCACCGGACCATGCTGTTCGATCTCTATCGCAAGAAGTTCGGCGAATACCTGCCGCTGATCCGCCGCCAGGACGTCAAAGGCTTCATCCAGCACAAGTCGTCGCTGTGGCTGATGCGGCCGCTGGGCCTCGATGAGGTGCGCAAGTTCGCCGAGAACATGGAGTTCGAGGCCGAACGCTTCTATCGCAAGGCCGCCGCCAATGCCCGCGACGTCTCGGTGCATCAGCTGCTGGTCGAACTGGCGGAAGCCGAGGCCGGACACGAAAATCTGGCGCACAAGCTGACCGAAACCATCCTCACGAAAGGCGCGCGCGACAAGGAAGACGAGACCGCGCGGCGCGTCTTCGTGTTGCAATTCGTGCAGCCCGGCCTGGTCGGCCTGATGGACGGCTCGGTGTCGACGCTGGCGCCTTTGTTCGCCGCGGCCTTCGCCACGCATCACCCCTGGGAGACCTTTCTGGTCGGTATGGCCGCCTCGGTCGGCGCCGGCATCTCGATGGGCTTTGCCGAGGCGCTGTCGGATGACGGCTCGCTCAGCGGCCGCGGCACGCCCTGGCTGCGCGGCACCGTGTGCGGCCTGATGACCATGCTGGGCGGGCTCGGCCACACGCTGCCTTATCTCATTCCGGATTTCTGGACGGCGACCGCGATCGCGATCCTGGTGGTGATCGTGGAACTCGGCGTGATCTCCTATATCCGCTACCGCTACATGGACACGCCGTTCCTCGCCGCCACCTTCCAGATCGCCTTCGGCGGCGCTTTGGTGTTTATCGCCGGCATATTGATCGGAAGCTCGTAGCGGGTTAGGTCCCGCAGCATGTTCACCCTCGCCCACCTGTCCGACCCGCATCTGGCGCCGCTGCCGGAGCCAAGTTGGCTCGACCTCATCGGCAAACGCGTCACCGGCTACATCAATTGGCGGCGCAAGCGGCGCTTCATCCACGACACTGCCGTGCTGGAAAAGATCGTCGCCGACGTGAAGGCGCAGGCGCCCGACCACATTGCTGTAACGGGTGATATTGCCAACATCGCGCTGTCGGCCGAATTCGTGCACGGCCGCGAATGGCTCGAAAGCATCGGGCCTGCGCACGACGTGTCGTTCGTGCCAGGCAATCACGACGTCTATGTCGGCGAAGCCGCGCCCTGGGCCAAGCGCATGTGGGGCGCCTTCATGACCGACGACGAGGCGATCGAAGGCTTTCCCTACGTGCGCAAGCGCGGGCCGCTGGCGCTGATTGGCGTCTCGACCGGCGTTCCGACCGCGCCGTTTCTCGCCACGGGTTGGGTCGGCACCAAGCAGCTCACCGCGCTGGTCGACATTCTCAACGAACTGAAGAAAGAGAATCTGTTCCGCGTCGTGATGATCCACCATCCGCCGGTGTCGCTCGGCGGCAATACCAAGAAGCTGCTGGATGCGCCGGTGTTCATGAAAGTGATCGCCGCGCACGGCGCGGATCTCATCATCCACGGCCACGACCACATCCACATGCTCAACTGGCTGCCCGGCCCGAACGGCACACGCGTGCCCGCGGTCGGCGTGCCGTCGGCCTCGGCCATTCCCGGCACCGACAAGCACGGCGCCGCCTATCACCTGTACCGGATCGATGGCACGCGCGGCGCATGGTCTTGCGAAGTGGTGTCGCGCGGCCTCGACGCCGATGGCGCCGTGGTCGAGCAGAACCGGTTCATGGTGGCGGAATAAAACCTACGGGTGCGGCATGTACAGCAGCGCCAGCGCGAACAGCGCGGCGATGCCGGCGATCACGCCATAGATGAAAGTACGGAACGCGCGCGCGCGGCCGCGGCGCTGCTCGTGCTCGACCAGCTTCATCATGCTGCCTTCGCCGAACGGCGCATCGTCGGTCAACGCCCGCTCGCGCTCGACCAGACGCCGCGCGACGTAACGCGTCACCGCCTGCTTCATCTCGGCGATATCGTAGCTCTCGGCGAGCACCGCGCGGCCGTAGCGCGTGTCCTGCACGAAACGATACTGCCGCTTGTCGCGGCCCATCTCGACATGCGCAATGACATCGACCCAGAGCCGCGGCGTGTCGCCCCGGCTGATGCCGCGATCGAACAGTTCGATACCGGCGGGAATATCCTTGAACACGGGATCGAGCGCCTCGTTGAGCAACTCGAGCCGCGCGACGTCGGCATCGCGCAGATCGACGACGACGCCGGAGCGTTCGGCGGCTTCGATGCGCGCATCGCGCACGGCGGCGGTCAGTTCATTGACCGGCGCGGGCGGCGCTTCAGGCTCGGACGATTTCTTCGATCCCCACATAGGCGCAATTTATCAATGCGCAGGCAGCGCGGAAAGCGAAAAGTTAAGCTTTTTCAGTAAGTTTGATGGTTAATTGGGTATTAAGAGGCGGTTTTGAGGCCATATCGGGCGCCCCAGCCCAGCCCGGCTTCGGTTTTGCCGCGCGGCCGGTATTCGCAGCCGATCCAGCCCTCGTAGCCGAGTCGGTCGACTTCGGCGAAGACGAAAGGATAGTTGATCTCGCCGCCGTCCGGCTCGTGGCGCACCGGCACCGCCGCGCACTGCAGGTGGCCGACCACCGGCAGGTATTTCTCCAGCCGCGTGATGAGATCGCCGCCGACGATCTGCACATGATAAAAATCGAACTGGATCTTGATGTTGGCGCGGCCCGCCTTGGCGATGATGTCGGCGGCGTGCTCGACGTGGCTGAGAAAATAGCTCGGTCGGTCGCGCGGATTGATCGGCTCGATCAACAACGTGATGTTCTTCGCTGCCGCAAGATCGGCGGCGGCCTTCAGGTTCTCGATGAAGACGCGCTCGGCGGCCGGACGCTGCTCCGGTGGGACCTTGCCCGCCAGACAATGGATCGCGCTGCCGCCGATCTCGGTGATGTAGTCGAGCGCGCGAACAAAGAGCGCCTGCC
The DNA here is from genome assembly GCA_903885555.1 of uncultured Hyphomicrobiales bacterium. Taxonomy (GTDB): domain Bacteria; phylum Pseudomonadota; class Alphaproteobacteria; order Rhizobiales; family Xanthobacteraceae; genus Pseudolabrys. The sequence goes on from CAISIV010000047.1 coordinate 13,812, forward strand.
AGTCCTTCTCGCGGCCCGGCAGCGCAGCAAGACCGAATTCGCCCTCGCGTTCGCCGGTCGGCGTATTGAGGCCGAGCACCGCGATCTTGTTGCACTCGAGCGCGGCCTTCACATGCGCGGGCGGCACATCATAGGGGAATTGCAGCTCCACCGCCTTGAAGCCCGACGCCGCCGCGGCGTCGATGCGCTGCAGCAGAGGACGGTCGGTGTAAAGATAACCCAGATTGGCGGCGAAACGGGGCATACCCCACCCTCCTTGCGCAAGAACGCGTAGCCGTATTCATTACCCATCCGATTGCTCCAGCGCCAGCCGGGTGCCTCATGTCAGCCAACACTGCTTTTCACATCGCCGTATTGCCAGGCGACGGCATCGGTCACGAAGTGACGAAGCCAGCACTCGACGTCCTGCGCCGCATCGAGGAAACGACGCCGAGCCTTAAATTCCGTTTCAGCGAAGCTCCGGCCGGCGCCGAGGAATACAAGGCCACCGGCAAATCGATGTCGGAGCAGACGATCAAATTATGCGGCGAGACCGACGCCATTCTGCTCGGCGCCTGCGGCCTGCCCAGCGTGCGCTACCCCGATAACACCGAGATCATGCCGCAGGTCGAACTGCGCTTCATCTATGACCTTTATGCTGGTGTGCGCCCGGCACGGCTTATTCCCGGCGTGCCCTCGCCGATCGTCGGTGCGCAGGAACACGGCATCGATTTTGTGCTGATCCGCGAGTCGACCGAAGGCCTGTTCGCCTCGATGGGCAAAGGCATCACCACGCATGACGAAGCACGCGAGACTTTGGTCGTTACAAGAGACAAGACCGAGCGGCTGTTCGACTTTTCGCTCAAGCTCGCCGAACGCCGCAAGAAGCGCGGCAAGCCGGGCCGCCTGACGCTGGTCGACAAGGCCAACGTGTTCAAGGCCTTCAACTGGCAGCGCGACATTTTCAACGAGCGCAAGCCGAAATTCCCGGACGTCAAAACCGACATGCTCTATGTCGACGCCTGCGCCGCCATGATGGTGAAGAAGCCGTGGGATTTCGACGTCATGGTGATGGAGAACATGTTCGGCGACATTCTCTCCGATCTCGCCGCCGGTCTTATCGGCGGCTTGGGCATCGCGCCGTCCGCCGACATCGGCGACACGCATGCGGTGTTCCAGCCCTGCCACGGCACCGCGCCCGATATCATGGGCCAGGGCAAGGCCAATCCGACCGCGATGATCTTGTCGGCCGCGATGATGCTCGACTGGCTCGCCGACAAGCACGACCATCAGCCGGCGGCCGACGCCGCCATCCGCATCGAGCGCGCGGTGGACGCCGCCTACGGCAGCGGCCTCAAACCGATGGAATATGGCGGCAAGGACGGCACCGCGGCGATCTCGGCCGCGGTGATGAAGGCGCTGGGTTAACCGGCCCGCATCAGGGGAAACACAATGCTGTTTATCGTGCACTGCCTCGACCGCAAGGACGCGCTGGCCAAGCGCAAGGAACATTACGAGGCGCACCGCGCCTATATCGGCACCGCGTCATCCAAACGCATCGCCATGGTCATGAACGGGCCGCTGGTGCACGAGAACAACGACTCGGCGGGCTCCTGCTATCTGATGGAAGCGCCCGACCTCGCCACCGTTAAAGCCTTCGTGGCGGCCGATCCCTTCACCACCAACAACATCTTCGAGACGGTGAACATCCACTCCTATCTGCGCCGGGCGCCCTGAAGCGCGGCTGACGTCGCTTTGCCTCCAGCGAGGAGTTGCGCTTATGAAATTCCTGCACGTTGTGTCCCTGACGCTCGCCGCTGTGTTCGCGCAAACCGGTTCGAGTTTTGCCGAATATCCGGACCGGCCGATCCGTCTGCTGCTGCCGTTTCCGGCCGGCGGCGCCGTCGACATCGTCACGCGCGTGATGGCGGCCAAGATGGGGGAAGATCTCGGCAAGACCTTCATCATCGAGAACAAGTCGGGCGCCGGCGGCATCGTCGCCACCGATGCCGTCGCGAAAGCCACGCCCGACGGCTACACGCTGCTGATCACCACGCCGAACCACACCATCAACGGCGCATTACAGGTCTCGCTGCCGTACTCAACTGAAAAAGACCTGGTGCCGATCTCGGTGATCGCCGAGGTGCCGGAAGTGCTGGTGAGCAATCCGAAGGCACCGTTCCAGACTTTTCCCGAGTTCGTGGCTTACGCGAAAGCAAACCCCGGCAAGCTAGACTACGCGTCGGCCGGCATCGGTACGCTGCCGCATCTGAGCATGGAATTGCTGCTGCAGCGCGTCGGCGTCAAGGTGACCCACATTCCCTATCGCGGCGCGGCGCCGGCGATGACCGATCTTTTGTCCAACGTGGTGCAGCTCAAGCTGGACACCTATACCACATCGAACCCGCAGGTCACGGCGGGCGGATTGCGCATGATCGCCATCGCCAGCAGCCGCCGTTCCAAACTGATGCCCGACATTCCGACCGTCGCGGAGTTGGGCCTGCCCGGCTACGAAGGCATTCTGTGGATCGGCATGATGGCGCCGACCGGCACGCCGCAAGCGATCATCGACAAGCTCGTGGCCGCGAGCGCCAAGGCGGCGCGCGACCCAGGTGTCGTCGAACGCCTCACACGTGATGGCGTTGATCTTGTCGGCGGTACACCGGCCGAATTCGCCGCACTGATCACACGCGAGCTGACACAGTGGCGCGACCTCGCCAAGGCCGGCGACATCAAATTGCAATAGAGTTGGAAGTGTAATGTCGAAGCTGACTCAAGCCCCCGATCCGCATCCGAAGAAGCCGAAGCTGAAAGCGCCGCCCGGCGCCTGCGACACGCATATTCATCTGTTCGGGCCGGCGGCAAAATACCCGTTCGCGCCGGACAGCCCCTACACATCGGTCGACCAATTGCCGGAGACGCTGTTCAAGCTGCAGGACGCGCTCGGCCTGAGCACTGCCGTGGTGGTCAGCCCCGGCGGATACAGCCGCAGCTACACCATGCTGACCGACGTACTTGAACGTCATCCGGACCGGCTGCGCGGCGTTGCGCTGTTGCCGGACGATACGCCGTCATCGGAGTTCGCGCGTCTCGGCAGGCTCGGCGTCAAAGGCCTGCGCATGATCAGCGCCAAGCGCGGCGGCCACCTGCCGCATTTCAACCGCGAGATCGCCGCCCGCGCCAACGAACACGGCTGGCATGTACAATTCTACCCGCATGGCACCGATATCGTCGATTACGCCAACAAGCTGCTGTCGCTGCCAAATGACATCGTGCTCGACCACTTCGCCAGCATTCCGGCCGCCGGCGGTGTCGATCAGCCGGCGGTGAAGGCCGTGCTCAAGATGCTCGACAGCGGCCGCGTCTGGCTCAAGCTGTCCGGGCCGATGCGTTGCACGACGGAGAACTTCCCCTACCCGTCAGTGACGCCGATGGCGAAACTGTTCGCCGCGCACGCGCCGCAGCGCATGGTGTGGGGAACGGATTGGCCGCACGTCAACATGAACGATCGCGAGATGCCGAACGACGGCGACCTGCTCGATCTGATGCTGGAATGGGTACCCGACGAGACGGTGCGCAACCGCATCCTCGCCGACAACGCCAAGGTGCTGTACGGATTTTCGTAAGGTCAAATTGCCACGGAAGAGGCCAACCTCGGCGTTCAGCCGCACGCAATTTCACTTCCAATTTTCGCGTTTGCTTCAGGGAAACCATCGGATACGGTCCCGCTCCACGCTGCCCTTTCGCCTGGAGTTCCCATGATCCGCTACACCGGCCCCGTGATCGACGCGCACCATCACATATGGATGCGCAAGAACGTCGCCTGGCTGCGCGATCCGCCCATTATCCGCGCCATCGGCGATTTCTTCGGGCTGCGCCGCGACATTCCGGTCGAGGAATGGATGCATGACGTGGTGCCGGAAGGCGTCACCAAGTCGATTCATGTCACCGCCAACTGGGGGCCCGGCTGCGGCCTCGATGAAACCAGGTGGCTGCAGGGCGTCGCCGACAAGCATAGCTTTCCGCACGGCATCGTATTTCAAGCCGATCTCGCCGATGCGGACGTCGAGAGCCAGATCAAGGCCAACAAGCAATTCCCGAACGTGCGCGGCGTGCGCCACCAATTGCACTGGGACAGCGCGCCGTTGCGGCAGAACGTCAGCCGGCCGGATCTGTGCAATACGCCGGAGTTCCGCCGCGGCTTTGCGCTGCTGGAAAAATACGATCTGCATTTCGAACTGCAGGTCTTCGCGGCGCAGGCGCCCTACGCCGTCGAGCTGATCAAGGCCTTCCCCAATGTACGCTTTCTGCTCGTGCATTCGGGCATGCTGACCGATCGCACGCCGGCGGCGATCCAGCAGTGGCGCGACGCGCTGATGAAGATGGCGGAATTCAACAACGTCCACACCAAGATCTCCGGCCTGAACATGTTCACGCCGGACTGGACGATCAAGAACATGCGGCAGTCGATCCGCGACTCCATCCAGATCTTCGGCATCGAGCGCACGATCTATGGTAGCAACTTCCCGCTGGAAAAGCTGCATTCGAGCTACGCCAATTTGATCGAAGCCTACCGCATTGTGCTCGCCGAATATCCGGAAGCGGACCAGAAGCGCGTGTTCCACGACAACGCCGCCGCGTTCTATCGCGTCTGACAATTCAAGAAGGAACAAGAACAATGACGACACGCCGTACATTCCTGAGCCTGACCGCCGCGACCCTCGCGACCCCGGCTTTGTCAAAGCTTGCTTTCGCCCAGGCCTGGCCTTCGTCGAGGCCGATCCGCGTCATCGTCCCGTTCTCAGCCGGCAGTTCGCTCGACGTCATCGCGCGCATCGTCTCGGGCTATGTATCGACCGAGCTCGGCCAGACCATGGTCATCGAAAACCGCGGCGGCGCTGCTGGTTCGATTGGCGCCGCGATTGTCGCCAAGGCCGAACCGGACGGCTACACCATGCTTGCGCATGCTTCTGCGCACACGCTGGCGCCCGCGATTTACGCCAAGCTGCCTTATGACGCGTCAGCCGATTTTGCCGGCGTCATCTCATTCGGCACCCTGCCGAATGTGCTGGTCGTCAATCCGTCGAAGGGCTTCAAGACGGTTCAGGAATTCGTCGCCGCGGCGAAAGCCTCCGGCGAGTTCACCTACGCCTCCGCCGGCATCGGCAGCACCACGCATTGGGCGGCCGAGCGTCTGCGCGCCAGCGCCGGTTTCAAGGGCGTGCACGTGCCGTACAAAGGCGGCCTCGATGCGCTGACGGAAGTGTTTGCCGCCCGCGTCGACTTCGCCTGCATGGGCCTGTCGTCGGCGCTGTCGTTCATCCAGAACAAGCAACTGACCGCACTCGCGGTGAGCACGCCGAACCGCTCCAAGGCGCTGCCCGATGTCCCGACCACGCTGGAATCCGGCTACAAGGACTCCGATTACAACTACTGGAACGGCTATCTGATGCCGGCGCAGACGCCACGGCCGATCGTCGAGAAGCTCTACGAAGTCACCAAGAAAGTGCTGGCGCAGCCCGACGTCATGGAAAAATTCGTGCCGCAAGGCATCGAACCGATGCCGGTGACCCCGGCCCAGTTCGACGCCATCATCAAGAAGGAAATCGCCGACAACACGGCGCTCGTGAAGGCGATCGGCTTGACGCCGACCTGAGCGGCTAAGCCGCCGCTCGTGCGTTGCGGCGGATCACCAGGCAGGTGATGTCGTCGGCCTGCAATGTGCCGGCGGAAAAGGCTTCGACTCCGCCGATCACCGCGAGCATCAAGTCGTGCGGCGAGCGCGCCGCCGAATTCTGCGTGATGTCCAGCAGCCGTTGCACCCGGAACAGTCCGCCATCGCGGTCGAAGGCTTCGGTGATGCCGTCGGTATAGAGAAACAGCATTTCCCCTTCGCCGAGCGTGAAACTCAGTTCGGCGAAGGCTTTGTGCTCCATGACGCCGAGCGGCGGATTTCCCGAGCGTCTTAATAACTCAGCGCTGCCGTCGGCGCGCGTGATGATCGGCTCGCAGTGCCCGGCATTGACCAAAGTCACGCGGCCCGAGGCTTCGTGCAGTTCGGCGTAGATCGCCGTGACGAACATCTCGATCGGATTTTCGCGATAAAGCGAGTCGTTGACATGCGCGATGCAATCGGACGGCCGCAAGCCGGTCATCGCCACGCCGCGCAACATGGTGCGCGTCACCGCCATGAAGAACGCCGCCGCGACACCTTTGCCCGACACATCCGCGACGACGAGGCCGAGGCGGCTGCTGTCGACCGGAAACACGTCATAGAAATCGCCGCTCACTTCGAGCGCCGGCTTCATCGACGCGGCGATGCCGGTGTTCGCATAAGACGAGAAATCCGTCGGCAGAATTGAAGCCTGCAAAATCTGCGCGGTCTTGAGATCGTCGTCGATACGATCCTGCTTTTCTTCCAGCAGCCGGTTTTTCTCGGCAATCTCGGCGGTGCGATCGGCGACGCGCCGCTCCAGCACGCGGTTGTGACGCGCCAGCGCGGTTTCGGCCTGCCTCTGCTGCTGCCGTACGGCGACCGTCAGCAGGCCGGTGAAGGTGATCACCGCCATGAAGCCTTCGAGCAGCAGGATCGATTCGTTATCGGTCTTGCCGACGAACGAGCCGACGCCGCGCGTGGTGGCCAACACGACGATGATGGTGATCGCCGCCGACGCCAGCGTGACGCCGCGCGGACCTGATCGAAAGCCGGCCCACAGCAGCAGCGGCAGAAAGAAATAATCGACCGGATAGTGGCTCCATATTTCCAGTGCCGCGATCGCGAACACCAGAACGAGCACGACAACGGACGTAACGATGGTTTTCCGGTCCGGCCACGGGTCGCGATACCAGGCGAGCGCCATTGCCCCGAACACGGCGATGCCGGCGGCATCGGCCAGGAAAAAGGTGATGAAGGTGATCGCCACTTCGTGATCCGGCACGAAGCCGTTGGCCCAGAGCGACAGCGTGCCGATCGCACCGCAGACGAAGGCCGCCGCCAGCGACGAGCCAAGCAGGAAGACCACCACGTCGAGCGAACGGTCGAACGGGTGCCAGGTGCGGGTGAAATAGCGCAGCGTCATCAGCGCGATCAAGGCTTCGCAGATCGAGCCGACGCCGGTGCCGGAATTGGTCAGGATATAGTTCAGCACGGTCGTGTGCGGGTCCGACAGCAGCGGAAAGCCGTTGAAGAATTGTCCGAGGAACACCGCCGGCAGAATGCGCGGACCGAACACGAAGGTCGCGGCAACCGCGATGCCGGACGGCGGATAGATCGGGCTGATCTTGGCCGGGCCAATGCCGAATAGCACGACGACAAGACCGGCGACGCTGTAGGCCGCCAGCACCGCGAGATTGAGCCAGATCCAGGTCAACGTGCTGCGCGGCCGGCTTTCGGCCGGCGTCAGCGAACGGTGTAGGATGGCGCTGATGTCAGTCATGACGGCATGACGCCGGACCACATTCAAAACGTCGTGTTATCGCGGCAATGCGGCGACCGCCGCCTCCACGCTGTCGTAGATCGCGAACAATTCGAGCAGGCCGCTGATATCGAAAATCTCGGCGACTTCGTCGGACATGCCGGCCAGCGCGATGGCCTTATTTTTCGCGCGTGCCTGTTTCGCCAGAATGATGAAAGACCGCAACCCGGCGCTCGAGACGTAATTCATGCCGCCCAGATCGACCACGATGTGGCCGTCACGCGACGCGACGTCGAGCACTTTCTGCTCCAGCGCCTTGGCAACCGAACTATCGACCCGGCCGACAATCTTGAGTGTCGTTGCCGAACCGATCCGGCTTTCTGTAACTTCCATGGCAGTCCTAAAGATAAAATGCAGTCAGGCGATATGATCGCGCACCAGCCAACCCTATAGAGATACCCTTCCGCGCCGCAAAAGAAAATGGGATGATCGTCACGGGACTGAGGGCGGCACGTGGAAATCATCGAGAAATTGCTGAGACTTTGGCGTGGGCCGGTCGAAGAGCCTGCTGGCCGCAAGCGCCGTTCAGTCAAACCCAGCGAGATCACCTACGGCATCGACGACAAGCCGCCGGCTTATGTCGTCTGGGTGGCTGCCATCCAGCACGTGCTGCTGGCCAGCGTGACCACGATTTTCCCGCTGCTGGTGCTGGAAGCCGCCCACGCCTCGCACCAGACCGTTCTGGAGGTGATGTCGGGCTCCCTGCTCGCGCTCGGCTTCGGCACTATTCTGCTGTGCTTGAAGTCGCAGGATCTGGGCTCAAGCTCCCTGATGCCCGCAGCCTTTTCCGGCGTCTACTTCACCGTCACCGTAGTCGCCGCCAAGCAAGGCGGCCTGCCGCTGGTCGCCGGCATGACGATCTTCGCCGGCTTGGTGCAGCTTCTGATCGGGTACGGCGTTCAGCGTTTGCGGCCCTTTTTACCGACCGAAATCGCCGGCTTCGCCATGCTGATGAGTGGCCTGACACTCGGCGTCATCGGCTTCAATCTCATGACCGGCGTTTCCGCCGCCATCGACACCATGAACCCCAGCATGGGTACAGGGGCTTTGCTCGGTGTTGCCTGCCTGCTGGTCATGATCGCCCTCTACGTCTGGGGCGTAGCGCGGCTGCGGCTCTATGTCATCCTCATCGTGCTGGCTGGCGGCTATGCCGCCGGCGCCGCGCTCGGGCTGGTGCCTTTCAACGAGGTCAAGTCGGCCTCGCTGTTCATCGAGCCGCCGATGCCCAAGCCCTCCTGGCCGACTTTCGCCGTAGACCTGATGCTGCCCTTCGCGATCGCGGCGATCGCCACCTCGCTGCGGGCCATCGGCGACTTCACCAGCATGCAGAAGATCAACGACAGCCGTTGGCAGCGCGCCGACATGGGTTCGATCCGCCGGGGCCTGATATCCAACGGCATCGGCATGATGATCGGCGGCGCACTGGGCAGCGTCGGCTTGAGCACGTCCTCGTCCTCGGTCGGCCTGTCAGTAACGACCGGCGTGACGTCGCGTTCGGTCGGCTTTGCCACCGGCGTGGTCTTTATCGTGCTCGCCTTCCTGCCGGCCGTGCATGAGCTGATCATCCTCGCGCCCCGTCCGGTTTTCGGCGCGGCGCTGGTGTTCACGTCGTGCTTCATCATCGTCAACGGCATGCAGGCGATGGTAAGCCGCCTGATGGACGCGCGCCGCACGCTGGTGATCAGTGTCGGTCTGCTGCTGTCGTTCAGCCGTTTCCTGTTTCCCGCCTTCTACCAATCGGCGCCGGACTACCTGCAGCCGGCGGTGGCCTCGCCGCTGGTGGTCGGCCTCATCGGCGCACTGCTGCTCAACCTCGTCTTCCGCATCGGCATCAAGAAATCGGTGACCATCGTGGTTGCGCCCGGCGCCGACGCGCTTACCAAGCTGGAGAAGTTCGCCGAACACCAAGGCGGTGTCTGGGGTGCGCGCCGCGACGTCATCGATCGCGCCGTGCGCGCCATGATCGAGACCTCGGAATGCCTCGATCTTCTCATCGAGCCGGGCACGTCGGCCAAGGTGACCATGACCTTCGACGAATTCTGGCTCGATGTCCTCGTCGAATACGAAGGCAAACCGCTGATCACCAGCGCCGCCGCTCCGAGCGCCGAAGAACTTTTCGCCGACGAAAGCCAGCTCACCCGCCTCGGCGCAATCATGATAAGACGTCAAGCGACGAAACTGACCACCGACACCGATGGAGCGATGCAACGCATCCATCTCGGCTTCGAACATTGAGCGCCAATGGAACGTGAAAGCCTCACGATTGAGGTCGCCAACAGGTTCGAGGACATTCCGCGCGCCAACAAGCGCATTTCGGCGTTCTGCTCGGACCGCAGCGTCCCCACCAAACTCCTGAACCGCTTCAGCCTGTCGCTGGATGAGGTCCTCACCAACATCATCACGCACGGCATCGGCGACAAAGGCGACCGCGAAATCGCGGTACGGATCGACATCGACGACGATTATTTGTCGGCGACCGTCAGCGACGACGGCAAGCCGTTCGACCCGCTGGCGCAGGCTTTGCCGGACATCCACGCGCCCATCGAACAGCGCAAAGTCGGCGGGCTCGGCATTCACCTGCTGCGCAAGATGATGGATAAAGTCGATTATCGTCGCATCGGCGACCGCAACGAACTCAGTTTCGGAATTCAGATCAAGTAGATGCGGTCGGGCAATTCGTCCTGACCCACCTTGCTGTCAGGGAAATGCCGCGCCAGCACGGCCCCGCATATGTCGATCGCAGCGATGTAGCCGTCGCCGATCCGGCCATCGCGCATGTGCGCCACCAGGGCATCGATCGCGCTTTGCCATTCCGATTGCTGGACCCGCGCCGCGATGCCGTCATCGGCGACGATGCGGGCATAGCGTTCCGCCAGCGAAACAAAGATGAGAATGCCGGTGCGGTCTTTGGTCTTGGCGACGCCGCGAATGGCGAATTGAACGAGCGCCGCGCGGTGCGCCAAAGCCCGCCGCGCGGCGTGCGGGATGAGTTCGACGCGCAGACGCAACAGGTGCAACAGCGCGGCCACCACGACGAATACGGCGACTTGCAGCGTCAGAATGCGCAACACCGGCATGGCGGTTGTCATTACCAGCAGCCAGGGCAAAGCCAGCGCAATGACGGCCGCGATGAGAACCGGCAACGCTTTGCCGTCAGCGGATTGTTTCGCCAACACGCAGACGATTTCGCCCGATGTCCGGCTTTCGGTGGCACGGATGGCGGTCGCGATGCGCTTGCGGTCGGCCGGTGACATGCTCATTACCAACTCCCTGAAGCGCCGCCGCCGCCGGACGACCCGCCACCGCCGGAAAATCCACCGCCGCCGGACGAACTGCCGCCGCTGCTCGACCCCGCACTGAGCAGAATGTTCAGCGCCAGATTGAGCACGAACCAGCGAAAGCCCGGCCAGGTGATCATCAGGCCGAGGAATATGACGATTCCCCCAATGATCAGCCAGTCGGGCGGACCGACCGTTTGCGCGCTGTCGAGCCGCAATGACGGACGCTGCTGCCACTCGGACGCGTCAGTGGTGAGAACGGTGATGATGTCGTCGACGCCGCGCGTAATGCCGCCGTTGAAATCGCCGGTCTTGAAGCGCGGCGTGATGGCATTGGTGATGATGACCTTCGACAGCGCGTCGGTCAGCGTGCCTTCGAGGCCGTAACCGACTTCGATGCGGACCCTGTGCTCATTCGGCGCCACCAGCAGCAGCACGCCGTTGTTCTTGTCCTTCTGCCCGAGCTTCCAGTTCCGGAACAGTTCGTTCGCGTAAGGCTCGATCTCCTGGCCCTCGAGCGAGGAAACCGTCGCGACGACGAGCTGGATGCCGGATTTCGATTCAAGATCGGCAAGCTTGGGTTCGATCGACTGCCGCGTTTCGGCGGAAACGATGTTCGCCTGATCGACAATGCGTCCGGTGAGTGTCGGAAAATTGAGTGCAAAGGCGGCAACGAGTGCGCCCAACAGCAGTGCGACGCCCAAGGCCGCGCACAAGGCCGCGCGCAGGCCGCCTTGTGCGAGGCACGAGACGCGGCCTGCGATCATGTGAGGCCCCCTGCGGGCGGTCAGAATTTCACGGCCGGCGGGGTCTGTGCGTTGTCATTGGCGGCGAACTCGGCCATCGGCTTGTTGCCGCGGAACAGCGTCGCTGCCCACAGCACGCCCGGGAAGGTCCGCAGCGACGTGTTGTAGACCCGCACGGCCTCGATGTAATCGCGCCGCGCCACCGCGATACGGTTTTCCGTGCCTTCGAGTTGCGATTGCAACGCCAGGAAGTTCTGGTTCGATTTCAGCTCCGGATAATTCTCGCTGACCGCGAGCAGCCGACCGAGCGCGCCGGACAGCTGGTTCTGCGCATCCGTGAACTGCTTGAGTTTCGCCGGATCGTCGAGCTGGGAGACGTCGATCTTGACCTGGGTCGCCTTGGCGCGCGCCTCGACCACGGCAATCAACACGTCCTTCTCCTGCTTGGCGTAGCCCTGCACGGTGGCGACAAGGTTCGGAATGAGGTCGGCGCGGCGCTGATAATTGTTCTGGACGTCCGCCCACTTCGCCTTGGCCTGCTCTTCATTGGTCGGGATGGCGTTGTAGCCGCAGCCGGAGACGATCAAGCCGAGCAGGACGACGGCAGCGATAGCGCGAATTCGCGAAAATGTCAGGGTCATAGGGACTCCTCGGCAGCGGGGAATGGACGTGCGGCGAGCATAGCAGAACGGGATCGAAAGTTTGACCCGTTACAGACGAATACCGGCTTTATCGAAGTCGATTAAAACCCGACGAAGCCCTTGATCGCCTCCAGGAATTGCTGCGGCTGCTCCAGCGGCGGGCAATGGCCGCAACCCGGCAACACGATATACTTCGCGCCCTCGACCTTGTCGGCGATCGCCTTGTTGAGCACCGGCGGCGTCGCCTGGTCGAATTCGCCGACCACCACCAGCGTCGGCATTTTCAGCCGATGCAGCTGCGGCTCGAGGTCGGCTTCCAGCAAAATCCGGCAGGCATGCTGGAAGGCTTTCGGATCGATGCCCATCAGCACGCGCTTGCGCTCGTCGATCAGTTCGGGATGCGCGGCGAGATAGGCCGGCGAGAACACGCGCTTGGCCGCGATTTCGGCAATCGCGCCGAGGCCGCCTTCGGCAACCTTACTCGCCATGATCTCGAACTGCTTTTTGCCTTCCGGCGGAAATGCCGCCGCGGCGTCGCTCACCACCAGCTTTGAAATACGTTCCGGGTGCGCCAGCGCGAAAGCCAGCGCCACCGTGCCGCCGAAGCCATTGCCCATCAGTACCGCATCCTTGGCGATGCCGAATTCCTCGAAGCCGTCCTCGATACAGGCGATGTAGGAATCCATCAGCGCCAGCACGCAGGGCTGCGAGCCGTGGAAGCCCGGCAGATTGAACAGCGTCACGCGAAACTTCGCCGCAAGCTGCTCCAGCACCGGATCGAAGGCATGGCGGTCGGCCAGCAAGGAATGCAGCAACACCAAATCGGGGCCCTTGCCGGTGCGCACCGCGGTCAGCACGCCATGACCGGCGGTCAGTTGTTCGAATTGCAGATTTTCAACCGGCATGGGTCTCTCCTGGCTCACAAGCAAACGGCCGCGCCGCAAGCGGCGCAGCCGTTATCTTATCAGAACGCGAACGCTAGGGGATCAGTTCCCTTCGCGCCAGATGCCGAGCACCTGCTGCGCCGGCTTGTCCGAGATCGAGAACAGTACCGATTCTTCAGCCGGCTCGTGATGGAAGTTCTTCCACGACGGCACGACGAACACGTCGTTGACGCCCCATTCGAACGGCTTGCCGTCGATGATGGTTTTGCCCTTGCCTTCGGCACAGGCAAAGATGGTGGCGTCGGTCGAGCGGTAGTCCTCGCCCTTGAAGCCCTTCGGGAACAGCGAGAGATAGGCGCCCATCGTCGGCAGCACCGGGCCGCCGTTGATCGGGTTGGCGTAACGCACGCGCGCACCGAAACGCTTGTCGATGTCGCCGGTGCCCTTTAGCCGCTCGAGGATCGGACGCATCTTGGCATACGGGTAGTTCACGACCGGGCTGCGGTTCTGTGTCACCGGCATGCCGTCTGGCAGCACGCCCGAGGCGAAACGGTCGAACGAGTCGCCATCCTCGTGGTTGGTGTTCTGCATCTTCTCGTCGAAGTGCTCGCCGAACGAGGTCTCGAAGTGATTGACGATGTGCATGTCGAGCACGTCGAGCCACATCACCGGCTGCTTGCCGGGATTGCCGTGATCGTGCGGCGCCCAGTTGGCGGTGATGATGAAGTCGCCGTGTTTCATCATGGACTTCTCGCCTTCGACGGCGGTGTAGGCGCCCTCGCCTTCCAGCACGAAGCGGATGGCGGACGACACGTGACGATGCACGTCGGCGATTTCGCCGGGCATGATCAACTGCACGCCAGCAAACAGCGTGTTGGTGGCGCGCGACTTGCCGGGCATGCCGGGATTTTCCAGCACCAGCACGCGGCGCTCGGCGTCCTCGGCGCTGATGACTTCACCAGCTTCGAGAATGAGGCGCTTCACATCGGAGAATTTCCAGACCGTCGGCAGGATGCTGGTCTTGGGCTCCGGCGTGACGAGGCCCTTCAACACTTCCCACAACGGGGTCATGTGGTACTTGGAAATCTTGTCGTAATAGGCCTGCCGCGAGGCCTGCACATTGTGCTTGGGACCGGGCTCGGCGACTGCTTGGACCGACATGACGTTCTCCCTGAGATAGTTCGATTTGAAACTAGTATACCGCCGCTACCCCCGGCTGGAAAGCCGCCAAGGGCATGTAACTAATTTAGCTCCCTAATTGTTGATCGCCCCGCCATCGACCACAATCGACTGCCCGGTGATGAAATCGCTGTCGTTCGAGGCCAGAAACACCAGCGTGCCGAGCAGATCTTCCGGATAGGCGTCACGCTTGAAGGCGCGAGCGTTGCGCACCGGCACGCGCTCGTCCTCGACGTGCTGGGTGTTCTGCAGGCCCGTGTCGCTGAGGATGTAGCCCGGCGACAGCGAGTTCACGGCAATGCCGTACTGGCCAAGCTCGCGCGACAGCGCCCGCGTGAAGGCCAGAATGGCACCCTTGGAGGTGACATAAGGCAGCATGCGCGGCACGCCTTTGTAGGGCGAGCCGGAGGCGATGTTGATGATCTTGCCGCTGCGGCGCTCCATCATGTGCGGCGCCACATGGCGCACCATGAGATACGAGCCGCGCACGTTGACGGCCATCACCTTGTCCCAAAGATCCGGGTCCCACTCCAGGAAGCTGCGCGGCGTCAGCGTCGAATAGACCGCGGCGTTATTGACCAGGATATCGATCTGCCCGAAGCGCTCGACGGTCTGCGCCACCAGGTTCTTGATCGCCTTCTCGTCGCTGACGTCGCATTTCATGCTCGCCACGCTGTCGGCGCCATGACGGCCGGCGATTTCGGCCACCAGATCCTTGCCGTCGGCGATATCGGCTATCATCACGCGGGCGCCTTCGGCGGCCAGCGCCTGCGAGTAATGCCGGCCGATACCCTTGGCCCCGCCGGTGACGATGGCGATTTTTCCTTCAAGCCGCGCCATTGACGCCTCCCATCCCTGTGCGCTTCTTTTGTTCCATCCGTGTATAAAGCCATGGAGGCCCGGCACAAGACCGGGCGCGGCGGGGAAACATACGATGGCCAAGCACGACTCCGATCGTCTCGCGATCCGCGCCCTGATCGAGAACTGGGTGATCTGGCGCGACGCCCGGCTGTGGGATCGTTTCCGCAAGATCTGGCACGCCGATGGACAGATGTGGGCGACCTGGTTTCAGGGCAGCTTCGAGGAATTCATCAAGGTCAGCCAGCAAGGCTACGATCACGGCGTGCGCATCAACCACATGCTCGGCGCCATCACCATCGACATCAAAGGCAAGCGCGCCATCGCCCAGACCAAGCTTTCCATCGCGCAGCGCGCCAAGGTCGAGGGCGTGCCGTGCGACGTCACCTGCCATGGCCGCGCCTACGACTTCATAGAAAAGCGCAAAGGCAAATGGGGCATCGTGATGCGCCGCCACATCTATGAGAAGGATCGCATCGATCCGGTCGATCCGTCGGCCACGCTCAAGCTCGACAAGAAACTGCTGGCGAGCTTTCCGGAAGGCTATCGCCACCTCGCCTATCTGCAGACGCAGATCGGCTACACCATCAAGGACGAACTGCCCGGGCTGGATGGACCGCCGCTCGACGCGCTTTACGCCAAAGGCGAGGCGTGGCTGAAGGGCAAAAAACTGTGACAAGAAGCTTTAAGATGCGCCATTAGATTGTTTTGGGGGAAGCATGTCATTTGCCGACAAGTTCAATCTGCTGAACGAGTTCAATCTGCTGCGCATTGTCTGCGCTCTGTTTTTCATTCCGCACATCGTCGCCAAATTCACAGTGCCGCAGGCGCTGCAGTTCTACGTCAATGTCGGCTTCAAGCCGCCGGCATTCTGGATGTATCTGGCCGGCACCATCGAGAGCTTCCTGACCGTCGGCTTGCTGTTCGATATCCTCACGCCGTTCGTCGGCTTCATCGCCTTCATCCATCTGATGGTCGCCGCCGCCGCCACCTACAAATTGACCAAAAGCTGGATCTGGGTGATCGGCGGCATCGAATTCTGCGTGTTCTGGGCGCTCTGCTGCCTGGTGGTCGCCATGCACGCCTATCACACCACCGGCCTCTAAAAGCCGTTCCCGCATTTCAATCTGAAAGGAAAGTCTCCGATGGCTAGTGCTCTGTTCTCTCCGATCACCATGCGCGGTCTTACTTTGCCGAACCGCGTCGTCGTGTCGCCGATGTGCCAGTACAATTCCGACAACGGTTCGTGCAACGACTGGCATCTGATGCATCTCGGCAATATGTCGCTCGGCGCCGCCGGTCTTGTCATCACGGAAATGACCAACGTCAATCCGCAAGGCCGCATCTCGCCGAAATGCGCCGGCATCTGGTCGGACGAGAACGAAGCAGCCCTCAAGCGCGTGCTCGACTTCTGCCGCAAATACGGCGTGGCGAAACTCGGCGTGCAACTGGCGCATGCCGGCCGCAAGGGCCCGCAGGTACCTCCCGGCCTCGGCGGCAAGCCGATGCAGCCGACCGACGAAGGCGGCTGGGTGCCGGAAGCGCCGTCCGCCATTGCCTACGACACCGGCTGGGCCGTGCCGAAGGCGCTGACCAAAGACGACATGAAGCGCCTGATCGAGGAATTCGTGTCCTCGACCATGCGGCTCGACCGTATTGGCGTGGACTTGATCGAATTGCACGGCGCGCATGGTTATCTGCTGCATCAGTTCCTGTCGCCGCTGTCGAACCAGCGCACCGATGAATACGGCGGCTCGACCGAGAACCGCATGCGCTTCCCGCTCGAAGTGTTCGACGCCGTGCGCAAGACCTGGCCTGAGGCGAAACCGCTCGGCATCCGCGTCTCGGCGACCGACTGGGTCGATGGCGGCTGGACGCCGGAAGAAACCGTAACCTTCGCCAAGGCGCTCAAGGCGCGCGGCTGCGACTACATGGACGTCACCACCGGCGGTCTGCATCCGGCACAGAAGATTCCGTTGGCGCCCGGCTACCAGGTGCCGTTCTCGGAGAAGGTGAAGAAGGAAAGCGGCCTGACCACCATGACGGTCGGCCTGATTGCCGGCTACCAGCAGGCGGAAGACATCGTCGCCTCCGGCAAGGCCGACATGGTGGCGATCGCGCGCGCTGCGATCTGGGATCCGCGCTGGGCCTGGCATGCGGCCGAAGAACTCGGCGCCGAAACGCCCTACGCGCCGAAAACCATGGCCGGACATCCCAAGATGCGCCCGCAACTCTTTCCGAAGCGCGCGCAACCCGCGAGCTGAAACAAATCGCCCATTCCCGCGCAGGCGGGAATGGGCGCATTCATTTTAGATCTTCACGCGCTTGATGAACTTCGCGAACGCGGCGAGCTGCTGCTTGACGATGTCCCGCGCCGGTTCGTCGACCAGCAGTCCGGTCGTCTCGTCGATCTTCTTGGCGGCGAAGTTGATCAAGATTTCCGGCTTGCCGAACATCTGCGCATCGATCGACATCAGCGCCATGCGCAAGTGATACTGCATGCGGCCACCGCCCATCTGGCCGGCCGAGGCCGACTGCAACGCCACCGGCTTGTCCTTGAACGGCACGTCCTTGAGCTTCGACACCCAGTCGATGGCGTTCTTCAGACCGCCCGGAATCGACCAGTTATATTCCGGCGAGACGATGATGACGCCGTCGGTGGCGCGGATCGCATCGGCGAAAGCGGTAACGCCGGCCGGCACCCCGGCAGCCTGGACGTCGGTGCTATAGATGGGGAAATCGGCAAAGGACGGCGCGACGCTGAAGGAGAGCTCGGGCGGCGCCAGCGACGGCAAGGTGGCCATCACCGCGGCGTTGATCGAGCCTTTGCGCAGCGAACCGCAAATCGTAACAATCTTCAACTGGTCAGCCATTTCCGTTTTCCCTATGCCCAATCCGCACTACTGCGGCGTCAGACCCGCCTTGTCGCGCACCGCCTGCCATTTCGCAACTTCTCCGGCGATGTGTTTTTCGAAATCGCCAGGGCCGAGCAGCCGCGCCGTGGTGCCCGCCTTCTCCATCTGGGCCTTGATCTCCGGCCGCGCCACGATCTCCTTGAGCGCGGCAAAGGTCTTGTCGACGATCGGCTGCGGCATCCCGGCGGGGTAAAGCCAGCCGTACCAGCCGCTCACGGCGTAGCCGGGAATGCCGGATTCCGCGACGGTGGGCACGTTGGGAATGGCGTACCAGCGCTCCGGCGTACAGACCGCGAGAAGTTTCAGTTCGCCGGCCTCGACCTGCCCGCGCACCGAGTGCAGGCTTTCGACCGCGTAATCGACTTCCTTGCCGAGCAGCGCGCCGATCACGCCCGGCGTTCCCCGAAATGGAATATGTTTCACGTCGATGCCGGTCGATTGGCTGATAACTTCGCCGGCCATGTGCTGCGTCGAGCCGAGCCCCACGCTGGCGATATTCAGTTTGCCGGGCTGCGCCTTGGCCAGCGCTATCAGACCTTTGAGATCGTTGGCCGGGAAATCCTTGCGCGCGACGACGACAAAAGCCGAGTCCGCCACCAGCGCGACCGGCGTGAAATCCTTCACGGCGTCGTATTTCACCGCCTTGACCATCGCCGCAGAAACCGTGTGCCCGGCGCTGATCATGGTGGCGGTGTAACCGTCCTTGTCGGCTTTGACGACTTGCTCGCCGGCAATCGCGCCACCGGCGCCCGGCTTGTTCTCGACCAGAACGGATTGATTTAATTTCTCCGACAGCGCCTGCGCGATGATGCGGGCCACGATGTCAGTGCCACCGCCGGCGCCGAAGCCGACGATGAGGCGGATCGGTCTGTCGTTCGGCCATTCGGCCTTCGCGAGGGATGCGAAAAGCAAAACGGCGGCCGCAAGGACCGCCGCAAATTTTGCGCCAAAGTCCGCGCGTTGCATGACATCCTCCCCTGGTCCGGGCACGATTTAATCGTGCCCTGCGGCGCACCTACCCCCACGGGGGTGCGCTCTTGGACCTAAGGGAACGCGCCCGGACGGCGCGTTGTCAACAGGGGGCTACTTCTCGTCCTCGATGCCGTTCTTCAGCACGCCGACTTTTTCGACCTCGACCTCGATGGTGTCGCCGGCCTTCATCCAGACCGGCTCCGGCTTGCGCGCATGGCCGACGCCCGACGGCGTGCCGGTGAACAGGATGTCGCCCGGCTCCAGCGTGATGCCTTCGGTGAGGTAGACGAGCGATTCCGCGACCGGGAACATGAAGAGGTCGGTGTTCGACGACTGCATGGATTTGCCGTTGAGGCGGGTCTCGATCTTGAGGCCCTTGCCCCCCTTCGGCAGTTCGTCGGCGGTGACCATCCACGGGCCGACGCTGCCGGTACGGTCGAAGTTCTTGCCCATGCCCCACTGCGTGGTGTGGCGCTGATATTCGCGAATGGAGCCTTCATTGCCGACGGAGTAACCGGCGACGCAGTCGGTGGCATTTTCCATTGTCAGATGCTTGGCGCGCTTGCCGATGACGACGACCAATTCGCCTTCGTAGTCGAACTGGATCGACTTCACCGGCCGCATCAGCGGCGTGCCGTGCGGCACCAGCGACGTCAGCATGCGGAAGAAGATCGACTGGAATTTCGGGATGTTGTCTTTCTGCGGGCCTTCCTTGACGTGGTCGAGATAATTGAGGCCGAGACAGATGATCTTGCCGGGCTTGGCCACCGGCAGCGCAAACTTGAGGCCGGCGAGCGGAATACGCGCGGAAGCCGACGCCTTGGCAACGGCGGCTTTGAGCTGCGTCATGTCGCCATTGGTGGCGCGCAGATAATCGCCGAGATCGCCCGCAATGCTGGGGTCGACCGCCTGGATGTCGATGACAGTGTCGCCCTCGACGACGCCCAGCCGCACTTTGTTGTTCGCTTCGAAACCGACGATTTTCATTGAAGTCCCTGCCCTGCGATTTAAGACGCGTCCGTTGTCCGGACGGCGTGACTTAGCGCAGGCGGAGGGCTTCGGGAAGGTGGGTCAGGGCTTCACAATCAAGACTTGGCCGTCTCGCCAGCGAAGGTGAAGGCCTGGATCGAGAAATACTTGTCGGCATCGGTCCACACCCCGGCCGGCATCCAGCCCACGCCGCGGGCCAGCGCGCCCAGCGATTCGACGCTGTATTTGTAGGAATTCTCGGTGTGGATGGTCTCACCGGCGCGGAAATCGAAACATTCGCCGGCCACTTTCACCTTCTGCCGCTTGAGGCTGGCGAGGTGCATTTCGATGCGGTTGCGCTCACGGTTGTAGAAGGCGTGATGCTCGAAGGTTTCGAGGTTGAAGGTGCCGCGCAATTCGCGATTGATGCGGGTCAGCAGATTGAGATTGAATTTGGCGGTGACGCCGGCCTTGTCGTTGTAGGCGGCGTTGAGAATATCGGCTGACTTGATCAGGTCGGCGCCGATGATCAGCGTCGCGCCCGGTCCGAGAATTTGGGCGGCATTGCGCAGGAACGAGGCCGCCTCGTGCGGCTCGAAATTGCCGATGGTGGAGCCGGGGAAAAATCCGACGCGCACCGGCGCAGCCTTGGCTTCTTCCGGAAGCTCGAACGGATAACAGATGTCGGCGGTGACCGGCAGGACTTTGAGATTCGGAAAATCCGCGCGCAGCTCGATGGCTTCCTGCTCGATCATCTCGCCGCAGATATCGACCGGCACATAACAGGCCAGTTCCGGCGCCGCCGCCAGCATGATGCGCGCCTTCTTGCTCGAGCCCGAGCCGAATTCAACGAGCGCGGCACCCGGCGCAATCAGCTTGGCGATGTCGGCCGCCTGATCGCGCAGGATCGTCATCTCGGTGCGCGTTGGGTAATATTCCGGCAGTTCGGTGATGCGCTCGAACAGATGCGAGCCTGTCGCATCATAGAAATACTTCGCCGGTAAGCGCTTGGGCGCCGCACCGAGCCCCGCGACCACGTCGGCGGCGAATTCAACCTTGTCCGCAACTTGCGGCTGGAGAACATGAGAACGTGCGAGCGCGACCATTCTAATTCCTCAACTCAACTGAATTCTGCGAGCCGCACGCCGGTGAACTGCCAGCGCGCCGGCGGATAGAAGAAATTGCGATAGCTGATTCTGTCGTGGTGTTCCGGTGTCGCCAGCGAAGAGCCGCGCAACACCATCTGGCTGATCATGAACTTGCCGTTGTACTCACCGAGCGCGCCTTCGGCCGCGCGGTAGCCTGGATAGGGCAGATAGGCACTGCGGGTCCATTGCCAAGCCACGCCGAAGGCATCAGCAATTAGTCCAGCCCGCGCCGAAACCTCCCATTCCGCCTCACTTGGCAGGTGTTTTCCGGCAAAACGGGCAAAGGCTTCCGCTTCGTAATAGCTGACATGCATTACCGGCGCGGCCGGTTCCACAGCTTTGAGGCCGGCCAGCGTCATCGTGTGCCACTGCCCGTCCTTGAGTCGCCAATAGCCCGGCGCGTCCCAGCCTTCGTTCTGCACGGCAGACCAGCCGTCCGACAGCCACAGCGAAGGCGTGGTGTAGCCGCCGGCCTTGATGAATTCGAGCCATTCGCCGTTTGTCACGAGATGGCGCGCAATGCGCATCTTCGGAATGAGCTCATCGTGAAACGGCAATTCGTTGTCGAAACAGAAACCGTCGCCTTCATTACCGATGGCGTGAATGCCGGCGGGCACGTCAGCATAGCTGCGCACACCCTGCGCCGCGTGCGGCGCTTGCCACTGCGCGTCGTAGACCGGATCGGTCGGGTTCTGCGCAAAAGCATGCAGGATATCGGTGATCAGCAATTCCTGATGCTGCTGCTCGTGATGCAAACCGATTTCCAGAATTGAAAAAACCTCTTCGGCTTTTTCTATCGGCACGTTCGCGATCAGTTTTTCGACCGCGGCATCGACATGCGCGCGATAGCCGCCAACGTCGGCGCCGTTCGGCCGCGTGATCAGCCCGCGCTGCGGCCGCGCGTGACGCGGACCGGCGGCGACGTAATAGGAATTGAACAGAAACGGAAAACGC
>CAISIV010000048.1 GCA_903885555.1 uncultured Hyphomicrobiales bacterium
GAAGCTCAACATAGTGGCGCTGCGGAAGCGCCGCCGCGTCAGGCCATCCAGAAGCCAAAAGCGGTGCTGGCCAGCGGCAGGTCAAAGGCGGCGTAAGGCCGAACTAACTGCTCAACCAGCCAAGTGTAGACAGCGAGTGAAATAGCACCATGTTCAACAGCCTTTCAGTGAACGCTCTTTTGCGGTCGGCGATTCTGTCGCTAGCCGCCGCCGTTGTTGTTGTGCTCGGTCTGGGGGCCTGGCAGTCATGGAGTCGCTTGCAGGTCTCGGCCCGGATAGCGCACGTGACGGAAGCTTCGGCTTTTCTGTTTACCGCCTTGCACAATCTGCGACTCGACCGCTCGACGTCAGTCCGTTCATTGCTGAACGAAGCCCAGAGCGGCGTCAGTCCCGATCTTCGGGGCTTCCGCGAAGCCGAAGTGCCGGCGCTGAAAGCGGGCCTCGCCGCGCTGTGCGATGTCGATCTTCCTGATGCGCAAAGCGCCGTACCGCTTCTCGCAAAGGCGATCGACAGGCAGATTGCATTGCATCAGGAATCGGCTGGCGCGTTGTCGCAGCCGAAAGCGGCGCGGCGGTCTGGTCTGACCAAGGAAGTCGACGACGAATTTACTTCGCTGATGATGTTGCTCGACAAGATTTCGTCTCAGCTCGCCACCGCCGTCAAGCTCGACGACGCTTTTGTCGGCCAGATGATGCAGTTGAAACAGTTGGCGTGGCTGGCGCGTAATTCGGCGGGCGATGCTTCGGTCATCCTGTCCAACACAATGTCCGGGATGCCGCTGCCGGCGGACGCTTTGATGAAGTACGCCGCGAATGTAAGCCGCGCAGAAGGCGCGTGGAACACGATCGAGGAATTTTCCACCGGATTGCCGCTGCCTGTAAAATTCACCGAAGCTGTTCAAAAGGGCAAACAGGAGTTCTTCGGTGCCGACATTTCGGCGACCCGCTTGAAGCATCTGAGGACACTTGTCGCCGGTGAAAAGCCCGTTCTCAATCTCGACGATTGGGTACGAGCGTCGATCGCTAAATTGACGACGCTTCTCGACGTCGCGGAAATTGCGCTGGTGACGGTCAGGAGCTACGCGGCCGAACAGTATGCGGCAGCGCAATGGCGGTTGTTCGTTCAGCTTGGCTTTGTTGCGGCCGCGCTGGCTTTGGCGTTTGTCATGACGATGATGATTTCGCGGCGGGTTATCGCCCCGCTGCTGATGATCCGGGGCACGATGCTGAAATTGGCGAGTGGCGACTTTAACGCCGAATTGCCCCGAATCGCGCGCAAGGACGAAGTCGGCCAGATCGCCAGCTCGGTCGTCACCATGGTGGAGCAGATCCGCGATACCATCGGCGGCATCAAGACCTCCGCCAGCGAAGTCACCAACGCGTCGTCTGAAATCTCCTCGAGCACGACCGATTTGTCGCAGCGCACCGAGGAACAGGCCGCGAGCCTTGAAGAAACCACCGCGTCGATGGAAGTCATCTCCGCGACCGTGAAGAAGAACGCCGAGAACGCCCAGCAGGCCAATTCGTCGGCCGGCGAGACCCGCCGGATCGCCGAGCAGGGCGGTGCCGTCGTTGCTCATGCTGTCGATGCCATGGCCAAGATCGAGGATTCCTCGCGCAAGATATCCGACATCATCGGCGTCATCGACGA
>CAISIV010000049.1 GCA_903885555.1 uncultured Hyphomicrobiales bacterium
TCGGCGGACGTCACCGCCAGCAGTGAGCCTTCCTTGGTGGCCGGATTGTAGGCAGGGAACCCGGCGTCGAGCGTACCGCCGAGCACGTCGATCATCATCGGCCCGGTGCCGCGATAGGACACGGAGGCGATATCGAGGCCGGTCATGGCGCCGAACAGAATCGTGCTGAGCTGGCCCAAGGTACCGGGGCCGGAATGTCCGATGCTGAGCTTGCCGCCATGCGCGTTGCCGTAGGTGAACGCGCAGGACCCGCAGCTGCTGATCGACATCCGTATCGGATCCTCAGGCGAACTGCTGCAAAGCTATGACCGGCGCGAACTCGACTCCGCGATCGTGCGCCTGCACGCCGGACGCAACGACGGTGAAATGATCGCGCAGGAAAAATTCGGCTGGTTTGCAAGCCCGAACTGGCAGCATCGCGCCGGTGAGCCGCTGCCGCTGGCGACGATGCCCGAGCCGTGCGGCGTGCGTGCGCTGGCCGAAAAGCTGCTCGATAAAGCCGGCATTCCCTGGACGGAAATTTTCGTCGGCGGCGGCGTGACCGCTGTCGCAGCGGCTGTGATGGCCGGGCTCGGCGTTGCCGCCCTGGCGCCGCGCATGCTGCCCTTGGGCGCCGTCGACGTCGGCGCCAAACTAAAGCTGCCCAAACTGCCGCGCTTGCCGGTGCTGCTTCACACCCGGATCAAGGACGGCCGGCCGCGCGATGCGCTGACCGCGCTGTCGGTTGCCTTCAGGAGCGTGGTGCGAGGCTAGGCCGCAAATTACGGCGCGCTGGGAAAGGACGGCTTTGGTTTTTGTGGCGGACACCGCTCGCACTCGAACTCGCTGCGCGGCCCGTCGGCGGTCATCGACACGGCGCCGCTGAAGATCATGGGGTGCGAACAGATCGGGCATTTCGGCCAAGGCTTGTACATCGTCGGACCCCGCCCTATTTCGCGTAGCCGTTGGCACGCAGCCAGGCGATGCGGCGGGCGCCGTTCATCCAGTCATCGACGTCGGCTTTGCTGGTCAGCCCTGTGATGAGCTTGGTTTCAGTGCCCGGACACTCGGCTGAAATCTGCCAGTTGTCTGCGGCGACCCGGACGATCTTGAATTCTACGCGCGGTGATTTGGCCATGCACCCTTATGGCCACGAATCGGCTGCATAGCAAAAGATGTCTTGCCGCCGGCACCTGAAGCCGATCCGCGGCACTGTACCACGTGCGCTGCAATACCGAATTGCCTAGGTGGGCAAAAATAAGCGCCTACAGTCTTCCCGTGGGAACCAAAGGGAGGATCATCATGGGCTTGCTTCTGATCGGAGGCATTATCGGCCTCCTGATACCGACGAACCAGCGTGTGGCCTGCATGTGCATCGGGCTTGCGGCCGGCGGCTTGCTGATGGGCGGCATCATTATCGGCGCGCCGAAGGCATCGAGCTGCCTGTCTCAGTCGAGCGGCCTCGGCTACCTGACCTTCAATTCGTTCAAGGCCTGCGACAAGGTGTGATGCTTCGGCCATGCGTGGGGGCATGGCTTGAGCAAGCACTGACTCGCGTCAGGTCGCTTTCTTCTTGCGGGTTTTTTTCGGAGGGGGCGCTGGCGCTAGCGCTTCGGCGGTTTCGCGTGCCAGCCGCTGTTCCCGAAGTTTGGCGGTGAGTGCAGACCGCTGCTCGGTATCGGCCACATATTCCGCCATGGCCACCTTGCCGTCGGCGGCCTGCAACTCTCTACGTTCTTTGCGGGCGATCAGTTCTTCAGGATTTGCCATGTCCCTATATATGTACCATTGCCGACATTGCCACTAAACCGGCAGCGAAAGCCCGGGACGCCTGATTGCGCCCAAGCCATTGTACTCGTTAGAGATTACGTCGCAACAGCGCCTCTACTTTGAGTGTCGTTAACACGACACAGCAACCTTCAGGCGAGACGCGCGTTATCCCTCCGAAGCAGCTTATTCGTACCGAGGGGGTAACGAGGGATGTGCGACACCGAGGATTTCTTGGAGAACGCGCGAAAGTCGTTCCGGCTCGCCGGGGCGTCCGACAAGGCGGAGTATAGCCCTCACGAAACAATACTCCAGGCCGCTAGCCAAAAGTGGTCTCTATTGCTCAGTCAAAAATTCCGGCAGGGCGAGTGGCTCGCTATTTTATCATCAGTTGTATTGCAACTTCCCACTACCTGGGGAGTTGGCTGGTATGGATTAGACTCATTTGAATTAAAGCGGGCCGGGCCTTTCCATCCCCATTGGAGGCTGCTCATGAATGAATTCTCTCGCGACATAGACATCAGGCGGTTTCAGAACCTGCTGGCGACTTCTATCGATCAGCACGAACGAGAAACAATCCAAAGGCTGTTGACCGACGAGACAAACAAAGCAGCGGTGCAAACACCGCAGCGTCAAATGGATCTCCCCTTTTCCTCTGGCCGAAGGACACGATTATGAAATCGACAATTACAAAGCGTTCCATCGTCGTCCACGGGCACAAAACCAGTGTCAGCCTGGAGGATGAATTCTGGTTCGGTCTCAAAGGTATTGCCGAAGGTCAACACATCCCGCTTTCGGAAATGATCGGCGGGATCGACAAACGCCGCGTAGCAGGCAACCTATCCTCCGCCCTTCGCCTTTTTGTTTATAGCGATGCCTGCGCACATGGAGCGGCCATTACTGCTGACAACGTTAGCGAAAGCGCGACAACCAAAGTGGCCGCGTAGCTCGCGCGGTAATAATTTCATCGCTGCTCGGCCCGCCGAGAAACTCAATTGTCATTCGCGGCTTCTCTTGCAGCGCAAAGGATTGAATTATGTCAGACGCAGGTCCCACCTGTCCGAATTGCTCGCGTCCAATGCGAATGGTGCGGACGCTTCCCAAAATTGAGGGGCAGCCGGACGATCACGTTTTTGAGTGTAGCTTGTGTCACGTATCCCTAGTCACGGAAGACTGCTTGCCGATAGCTGGCGTGAGGGTCCACTAGATAATGGCGGCGCCAGCCGCTGCGCTGTTCCAATCTTGCCGTGCCCAAACCGCACAACGAATTGGCACCGAGTCCGCTTCTGACACGAAGCAGACATTAGTACGCCCTACGCCGCGACCTGCGTCAGCGCCTCGATCACGTCGTCGACCACCGCCTCGACCAGAACCTTGTCGTCGCCTTCCGCCATGACACGGATCAGCGGTTCGGTGCCGGACGCGCGCACCAGCAGACGGCCGCCGTGGCCGAGCTTCTTCTCGGCGCTGGCGATCGCTGTTTTGACGCCGGCATTCTCCATCGGCTTGCCGGCCTTGTAGCGCACGTTCTTGAGAATCTGCGGCAGCGGTTCGAAGCGGTGACAGACCTCCGATACCGGCTTGTTGCGGCGCTTGACCACGGCCAGCACCTGCAAGGCGGCGACAAAGCCGTCGCCGGTCGTGGTGTAGTCGGTCATGACGATGTGGCCCGACTGTTCGCCGCCGACATTGTAGCCGTCGGCGCGCATGCGCTCGAGCACGTAACGGTCGCCGACCGGCGTGCGGATCAGATCGAGATCGATGCTGCGCAGATAACGCTCGAGGCCGAGGTTGGACATCACGGTGGCGACCACGCCCTTGCCCTGCAGCCGGCCGTCTTCCTTCCAGCTCTGCGCGATGACGGCGAGCAACTGGTCACCGTCCACCGTGTGACCGCGCTCGTCGATGATCATGACGCGGTCGGCGTCGCCGTCGAGCGCGATGCCGATGTCGGCGCGCATCTCGCGCACCTTGTGCGAGATGGCGGCGAGATCGGTCGAGCCGCAGTCCTTGTTGATGTTGAAGCCATTGGGTTCGACACCGATGGAAATCACGTCGGCGCCCAGTTCCCACAGCGCGCCGGGCGCGACCTTGTAGGCGGCGCCGTTGGCGCAATCGATGACGATGCGCAAGCCTTCGAGCCGCAGATGTTTCGGGAAGGTGCGTTTGACGAATTCGATGTAGCGTGCCTGCGAATCGTCGACGCGGCGGGCGCGGCCGATTTTATCGGGCGCCGCCAAA
>CAISIV010000050.1 GCA_903885555.1 uncultured Hyphomicrobiales bacterium
CCACCCTCGAAATACAGTGGTAGATCATCACTGAGAACCCTTTTATTTCATAGGATTTATGGGATTTTGAGCAATTTTCGCTTGCTTGCGCTTGCTAACTGTTTACAGTTTCGTTGAAAGCTACCCCGAAAAACAATGGCCACCACCTACCGCACAAAGGAATCCCGATTTTGGTTTGCACGCTATACCATCGCCGGTAAGCGGGTGAGCCGATCCACTAAGAAAGAATCGCGCCGCGATGCCAAGCGGATTGCGGCCGATTTTGAAAGTGAGGCGAGGAAAGCGGAGCTTGCCAAGAATGACCCCGAGGTTCCAAAGATGATTGGTAGGACCGTTCAACAGGCCGCACTTGAGCTGCAACAGGGGACACTTACCGTTCAGCGGGCAGAGGAACTCATCAGGCAGATGCAACAGGCCGCCCGACCCGAAGATCCCGGCGTCAATTTCAAGCGGTATTCCGGCGTATGGTTAGATAGCAAGGAGGCCGATTGCGCTTTGCAGACGTGGCGTAGCTATCGGGACGCCATCAGGGCCAGCTGCGCCATCCTCGGCGCGAAAGCTGAGCAACCCCTGCGCAACATCACCGTCGCCGATATGGAAGGAGTTAAGCGCGAGCTTTCCAAAACCCGTAGGGGAAAGACGGTAAATTATTACGTCTCGACGGTCCGCAGAATTTTTCAATCCGCCGTCGTGGATGACCTCATTGTGAAAAACCCTGCCCAGCCCATCACGGCAGCGCCAACAGGCGACAGCCGCAAGCGGGAGGCGTTTACCGCCGACGAGGTTAGACGACTCCTTGCTGCCGCGCCAACGCCGGAATGGTACGGCCTGATCCTGCTTGCCGCCACCACCGGCCTGCGCTGCGGCGACCTCCGCAATCTCACCGCTGACAACATCGTCGGCACCGTCCTACAGATCCAGACGTCCAAGGGGCGAAAGAAATCTGGGGACATCTTAAACATACCGCTTCGCCCCGAGGCATTGGAATGGCTGGAAGGCAGGACCGGCGACCTATTTCCGGCAGTCAAGGCGACTAAGGACGGCACCGTTCCAACCGTGTTCACCCGCGTCATGCGTGACGCTATGGTGCCAAATAGGATCGTCCTTGCCGCTGGTGCCCAGCCGGTTATCGCGACCAGATCATTCCACTCGCTGCGGCATACATTCACGTCATTTCTGGCCAATAGCGACGTGCCTGAGGATGTTCGGCAGAAACTCACCGGCCACCGCGACAAAGCCGTCCACGCCCGATACAGTCATCACGACGAAGCGCTTGTGCGTGCCATTGCCGCGCTGCCGAAACTCTGACCAGTACCAGCATGAAGCGACCCAAAAAACAACTCGCGCCCAAATTGGACCTTAGCAACCTGATTCCTCTCATGCTTCCAGACAGCCGCGGGATCACGGCGGTTGAAATTGCTAGAATTTCACAAAGTGTGATAGATGCCAAGCGAGTGCGCCTCGCCGAAGATCAAGCCGATCCGATCCACCGATGGGCGACCGTTGCCCCGGTCAAGGGCAACGAAGATCACGACGTGCCCGCCGCAATCGCTGCCGCCGTCCTCAAGCAGATTATGGATCTTCGCCTAGCTGAGCAATGGGCCACTGCCAGAAAGGGAGCGACCCCTATGCATCAAAACAGGTGGATTCGCGATTGGTGGATTCTGTGGAACTGGTTGAAGTTCCAAGACCCCGAAATGCTCCAAAATCCAATCGAGATCGGGTTTTGCGACCTTCACGAAGATCTAGCGGCAGACATCATAAACGGGCGTTTCAAGACTGCCTCCTATTCCGCCGCTGCATTCAAGGCGATTCGCACAAAGTACAAGTTGGCACAGGTTCGCCCAGGGCTGAGATTGAGGGGACTAGTCAAAGAGAGCGGCCGCGGATTGCTCATCAAGATCACCCAGCGCGACTCTCACGAACGGCGGAAGATTCGCTAAAATCGCTACTTTTTACCCCCGTTCAAGTAACGGATTTAACGTGCGAGAAACGGTATTTTCTCTTGCATGGCACACATGCACGACGAAATCACCCGGCGCTGGCTGACCTATCAGCAAGCAGAAATTTATTCTGGAATCGGCCAACGCACGATTCAAAGTCACGTTAAGGCTGGGTATATCCGTTCATCCAACTGCTGCGCCCCAGGCGCAAGCCGAGGCCGTCGTTTGATCGACCGGCAGAGCCTCGACGACTTTATCGAGGTTGGCGTGAACGCGCCCCCGACGGTCTTGGCGATGAACGCCAACCGGGCGGAGCTTGCCAACGCCTAACCAATTCTCAGACAAAACACACAGCCTAACAACAAATCACAAACTAACAAAATGACCTCGACCACTAAGCCGCAGACCACCTCACAACTCCTCGCCGACCTCGAAACCGGCCAAACCAAGATCGCCTCCGCTGCAGAATCCTATAAAGTCGCCCTCACAGAAAAGCAGGCCGCGTTCAAATCGTTCCAAGCAAACCCGGCAGCGGTCACCGTGAGCGAAGCCGTTAGAATCGTCACGGAGCTGAACGGCCTCCAGGAACTCACTGAGACGTTCAGCACCCAACTTGTCGACTTCCTACAGCGGCAGCTTGCGGATCAAACTTTCATCAGCCGCAAGGACGAGTTTGTACTGGCTGCCACCGCTGATTTGACGGCCGTCCTTGAGCGCCAGCCCGGCTTTGTCGAAAAAATAAAAGCGGGTCTTGTCGCGAAGATCACCCAAGCATGGGACCGTGCCACCCGGCGCGAAGATCGCGATATGTTGCTTGCTGATCGCGACGCGCAAGAGGCAAAGCTCGAAGTGTTAGAAACCAATATCGGCTATGCCAAGGCCGCCGTCGCTAGGTTCGCGACCACGCCAACTCCGGAGCATTTCGGCGAGGTTCGGTCCGCAATCAGCTTCGTGAAATCCGCGCTCGCCTAACATTTCGCCTTCCATGGTAAATCAGTGGCGGATTCGGATTCGGTGGCCCGGCACCTACGTCATACCGGGCATTTTCTAACCTTTACCTAACAG
>CAISIV010000051.1 GCA_903885555.1 uncultured Hyphomicrobiales bacterium
AAAAAGCTTGCCCTTCTGGTAAAAGCTGCCGGCCGGAAGATTTCAGCCGCGCTATCAGGCCGCGTTGAACCGTCATGATTCTCACAGCGTGATATTTGACAATCATAATACGATAATCGTGAAATGATCGCACGTTGCCTCTTGTGGGGCCTATTCATGTGCGAGGAATTCGGTGAACGCGCGGACGTCAGGCGGAAAGCTCTGGGTAGGGGTCGACATTGGGGGGACATTCACCGATATCGTGGGCCTCACGAGTGAGGGCAACATTCTCACCGAGAAAGTACTTTCCTCGGTCCACGATTACAGCGAAGCGATTGCCTTGGGCATCGCTCAAATGCTCAAGCGCGCTGAGCTAGAAGCGGCATCAATTCAAGAGGTGGTGCACGCGACCACCGTCGCGACTAACGCTATTCTCGAGAGAAAAGGTGCTCGGACAGGTTTAATTACCACCGCGGGCTTTCGAGACGTTCTCGATATTCGTCACTCGCGGCGCCCTGATATGTACAATATCAGCTGGGAAAAGCCGCCGGCACTAGTCGATCGGTGCTTGCGGCTCGAGGCGCGGGAAAGAGTGAGCAGCAAAGGCGAGGTGGTCACCCCCTTAGATGAGGAAAGCGTCAGCCGAGCGATTGCAATTTTGAAGTCGGAGAAAGTTGAGTCCGTTGCAATTTGTTTGATCAACTCTTTCGCGAATGCTGCTCACGAACAAGCGATTGCGGCATTGCTCCGGAAGGAAATGCCGAATGTATCAATTTCCGTGTCGAGCGAAGTCTTGCCCGAAGCCAAAGAGTATGAACGTACGAGTACCACGTGCATCAACGCTTATGTGCGCCCTGTCATGGAGCGATATTTAAATAACTTGGTCCATAGACTGAGTGCTGGCGGCATCAAAGCACCACTTCTCACTATGCAATCTAACGGTGGAATTATGAGCGCGAAATCCGCAGCTCAAAAGCCAATCCACATCGTGGAGTCTGGTCCGGCCGCCGGCGTGATCGGTGCCGCGCGTCTCGCGAAAGAAATTGGTTGTTCGAAAGCGATCGCGTTTGACATGGGCGGGACCACAGCAAAAGCGGCGCTTATCGAAAATGGCAACGTTAATCTGACGGTGGATCTTGAGGTTGGTGCGGGCCTTTCGACAGTTAGCCGTCTCAACAAGGGGGGCGGGTACGCCTTATCAACTCCATCAGTCGACATTGCGGAAGTGGGAATCGGTGGAGGAAGCATCGCCTGGTTGGATGAAAGCAAGGCGCTGCGCGTCGGCCCGCATAGTGCAGGGGCTAAGCCTGGTCCTGCTTGTTACGCGCTTGGAGGCGAGCGGCCAACGATTACCGATGCCAACCTTCTGCTAGGGTATCTGAACCCAGACTATCTTGTTGGCGGCAATTTGAGACTGGATCGCAGTCGGGCGGAGGCAGCCTACAAGAACAACCTCGCTGTAACGCTGGGCGTCTCAGTTGAAGAAGCTGCGTTTGGCGTTCGCTCGGTTGCGAATGCAGCGATGGCCCGAGGGATCCGTGCCGTTTCAACTGAGCGCGGTCATGATCCACGCGACGCGGCGCTTATCGCATTCGGGGGCAATGGCCCCGTCCATGCCGCGGACCTGGCCAGAGAGCTGGGGATGTCGCAGGTCATTATCCCAGCTACGCCGGGCGTCTTTAGCGCTTTCGGCTTATTGCAGGCCTCGATTGAGCACGGTTACTCGCGAACATGTATGTCGATCTTCTCGGTCGAGAATGAGGATCTGTATAATTCGCTCTTGCGAGAACTGAAAGCTGGCGCAGAACAAGACATCCGCGAAGCGGGGTACCAACAAACTGCCACAGAATGGGCGCTTCAAGCCGACCTCCGCTATCGTTCGCAGGCCTCGCAACTCATTATCAATTGCCCGAGCGCGAAGTTCGACACGTCCAGCATCGGCAAAATGTGCGCGGCATTCGAAAGTGAGCATGAGCGGATTTTTGGCTATTCGTCTCCTAACGAAAAGATCGAGATCATCAACATTCGGCTTACCGCGCGTCTCGAAGCAGTGCGCCCGGCGGTGGGGGCTTTGACGAAACGGGACGCGCCGCTAAGCTGTCGTGCAACGCGATCTGCTTATTTCGGACCCAAGCATGGGATGCTCGAGGCTCAAGTCCTTAGCCGTGATACTTTCGGGGCACGCGAGATTGTCGGGCCGGCGATCATCGAGCAATACGACACCACGATCGTTGTCCCACCTGATGCAGTCGCGAAGGCCGACGCGCAGGGGAACATAATAATTGACCTGATGGCTCTTGAGAGGACCGACGCCGTTAAGAGTGAGCAGTATGACGCCGCGACGAGGGAGATCATTAGGCACGCCCTAGAGTCGTTGGCTGACGAGATGGCCTTAACCATCGTACGCACCTGCAGGTCAGGTCATGTGAAGCATTCAGGAGACTTCTCGACCGCAATAGCCGATAGATCAGGCCAACTCCTTGCACAGGGTGTAACTTCACCGTTCCATTTAGGCGCGATGCCGGACGCCTTGGCGGCTATATTGCGCGACTACGTCGAGAGAATAGCAGATGGTGATGTTTTCGTCTTAAACGACCCGTTTAACGGCGGAATGCATCTACCGGATGTGTTCATCATCAAGCCGATCTTTGCCGACGCTAAGCTTGCAGCATTTGCCACGACTATTGTGCATCAAGTGGACATCGGTGGCCGTGTCGCAGGCGGCAATTCAACGCTCAATACTGAGGTGTTCGCTGAGGGCATCCGGTTGCCCATCATGAAGATTTACGATGCTGGTAAGCCAGTCGACGCGATCTTTGACATGATCAGCGCAAACGTTCGGGTGCCTGAAAAGGTTCTCGGAGATATTCGGGCTCAGTTGTCTGCCTGTAAGCGTGGTGAAGCTGACTACCAAGCGCTCGCCACTCGCTATGGATCTGAAAACTTAAAACGCTTTCAGGATGATATACTCGACGCGACTGAAGTGTTGGCTCGTGAGACTATCCGAAGCATTCCTGATGGTCTGTATGAGTTTGAGGATTTTCTCGACGGTGACAGCATTGATCCAGAGCCGGTCTGTCTCCGCGCGGCAATGACAATTCGCGGTGACGAGGTCTTTGTAGATTGCGAAGGTAGCTCGAAGCAGGTTCGCGGAGCTATTAACTGCACACTATCGGTAACGAAGAGTATGGCTTACACGGCGCTACGATGTTTGATGCCCTCGCACGCATCTAGCAACGCGGGCTACATGCGGCCAATCCACCTCACCGCGCCGATCGGCTCTGTGTTGAATCCAGTAATGCCAGCGGCCAGCGGCGGGCGCGCGGTGACTGGCTATCGATTTATGGACGTGATGTTTGGCGCGTTAGCCAAGGCGGTGCCTGGACGAATAATGGCATGCGGTGACGGTGCGCCAATCGTAGTAAGTTTTGATGGCTTAGATACCTCGAAGAAGCGCTTCGTGCTCGTTGATTTGCTTCGGGGCTCATGGGGCGCCCGCCCTTCAGCCGATGGGCTCGACGGCACAACGTTAGCATGTTCAACAGGTTCGTCTATTCCTGCCGAAATCGTTGAGCTCGAACATCCCGTACGTGTTGAGTTTTGCGGATACCTGCCAGACACCGGCGGACCAGGACGTTTTCGGGGTGGGCTCGCAGTGGTGCGCGACTTCCGCTTACTGGCAGAGTCGGCCGCTTTTCAGTTCCGCTCAGAGCGCCGGAAGTATCGCCCGTGGGGCTTAGAGGGCGGAGAAGCAGGTTCAGTATCGGCAATTGTTTTAGACCCCTACGGCAAAAGCGAACTGCTTTCGGAGAAGGGCGAATTCAAGCTTAAG
>CAISIV010000052.1 GCA_903885555.1 uncultured Hyphomicrobiales bacterium
AGCAGGCGCGCGTTGCCCGCACCTTCCAGAACATCCGGCTTTTCCCCGGTATGACTGTGCTGGAAAATCTCTTGGTCGCGCAGCACAACCGGCTGATGCTGGCGTCCGGCTATACGCTGCTCGGCATTCTCGGCTATCCCTCTTATGCCACCGCCGAGCGCGCCGCCATCGACCGGGCGCGATCCTGGCTCGACCGCATCGGGCTGCTCGACCGCGCCGACGATCCGGCCGGCGATCTGCCCTATGGCGCGCAGCGGCGGCTCGAAATCGCGCGCGCCATGTGTACCGAGCCGGTGCTGCTTTGCCTTGACGAACCGGCTGCCGGCCTCAACCCGCGCGAAAGCGCCGAACTCAATGCGCTGCTGCTAGCCATCCGCGACCAGCACGCCATGTCGATCCTGCTGATCGAGCATGACATGTCGGTGGTCATGGAAATTTCCGACCACATCGTCGTCCTCGACTACGGCGTCAAGATTTCCGACGGTGCGCCGGAAGACGTACGCAACGATCCCAAGGTGGTGGCGGCCTATCTCGGCGTCGCCGATGAAAACGTCGAGAAGGTCATCGCCGAGGTCGGCCTATGACCGCCCCGCTGCTTGCCGTGCGCGGCGTCAAGACGTTCTACGGTCGCGTCATGGCGCTCAAGGGCGTCGACATGGAGATCGAGGCAGGCGAGATCGTCACCTTGATCGGCGCCAACGGCGCCGGCAAGTCGACGCTGATGATGACGATCTGCGGCAATCCGCGCGCACGCGAAGGCTCGATCGAATTTGCGGGACAGGACATCACCCGCATGCCGACGCACGAGATCGCGCGGCTCAAGCTGGCGCAATCGCCGGAAGGCCGCCGCATCTTCTCGCGCATGACAGTGCTGGAAAATCTGCAGATGGGCGCGACGACAGGCGACCCCGCACAATTTTCGTCGGACCTCGAGCGCGTGCTCACGCTTTTCCCCCGCCTCAAGCAGCGCCTGACGCAACGCGGCGGCACGTTGTCGGGCGGCGAGCAGCAGATGCTGGCAATCGCCCGCGCGCTGATGGCGCGACCGCGGCTGTTGCTGCTCGACGAGCCGTCGCTGGGTCTGGCGCCTCTGATCGTGCGGCAGATCTTCGACGCCATCAAAACTCTGAACGAACAGGACGGACTTACGGTCTTTTTGGTCGAGCAGAACGCCTATCACGCGCTCAAGCTGGCGCATCGCGGCTACGTCATGGTCAACGGGCTGATTACTCTGTCCGGATCGGGCCGCGAACTGCTGGAGCGGCCGGACATCAAGCAGGCCTATCTCGAAGGAGGCCGCGCTTGAGCCTCGCCCACCTCATCTACGAAGAAGACTCCTTCGGCGTTTTCCTGCTGGTCACGATCGCCCTGGGCGGCGGCGCGGCGTTCCTGGCAGGCCGCGCCATCGCCGAGACCTGGCGGCCGTGGTGGCAGGTGGTGGTCTATAGCTTCGTCCTCGGCGCCACGGCGCGGTTTCTGCATTTCAGCCTGTTCGGCGGCACCCTGCTCTCGGCCCAGTATTATGCGGTCGACACCGCGGTCTGCATGGCGCTGGGATTCTTGGGCTTTCGGACCGCCCGCGTGAGACAAATGGTCACGCAATATGGCTGGATCAACGCGGCGGCGTGCCGTCTGCGCTGGCGCCGCAAAGCGCCCTGAAGTAGCATTGCCGCCATTGGATTTTGCCGGTTCATCCGAAGGGGAACACAGATGAAAAGAATAACCACGCTCGGCCTTGCGCTGGGGTTCGCGGTTGCGTTTGCCGGATCAGCGACGGCCCAGGTCAAGCTGGCCGTAGGCGGTCCGATCACCGGACCCAGTGCCGCCACCGGCGCGCAGATGAAGAACGGCGTCGACCAGGCCGCCGCCGACATCAACGCCTCGGGCGGCATCCTCGGCCAGAAGATCGCCGTGTCCTACGGCGATGACGTGTCCGATCCCAAGCAAGGCGTGTCGGTCGCCAACAAGTTCGCCGCCGACGGCGTGAAGTTCGTCATCGGGCACTACAATTCGGGCGTCACCATCCCCTCGTCCGAGGTCTATCAGGAGAACGGCATCCTGCAGATCACGCCGGCCTCGACCAATCCGAAGGTCACCGAGCGCAACATGTGGAACATCTTCCGCGTCTGCGGCCGTGACGATCAGCAGGGCAAAGTTGCCGGCGATTACATCGTCAAGTTCTTCAAGGGCAAGAAGATCGCCGTCGTTCACGACAAGACCACCTACGGCAAGGGCCTCGCCGACGAGACCAAGTCCGCGATGAACAAAGGCGGCGTCAAGGAAGTGCTCTACGAAGGCGTCAACACCGGCGAAAAGGATTATTCGGCGCTGGTCTCCAAGATCAAGCAGTCGGGCGCTGATCTCGTCTACTGGGGCGGCCTCTACACCGAAGGCGGCCTGATCGTGCGCCAGATGCGCGACCAGGGCGTCAAGGCGCCGCTGATGGGCGGCGACGGCATCACCGACGACGAGTTCGCCTCGGTCGGCGGCCCCGGCGTCGAAGGCACGCTGATGACCTACGGTCCCGATCCGCGCAACAACCCGGCGGCCAAGGACGCTGTCGCGAAATTCCGCGCCAACAAGTTCGAGCCGCAGGCCTACACGCTCTATGCTTACGCCGGCGTGCAGATCATCAAGCAGGCGGCGGAAGCCGCCAAGTCGCTCGACCCGAAGAAGGTTGCTGCTTCGATGCACTCGGGCATGAAGTTCAAGACCGTGCTCGGCGACATCTCGTATGACAAGAAGGGCGACCGCACCAACCTGGACTACGTGATGTACATCTGGAAGAAGGACGACAAGGGCAAGGTCACCTATGTCGAGTGCCCCGGATCGGATTGCACGAAGGTCAAGTAGGTTTCAGAGATTGAGACGGAAAAGCCCGCCTCATTGGCGGGCTTTTTCTTTTGGCGCTAGCCGATCTTTCCGAGTACCGGAAACGTCTCCAGCAACCAGACGCTCATAAAGTTGATGCTGCCGGTTAGAAACGCGATGCCGGTCAACACCAACAGCGCACCCATCGCCTGCTCGACGCGACGCATATGTTTGCGGAAACGCGCGAGGAACGCCGCGAACGGTTCGATCGCAAAAGCAGCAACGATAAAGGGAATGCCGAGGCCGAGCGAATAGACTGCGAGCAAGCCCGCACCCTTTGTCACCGTCTGCTCGGCCGCAGCAACCGCGAGGATCGCCGCTAGGATCGGCCCGATGCAGGGCGTCCAGCCGAAGGCGAACGCCAGTCCCATGACATAGGCGCCCCACAGCCCGACGGGCTTGGCGACTTCCATGCGCTTCTGCCGGTGTAGCAGCGCAATCTGCGTTACGCCGAGAAAGTGCAGCCCCATGATGATGATGGCGATGCCGGCGATGGTGGCGAGTGGACCCGAATAAGCGCGGATCAGCGAACCGAACACGCTGGCACTGGCGCCGAGTGCCACGAACACCGTCGAGAAGCCGAGCACGAACAGACAGGCCGCCAGCACGGTCTCGCGTTTGACGCGCGGCTCCGGCTCCCTGTCGGCGAAACGCTCCAGCGACGTGCCGGCCAGATACACCAGATATGGCGGCACCAGCGGCAAAACGCAGGGCGAGAGAAAACTGACCAGCCCGGCGATGAGGGCGGCAAAGATGGAGACGTCGGAAGCCATGACGGCTACATGCGCTGGGGCGCTGCCCGATGCAAGCGCGCTTGCACCCCTTTGTGCCCCGCTGACAGCCTTGTGAACGGCGCGTGTTAGACGCGGAAGTGGCGCATCGGCAATTGCGGCAGCGACGGCAACGATGGCACCTTGGGCACCGGCACCGCGTCCACCACCCATCCGGCGGCGGCATTGAACCACGACGGAATGCGTTCGACGGTCGAGGCGAACTGACGCAGTCTGCCGCGCACGATGCCCGGCGGCCGCGGCGCTTGCATAGCCTCCGCATCTGTCATCGCCAGCAACTGCATCGGCTCGCTCGCGACAGCAGAGCCCGTCGTCGCGCGCACCGGCTCAGACTTCACCGCGACCCGCACGATACCGGTCTTCACCTTTTCCGCGCGCGCCGGTGCTATGGCCTGCGCCACGCGGGGCGTAGCAGGCTGCGCTTCTTCCAGTGCGGCAAGCTTCATGCGCTCCATATCGCGCGCGGCCGATTGATTGGCCATCGTTTGAGCCTGCACTTCGTCCTTGAGATAGCTGGCGATTGCAGCGTGCTCATCACGCAGCATCTGCATCGTATCTTCGCCGGCAGCGACCGACGGACGCACAGCACCCGGCGCACTATCGAACTGCACCAGCAGCGCAGCCGCCAGCAATGCAGCAACGACAGCCGCAACGGCGCGACCGCCCGAAAACCGGATGAGAAATGAAAGCAACATGACAAACCCCTTATGTCCCCGCACCCAGAGGACCAATCCTTCCGGGCGGAAACGGGCCGCAATTGCGGCAATCTGCTGACACCTTGGCGGCGCCGGTCCGGCGGCAGGATTGACCGGACAGGCAAAATCGGTTCGGTTCTGCCTGTTCAGTCGGAAGGCCAGGTCGCGATGCGCAATCTCATCACCGATATTCCGGGCATCCGTGTCGGCCATGCCGACGACGCCAGGCTCGCTTCTGGCTCGACCGCCGTTGTGTTCGACAAAGCCGTGGTGGCGAGCGTCGACGTTCGCGGCGGCGGGCCCGGCACGCGCGAGACCGCCCTGCTCGACCCGGCGCAGACCGTGGAAGGTATCGACGCCATCGTGCTATCCGGCGGCTCGGCTTTCGGCCTCGACGCCGCCTCCGGCGTGCAGGCCTACATGCGCGAGCAAGGCCGCGGCTTCCGCATCCGCGAC
The DNA here is from genome assembly GCA_903885555.1 of uncultured Hyphomicrobiales bacterium. GTDB lineage: Bacteria > Pseudomonadota > Alphaproteobacteria > Rhizobiales > Xanthobacteraceae > Pseudolabrys. The sequence goes on from CAISIV010000052.1 coordinate 4,814, forward strand.
GCCGTGGTACCGATCATCCCGGGCGCGATTCTGTTCGATCTGCTCAATGGCGGCGACAAGAACTGGGGCCGTTTTCCGCCCTACCGCGACCTCGGCTATCAGGCCGCGGCCAGCGCCACTGCCGACTTCGCGCTCGGCAGCGCGGGCGCCGGTCTCGGCGCCACCACCGCCACGCTGAAAGGCGGCGTCGGCTCGGCTTCGGCGCAAACGCGCGGCGGCATCACCGTCGGCGCGATCGTGGTAGTGAACGCCGTCGGCACCGTCACCGTTGGCGACGGTCCGCATTTCTGGGCGGCACCCTTCGAACAGAATGGCGAATTCGGCGGCCACGGTCTGCCCGCGCATTTCTCGGAGAGCGATCTGGCCATCCGCGCCAAAGGCGGCGCGCAGGAAAACACCACCCTCGCGGTGATCGCGACCGACGCGATCCTTACCAAGGCGCAATGCAATCGCCTCGCCGTCATGGCGCATGACGGCTTTGCCCGCGCGATCTACCCGGTGCACACACCGCTCGACGGCGATGTGATTTTTTCCGCCGCGACCGGCGACAAGCCGCTGGCCGATCCACATTACGGCCTCGCCGAACTCGGCATGGTCGCCGGCAATGTGATGGCGCGTGCCATCGCACGCGGCATCTACGAAGCCACCGCGCTTCCATTCCCCGGCGCTTTGCCGAGCTGGAAAGACCGGCACGGTTGATCGAACAAATTCGCCGGCATCGCGTTGCCTTCACGGGAGGCGACCATGCCGTCAAGCGTGATCAAGGACTTCGAGTACGAGCCCGAACTGGCGCGGCTCACGATCACCTTCACGACCGGTCGTGTGTACGAATATTACATGGTGCCGCCTTATGTGGCGGCGTCATTCCATGCCGCCTTGTCGAAAGGCACCTTTTTCAACACGCGCATCCGCGATCGATTTTCATTTCGCGAAGTCGTCACAGCGGAGCACTAGTCGCGTCCGGCCACCTTGCGCAGCAGCGCATTCGCATCCTCAGGGCCCGTATCACCGGTCCAGGCGACGAACTGATCGGGCCGCACAAGGATCAGCGGATTGCCATAGGCCACGCGGCCGCCGTCATAGGTATCGCGCATGACGCGCAACGGTATCGACAGGGCGTTCGATGCTTCGGCGAAGGCCTCGATATCGCGCGTTGCCGCACCGAAGGCGAGCAGCGTGAAGCCGCGTCCCAGATCCTCGAATACATTGCGTCCGGAAGTCAGTTCCTGCGGCGCCAGGTGGTGACCGGCCCGCGCCTTGAACGAATGCTTGCCATGCGCGGTCGTGACGCCGCCCGGCGGACCGGCGACGATGGGCGAGCCTTCGTAGTTTGGCTCGTAGGATTGCGCGCGGTTCGGCAGATCGGTCTTGCGCGCTTCCCACGCCTGCTCGAAGTCCGCCTTGTCGCGCGCCGGATTGTGTTTGGCGAAAAATTCGCCATCGCGCGCCACGCGCTTGGCGATGAAATCCTCGGCGACATCGCGGAACACCGGCTGGCGTTCCAGTGAATACGACTCCAGCAGTCCCTCGCCGCCCCAGCCCTGCAACGTGGCAGCCAGCTTCCAGCCCAGATTGATCGAATCCTCGAGCCCGTTGTTGAGACCGAAACCGCCATAAGGTGGATGTGTATGCGCGGCATCGCCGGCAATCAGCACGCGGTCCTTGCGATAGGTCTCGGCGACTTCGTTGCGCAGCTCCCAGAAGCCCGTGTAGTCGAACTCCGCAGCGAAATCGAAACCCGCAGCGCGGCGCAGCGGCCCCATGAAGTCGAAATTCTCGCGCTTGGTGTCGCGCGCCACCGGCGCATGGAAAAAGAAGCTCTCGCCGTCATCGATCCGGCCGAAGAACTGCCAATATCCCTCGAAATCCGGATGCATCACGCGGTAGACCGAGCGCTCCGGATATCGCTTGAGCTTCTCATGCAGCTCGCGGGAACGGAACACCATCAGCACCATCAATTTGTCGAACACGGTGCCGCAGCGGGAGATGCCGGCCTGTTCGCGCACCAGAGAGCGCGCGCCATCGCAACCGACGACGTAGTCGGCGGCAAGTTCTTCGCGGCCGGCTCCGCCCTCTTCGGCGATGGCGACGCGCACGCCGTTGGCGTCCTGCGTGACGGACGTTGCCGACCAGCCCTGCCGCACATCGACATTGCCAACCGTCGCCAGTTTCGCCGACAGCACCGCTTCCATGCGGTACTGCGGCAGGCGGTCATTGTCCTGGAAGTAATAAGGCCGCACGATTTCGCGACCGGCCGCGGCCTGCCAATACTCGCCCGTGAGATCGCCGTAGGCCGTGATCTCGCCGATCGGAAAGCCGGCCGGCAGCAGGCGCGCGCCGCGCAACTCGTCGGCGATGCCGAAGAAATAGAAATGCTCGAGCGTGCGCTGGGTGAGGTTCTGGCCCTTGGGGATGAGGTGGCCCTTGGTGCGGCTTTCCACCAGCGCACAGGAAATGCCACGCTGGCCCAGATCGATCGCCAGCGCCACGCCCACCGGCCCGCCGCCGACGACGATCACTTGATATTGTTTTTCCACAAGCACTTCCTAAAGCGGAACCCTGCACATCGTGCGCAGACGTGTTAACATCGTACCGCCTTTCGGCGCGCGGCAATCAATAGCACAAGGATCGGATACGTGAACGCATTCAAGCGATGCAGTTTTATTTTGGGCGCTGTATTTTTGGCGGCACTGCCGGCCGCGCTGGCGCAACCGTATCCGAACCGCGTCATTCGCATCATCGTGCCGTTTCCGCCCGGCGGCCTCAACGATAACGTCGCGCGCATCGTGCAGCCCTTTCTGCAGGAAGAACTCGGCCAGGCTGTGATTATCGAAAACCGCTCGGGCGCCAGCGGCATCGTCGGCACGGATCTGGTCGCGAAGTCGCCGCCCGATGGTTACACCGTCGCCATCGTCGCGTCCTCACACAGCGTGTCGCCGGCAACGAGCGCCAAGCTGCCTTACGATACGGTACAGGATCTCACCGCGGTCAGCCTTCTGGTGCGCGATCCGTTTCTCTTTATCGTCGGCGAACAGGTGCCGGCCAAGACTCTCGCCGAATTCGTTGCACTGGCGAAATCGCAACCAGGCAAGCTGAATTATTCGACACCGGGCACCGCCAGCCAGTCCCACTTCGTCACGGAATTGTTTGACGAGCGCGCCGGCATCAAGATGACGGAAATTCCCTATCGCGGCGGCGCGCCGGCCATGCTGGCACTGCTGTCGGGCGAAGCGCAGTTCGCGGTTTTGTCGACGCAGCTGTCCTCGCCGCAGATCGCGGGCGGCAAAGTGCGCGCGCTCGCGTCGGGCGGCCGCGTGCGGGATACGCACTTCCCCAATGTGCCGACTTTGGCGGAATCCGGCTTTCCCGGCCTCGAGGCGTTGCAATGGGTCGGCATGCTCGCGCCAGCCAAGACGCCGAAGGACGTCATCGCCAAACTCAACGGCGCTTTGCAGAAAATTCTGTCGCGACCCGACGTCGCCGAAAAATTCACGGCGCAAGGCGTCACTGCGGCATCGAGTTCGCCGGAAGAATTCCAGACGCTGATCGAAACCGAGGTCAAGCAGTGGCTTGAAGTTTCACAGCGGACTGGCCCACCGCCAGCCCAATAGACTTACCAAGTGAGCTAGCCGAGGAAACGCTCGGCGGCATAAGGCTTCGGATCGACGAACGGCGTCGTGCCCTCGATCATGTCAGCGATCAGCCGTCCGCTCGGCGGGCCCAGCGTCAGCCCCCAGTGCGCGTGCCCGATGGCGAGCCACAGGCCGCTTTGACCGGGCGCACGCCCGATGACCGGCCGCGAATCCGGAAAGCAGGGCCGCGCACCCAACCACGTCTTTTCGTCGGCGCGTTCGCCGAGCGGGAACAGTTCGCGCGCCTTTGGCATCAGGCGGTCGAACTGCACCGGCGTAGGCTGCGCATCACGCGCGGCAAATTCGGCGCCGGTGGTGAGACGAATGCCCTGCTCCATCGGCGTGATCAGGTAGCCGTTGGCGACATCGACCACCGGCCGCTCCAGCGACGCATTGCCCTGCGCCTTGAAGTGCCGGTGATAGCCACGCTTGAACCCCATCGGCAGTTTGATGCCGAGCGGCTCGAGAAGATCCGGCGCCCAGGGGCCGAGCGCGACCACGACGTTGGCGGAGTCGACACCGCCCTCGTTGGTCTCGACTCGCCAGCCCGCGCCCGAACGATGCAGCGTACGCGCGTCGCCGGTCAGCGTCAGACCACCGAGGTCGCTGAACCGTTTCGCGTAAGCGCGCGTCACCACCAGCGGATTACTGAGGCTCGCCGCCTTTGGCCAGAACACGCCGCGCGCAAAGACCGGATTGAGCGAGGGCTCAAGCGCCTGCACGCCGGTAGGATCGAGCGCCTCGAGCGGCAGGCCGAATTCTTTCGCCATCTCGAATTCAGGCTGAAGCGCCTTGAAGCTCTTTTCATCTCGATAAAGTTTCAGCCAGCCGGTCTTGCGCAGATATTTCGTCGCGCCGGATTCCAACATCAGCGTTTCGTGCTCGGGAATGGCGGCGGCAAACAGCGGCCGGTTTAACCGCGCCGTCTCGGCCAGCCGCGCCGGGCTGGACGCCGCGCGGAACGCCCAGAGCCAGGGCGCGACCTGCGGCAGAAAACTCATGTGGTAGTTGGCGTCGCTGCCGCGTTTGAGTGCGGCGCGCAGCAGCCCGCTCAGGCTCGAGGGAAAAGCCGGCGGCAAAATCGTGCTGCCTTCGATCACGCCCGAATTGCCATAGGAGGTCTGCTCGCCGATACCGGCGCGGTCGACCAAAGCGACGCTGAGGCCTCGCTTGACCAGATGCAAAGCGATCGAGGTGCCGACAATGCCAGCGCCCAGCACTATTGCATCGGTGCGTGCCATTTTCGCGTGCTCCTTATTCCCTCTTTTATATGGAATGGAATGGCGTCCGGCGCTATGACCCTGCGGCAACGTTGCCGGAGATCTGCCATGCCGATTCTACAAGGGTTACGGGCCGCGCTGGCGTGGCTCGGCCGGCAAGGCACGCGCGCGCTGGCGGTTTCGGTGTTCTGCGGCCTCGCGCTGCCGCAACTTGCGGTTTACGTAAAGCCGTTTCTCGGCGAAACAGTTTTCGTCCTGCTGCTGTTTTCCTACCTACGCACCGACCCCAGCGCCTTCAACGCGCATTTCCGGCAACCGCGCCTGACCATCATCGCATCGCTGTGGACCATGGTGGCGGTGCCGCTGCTGTTTGGCGGAGCCTATGTGCTGTTCGGACTGCGCGAAGGCATCCCGGCGCTCTACACCATCATGATTCTGCAAATCGCGATCACGCCGATCACCTCGTCGGCCGCCTTCGCGGCGCTGATGGGCCTCGACGTCGCCTTCTCGCTGGCGGCGCTGATCGTCAGCACCGCGCTGTCGCCTTTGACCACGGTCGCCTTCAGCTATCTGTTCCTCGGTTCGTCGGTGTTTTCGCCGGTCGAACTCGGCCTCAAGCTGCTCTTCTTCTTTGCCGGCGCGGGAGCCGTCGCCTACATCATTCGCCGTATTGCCGGAGCGGGCTGGATCGACCGTCAGAAAGAAGCGATCGACGGGTTGAACGTCATTGCAGTCTTCATCTTCGCCATCGCTGCGATGGAAAGCGTGCCGCGCAACGTGATGGCCGATCCGGTCTTCGCGTTGAAACTGCTCGGCCTCATCGTGCTCGTCACCGCCGCGCTGATTGGGCTGAGCGTCCTGGTCTTTATCAGGATCGGCCTCGACCGCGCCCTTGTCATCGGGCTGGGTAATGGCTTCCGCAATATCGGCCTGGTGATGGCAACGCTCGGCGCCTCGCTGCCCGAGATGGCGTGGTTCTACTTCGCGATGTCGCAGTTTCCGATTTACATCTTTCCGCTGCTGCTCAAACCGCTGACAAACCGCTTGAAGCTGGCCAAGCCGCCGACCGGCGCATAACCGCCGAAGCGATCATGCGCCGATAGAGATCACGCGGCGATCGACATCGTCGACGTCGATGCCTGCATCGCACTGAGCATCTGCGATTGCATCTTGATCAGCTGCTCCAACAGATTCAGACTGGTCTGATTGCTGGTGCTGCTGCTTGCGGTGCTGCTGCTAGTGGTGCTGGTCGAGCTGTCGGTGCTCGAACCATCGCTCGATGCAGAAGTCCCGGTCGACGCAGCCGCCGCCGGGATGTTCAGATCGATCGAGGTGCCGTCGGCATAGGAGATCGTCGTCGTGGTCGAGCCGTCGGCATTGGTGGTCGACTTGGTGGTGGCGCCGGAAGCATCCGTACCAGACATCAAGGCATCGGCCCCGCCGCCTTCGCCGCCACCACCGCCACCGTGAACGTGATGGTGATGACCGCCGTGGTCGGCTTTAGCCAGTTCGCCAGCGCTCACCGAGCCATCGCTGTCGCCGTCTATCTTGTCGAAGACCGCATCGGCGACCGAACTGTCAACGCCGGCCTTGCTGGCTGCGCTTTCGAATTCGGTTTTGCTGATTTTGCCGTCGCCGTCGGTATCGAGCTTCGAGAAGAAAGCCTGTTCTGGGCCGTTTTTATCCTGACCTTGCAGGGAGAGCAGTTGCGCCATGGTGCCGGAGCCAAACGGCGGGCACGAGGACGCTCCTGAGCCTGCCGCCGTGTCTCCGGACGGAGACGTCAGCGGATCCGAGCCCGAACCGGACCCGGACATCGTTTGCATGAGTTCTGAGAGAGGATCGGCAGCGCCGGTCGAACTTGCCCCGGACGTGCCCTGCTGCAGCAACTGCTGCAGGTAGGCCAGCGCATTGGACGATGCGCCTACTGACATGGACATTACACACTCCACAATTTCACCGGAAACGCCGGTGGTCGTCGCACCCACCATTGGTTAGCAAGAGCCGCGCCACGCGACGGACGCGTAAAAAGTTCCGATTTTACTGACTCTTCAGCACTGCGGCGCCGCGAGGGCAGACGCGCGATCCGGCAATTCTTGCCCGGCTAAGCCCCGCTTTGCCGGGTCAGTTGCACACAGGCCGCGCGTTGCCCGTGATCGCCCCGCGTGGTACGCGAAGCTCGTTTTTGGAGGCCCTGAATGCCCCGCCCCTTGATCATTGCACCGTCTATTCTCGCGTCCGATTTCGCCAAATTGGGCGAGGAAGTCCGCGCCATCGACGCCGCCGGCTGCGACTGGGTCCACGTCGATGTGATGGACGGACACTTCGTCCCCAACATCTCGATCGGCCCCGACGTGGTGAAGGCGCTGCGCCCGCACTCCAAGAAGATCTTCGACGTCCACCTGATGATCGCGCCCTGCGATCCCTACCTGGAGGCCTTCGCCAAGGCCGGCTCGGACATCATCACGGTGCATGTCGAAAGCAGCCCGCACGTCCACCGCTCGCTGCAGGCGATCCGCGCCCTCGGCAAGAAGGCCGGCGTCACGCTCAATCCAGGCACACCGGTCTCGACGCTCGAGAACGTCATCGACCTGGTCGATCTCGTACTGGTGATGTCCGTCAATCCCGGCTTCGGCGGTCAGTCCTTCATTGCCTCGCAACTGGAAAAAATCGCCGCCGTCCGCGCGCTCATCGGCGGCCGTCCGATCGACCTTGAAGTCGACGGCGGCGTGACCGCCGACAATGCCGCCAAGGTCGTGCAGGCTGGCGCCAATGCCCTGGTCGCCGGCTCCGCCGTGTTCAAGGGCGGCAACTACAAAGCAAACATCGACGCGATCCGGCAGGCCGGCGCGTTGGCGCGAGGTGAAGCAGCGTGATTCCGCGTTATTCCCGTCCCGACATGGTGGCGATCTGGTCGCCCGAAACCAAATTCCGCATCTGGTTCGAGATCGAGGCGCATGCCGCCGACGCTATGGCTGAGCTCGGCGTCATCCCGAAAGAAGCTGCCAAGACCATCTGGGCCAAGGGCAAGGACGCCAAGTTCGACGTCGCCCGCATCGACGCCATCGAAGCGGAAGTCAAACACGACGTCATCGCCTTCCTGACCCACGTGTCCGAAATCGTCGGACCCGAGGCGCGCTACATGCATTCGGGCATGACGTCGTCGGACGTGCTCGATACCTGCTTCAACGTCCAGCTGGTGCGTGCCGCCGATATTCTGCTGGCCGATCTCGACGCGCTGCTCGCCGCGCTCAAGCGCCGCGCCTTCGAACACAAGATGACGCCGACCGTCGGCCGCTCGCACGGTATTCACGCCGAGCCAACCACGTTCGGTCTCAAGCTGGCGCAGGCTTACGCGGAATTTTCCCGCGGCCGCGAGCGCCTCGTCGCCGCGCGCAAGGAAGTCGCGACCTGCGCCATTTCCGGCGCCGTCGGCACCTTCGCGCAAGTCGATCCGCGTGTCGAAGAACACGTCGCCAAGGCCATGGGACTGTCGGTCGAGCCGATCTCGACGCAGGTCATCCCGCGCGACCGCCACGCCATGTATTTCGCGACGCTCGGCGTCATCGCCTCATCGATCGAGCGCCTCGCCATTGAAGTCCGCCACCTGCAGCGCACCGAAGTGCTGGAAGCCGAAGAGTTCTTCTCCGAAAAGCAGAAGGGCTCGTCGGCGATGCCGCACAAGCGCAATCCGGTGCTGTCGGAAAACGTCACCGGCCTCGCCCGCATGGTGCGTTCATACGCGTTGCCGGCGATGGAGAACGTCGCACTCTGGCACGAGCGCGACATCTCGCATTCCTCGGTCGAGCGCATGATCGGCCCCGACGCCACCATCACGCTCGACTTTGCGCTGGCGCGGCTCGCCGGCCTCGTCGACAAGTGGCTGATCTACCCGCAGAACATGATGAAGAATCTCGACAAGCTCGGCGGCCTTATTCATTCGCAGCGCGTGCTGATCGCGCTGACCAAGGCCGGCGTCGCGCGCGAGGACGCCTACCGGCTCGTGCAGCGCAACGCCATGAAAGTGTGGAGCGGCGAGAGCAACGACTTCCTCGGCCTGCTCAAGGCCGACCCGGAAGTGAAGGCGAAGCTCAGCGACAAGGAGCTCGACGATAATTTCGATCTCGCCCATCACTTCAAACAGGTCGACACCATCTTCAAGCGGGTCTTCGGCGCGAGTTGAAATGGAACTGGAATGACTGAGATCTCGAACGGGCGCGTTGTCGCGGTCTGCGCCGCCAAAGGTCACAACTTCAGCAAGCCGCCGTTATTGAGTATCCGGCTGATCAAGGGTCTCGGGGTCGAAGGCGATGCCCATCTGGGCGAAAAGGTGCAGCACCTTTATCTGCAACGGAAAAATGCCGACGCGCCGAACCTGCGGCAGGTGCACCTCATACATAAAGAACTGTTCGACGAGGTCGGCGATAAGGGCTTTACCGTCAAACCGGGCGATCTCGGCGAGAACGTCACCACCGAAGGCGTCGACCTGCTCGGCCTTTCGACCGGCACCATCCTTCGTCTCGGCGACGAGGCGGTGATCGAAATCACCGGACTGCGCAATCCCTGCCACCAGATCGACAAATTCCAGCAGGGCCTGCTGCACGCGACCCTGGACAAGACCGGTCCCAAACTGGTGCGCAAATCCGGCATCATGAGCGTCGTGCTCGTCGGCGGCGATGTCCGCCCCGGCGACACCATCCGTGTCGAGCCGCCGCAAGGCCCGCACCGGCCGCTGGAGCTGGTGTAGGATCAGGCGATCGAGCCTAACTGCCACGAGGATTCCACATTGCGGATGCTGATTGGTTTCGCCGTCACCTTGCTGGTTCTTGTCGCCATTCTCGGCGGCATGATCGCCTTCGGCACTGGCAAAGCGCCGGAAGCCATGCAGGCACTGTCGCGCCCGTTCCGCAATGCCGACATGAGCGGCCTCCCCGCGCCACGTACGCTGAAAGCCCGAGATGGCGTCGGCCTCACCTATCGCGTCGTCCCAGCAAAAGGCGCCGCACCAGAACGTGTGGTGATCCTCATCCACGGCGCCACTGCGTCGAGCGCCAGCATGCATCCGCTCGCCAACGCGCTCGCGGCGCAAAACATGACGGTCTACACGCTCGACATCCGCGGCCACGGCGGCAGCGGCCAGCGCGGCGATCTCGATTATCCGGCGCAACTCGACGATGACATGGCCGACATCGTCGCCTTCGTGAAAAAGGAACATCCCGGCGTGCCGCTCATACTGACAGGCTTCTCCGCCGGCGGCGGTTTTTCACTGCACACGGCGGCAACGCCGACCGGCAAATCCTTCGAGCGCGTCGTCCTGCTGGCGCCGATGTTCGGCTACCGCGCGCCGACGTCCAAACCGCCGAGTGACCAAGCGCCGCTGGTCACCCCCTTTGTGCCGCGTATCATCGGACTGACGATCCTCAACGCTATCGGCATTCACGCCTTTGATCATCTGCAGACGCTGGCCTTCGGTGACTTCGGCCGTGCCGAACTTCAGCCCAACTATTCCTTCTCGCTGATGCGCGGCTTTGCGACCGGCGACTATGCCGGCGATGTCGCCAAGGCCAATGCGCCGCTCGCCGTCGTCGTCGGCGCCGACGATGATTTCTTTTATGCGGACCGCTATGCGCCCACTCTGAATGCGATCAAGCCCGGTATTCCGGTCACGATTGTGCCCGGTTTGGCGCACATTCCTTTGATCGTTGAGCCGGAAGCAGTGCCGGCCATCACGAAAGCGATCCGGGGGCAGAGCTAAGATGCGCGACGCGACCAACGACTACGACTTCCTCGTCCTGCCTGGTCTCGGCAATTCCGGCGTCGATCACTGGCAGTCCTATTGGTGCCTCGCCTTCCGCAACGCCACGCGCGTCTTGCAGGATAGCTGGGACAATCCGCGGCCCGAGGCCTGGCTGAAAAATCTCGACGCCGCGATTGCCGGCGGCACCCGGCCGGCAATCCTGATCTGTCACAGCCTGTCGTGCTCGCTGGCGGCGCACTGGGCGGCGCGCGGGCAAGCCGGCCGCGTCAAGGCGGCCTTGCTGGTAGCGCCGTCCGACGTCGAGCGTCCGGAGAACACACCCGACAGCGTGCGCACCTTTGCCCCGATGCCGCTCAAACCGTTTCCGGTGCCGTCGCTCGTCGTTGAATCCACCGACGACCCCTACGTGAAAATCGAGCGTGCCAAAATCTTTGCCAAAGCCTGGGGCTCCGATTACTGCGAACTCCCCGAACTCGGCCATATCAATTCGGCGAGCAAGCTCGGCTACTGGCCTCAAGGCCTACTGCTGCTCGGCCAGTTGCTGGCGCGCGTATGAAGCCGGCGACCATTCTCGTTTTCGATTCCGGCGTCGGCGGCCTCACGGTGTTCCGCGAGATCAAAGCGGCACTGCCCGGCGCGCATTACATCTATGTCGCCGACGACGCTGGCTTTCCGTACGGCGACCAGCCGGAAGCCGCATTGATCCAGCGTATTCTCAAGGTGATGGGCGTGGCCATCGCCGCGCATAAACCGGATCTCGTCGTGATTGCCTGCAATACCGCCTCGACGCTGGCGCTCACCCAGTTGCGCGCGACGTTTTCGGTGCCATTCGTCGGCACCGTGCCGGCGATCAAGCCGGCCTGCGCCCAATCGCAGAGCAAACGCATCGCGGTGCTCGGCACGCAGTCCACCGTATCGCGTGAATATACCCACGCCCTGATCCGCGAATTCGCGTCAGGCTGCGACGTCGGCCTGGTTGGTTCGTCGCATCTGGCGGCCTATGCCGAAGCCGAACTCGGCGGCAATCCGGCCGCCGCCGACGCCATCAAGGCCGAGATCGCGCCCTGCTTTATCGACGCCGATGGCCGTCGCACCGACACAGTCGTGCTCGCCTGCACGCATTATCCGCTGCTGACGGCGCGCTTCCGCGCCGTTGCCCCGTGGCCGGTCGAATGGCTCGATCCGGCTCCGGCCATAGCGCGGCGCGTCGTCGACCTGACCGGCGCGCGTTCGTCAAACGAACCGCCAACACCGCCGCAGATGGTCTTCACCTCGGGCCGTGTGCCGCCGCCTCACCTCGCCGCAATCCTCGCGACGTTCGGCTTCTAGCTCTTGATGGCCGGCCACAGCTCCAACGCGCCGCGATAGATCATATCGCCCGCGACATAGAGAATGATCGCGAGACCGACATAGGCAATCCAGCGGTGCTTGTTGAGCAGCCCCGCGATGAAGCTGGCGGCGACGCCCATCAGCACGATCGACAGGCCGAGGCCGAAGATCAGCGCGGCCGGATGCTCGCGCGCCGCGCCCGCCACCGCCAGAACGTTGTCGAGCGACATCGAAATATCGGCGACGACGATCTGCCAGGCAGCCTGCGCGAAGGTCTTTTGCTTGGCCGGCACGTTGCCCGTGATGTCCCCCTCGCCATGTGCGCCGTTGCGCAGTTCGCGCCACATCTTCCAGCACACCCACAGCAGCAGAATGCCGCCGGCAAAGAGCAGGCCGACGATGGCCAGCAGTTCGACTGCCACGGCGGCAAAAGCGATGCGCAGGACGGTGGCGGCGATGATACCGACCAGAATGGCGCGGGCCCGCTGGGCCTGCGGCAGGCCGGCGGCCGCGAGGCCAATGACCACGGCGTTGTCGCCCGCCAGCACCAGGTCGATCATGATGACCTGGAGCAGCGCGGTGATGAAGGCAGGGGTAAACAGGTCGAACATGGCAGCTCCGGGCCCAGGGGCGGTTCAATCAGTCCGACATCGCAACCATTTGGCTGCCAGAGGGGCCCGGTCTGATGGCCCTTAAATGGCGTAAAGAGGCCGTTCTGGCAAGCCTAAGCGCCTGCGACCCGGATGCGCACCCTACCTGGGCACCACCGCCGGATTGTTTGACACTCCGGGCCTGACCCCCTAAAACCCGCGCACCTTGCGGGTTTTTCAGTGCCTGCTCGGTGTTTCGTGACCCGTGGCCAGCCTTACGCTTTATAGGTCGGCCTGTCGGTTCTGGGGTGACCCGGGACAGAGGAGGGCGCGGTTCCTCAACCCATAAGTCTGATATGAGGACGTGAATGACCAAGCGTATGGAATCCAAGTACAAACTCGACCGCCGGATGGGCCAGAACATCTGGGGCCGTCCGAAATCCCCGGTCAACCGCCGCGAATACGGCCCCGGCCAGCACGGCCAGCGCCGCAAGAGCAAGCTCTCCGACTTCGGCGTGCAGCTCAAGGCCAAGCAGAAACTGCGCGGCTATTACGGCAACATTTCCGAGCGTCAGTTCCGCTCGATCTATGACACCGCGATCCGCATGAAGGGCGACTCGGGCGCCAACATGATCGGCCTCCTGGAGCGCCGTCTCGACGCGGTCGTCTACCGCGCCAAGTTCGTGCCGACCGTGTTTGCCGCGCGCCAGTTCATCAACCACGGCCACGTCAAGGTGAACGGCCGCCGCGTTAATATCCCGAGCTTCCGCGTGAAGGTCGGCGATGTCATCGAGGTCAAGGAATCCTCGCGCGACATGAACCTGGTGCTCGAAGCCCAGGCTCTGACCGAGCGCGATGTGCCCGACTACGTCGAGGTCGACACCAACAAGCTCACTGCCAAGCTGGCGCGCATTCCGGTATTCACCGATGTGCCCTACCCGGTGCAGATGGAGCCGCATCTGGTCGTCGAATACTACTCGCGCTAATCGCGCCTTCGACGTCCGAACGAATTCAATCCCCCGCCCCAAAGGCGGGGGATTTTGCTATTGTGGGGCCATGATGCTCACTCGCCGCACTTTGCTCGCTTCATCCGCCGCCACGCTCGCAGCGGGCGCCCTGCCCGCCTTTGCCACCACGCCGCATTCGTTCAAGCACGGCGCCTTCGAGGTGACGGTGGTGAGCGATGGCCATCTGACCTTGCCGGTCAGCATGCTGGCTCCGAACGCACCACCGGCCGAACGCGCCGCGCTGTTGCAGGCCGCGGGTCAAACCGCCGAGCAGTACAACTCGCCGACCAACATCACGCTGATCCGCACCGCTTCCGATCTGATCCTGATCGACATGGGCTCAGGTGATCGCTTCATGCCGAGCGCCGGCAAGCTGTGGGACAATCTCAAAGCCGCCGGTATCGACAAGGCGGCCATCACCAAAGTGATCTTCACCCACGGCCACCCCGATCATCTGTGGGGCGCGGTCGACGAACTCGATGACGTCGTATTGCCGGACGCGACGTTCTACGTCGGCGCGCCCGAATGGGATTTCTGGCAGGGCGACAACGCGACGCGTGGCCTGCCCGTGGAACGCGCCGGTTTCGTCACCGGCGCGCGGCGCAATTTCGCGGCGATCAAATCGAAGGTGAAAATGTATAAGGCCGGCGACGATATCGTTACGGGTTTACGTGCCATCGCCACGCCCGGCCACACGCAGGGCCATATGGCGCTGGCGCTCGCCGGCGGCGAAGGCCTGATCGTCGGCGGCGACGTGCTCACCCATCCGCTGATTTCATTCGCGCATCCGGAGTGGAAGCCCACCGCGGACCATGTGCCGGATGTCGCGATCGAAACCCGCAAGCGTTTGCTTGATCGTCTCGCCACCGACCGCTCGAAGCTGATCGGCTTCCACTTGCCCTATCCCGGAGTCGGCACCGTCGAACGCAAGGACGGCGCGTATCGCTTTGTCACAATTGGTTGAATCAAACCGCCCATTATTTGTGCGAAGCAGCAATATATAGCGTGTAAACTGCCCATTTTTTTTACATATAGCCGTATCTCTACGTTAGTCTTAGACCGGCCCTCGAATCGAGGGGCTGGGTCCAAGGAGAACATCCATGAACGGAATCGAGAGCGTTAAGAACTGGGTTGGTGCGTTGACCGAGTTGGGATTGATGTTGCTGGCGTTGGCGATCGTGCTCGCCCTTCTGGTGGGCGCTAACCTGCCGTTCTTCGGCAGCGTGACGACGAACATCATGGCCTTGGTGAAGGATCTGGGTTCGAACGGTCTCGTCGGCTTGATCACGCTGGGCATCGTGCTCTGGCTGTTCGCCAACCGCAGAATCGCCTGACGATCTGCTGATCTGAAGTTCCCGGTGGGGAGCGATCGCTCCCCACCGTTTGCTCTCTCCAAAATCATGCGCGGGGGCGTGTCTCATGTGGAATTTTGTCGCTGAGGCCAGGCGCGCGCTGTGGGCGTTTGTCGAACTGGCGTTTCTCGCCGTGCTGGCGATCATGCTGATCCATCTGCTGCTCGGTGAAGGCGCCGGCGGCTATGTCACATCGGTGGCGGATAACGTCACGAAGTTCGCGACGGCGGCGAGCTCAGGCCTGATCGGCGTCGTGATCGTGCTCGCCATTGTCTATCTGGTGCTCAAACGCCCCGGCATGCCCGGCCCGAAAGCGCCGGGCTGACGCAAACGGGCGCGGAATGACCCGCGCCCGTGTCGTGAAAAATCGGAAAAAGCGAACGGCTCAGGCGGTCTGCTTGACCGCAACGCCGGCGTCCTTGAACGCCGTCTGCAACTCACCGGCCTGGAACATCTCGCGCACGATGTCGCAGCCGCCGACGAATTCGCCCTTCACGTAGAGCTGCGGAAGGGTCGGCCAGTTCGAATAGGTCTTGATGCCGTCGCGCAGCTCGGCGTTCTCGAGCACGTTGAGGCCTTTGTAGTTGACGCCCAAGTGGTCGAGGATCTGCACGACCTGGCCGGAGAACCCGCACTGCGGAAACTGCGGCGTGCCCTTCATGAACAGCACGACGTCGTTCGACTTCACTTCGTTGGCGATGAATTGATCGATGCTCATGGTCATTTAGTCCTGTCTGTCACCGGCGCGCGGCGGCGGCGCCCTTACCCGGCGATATATGTAGCCCAGATTCCTTCGCCAGCCCAAATCGCATCGAAAAGCCTGTTAATTCAGGGTTTTGCGGGCGCGTAAAAGGTCCCGTCGACCTCGAAAATATCGTTCTGATTCAAGGCGGAAACCTGCAGGATCGTTCTCGGCGGATAGGGCAAACCAGCCCAAAGCACCTCCTGGACCTTGTTCACCAGCGGCCGCAGCCGGGCCATGTCGGTCACGTAGACCACCACCCGCACGCAGTCCGACAGGCTGGCGCCTTCGGCCGCCGCGATCGTCTGCATGTTGACGAAAGCCTGCCGGATGCGCGCTTCCTCGCCGTCGACCAGCGCATTGCTGGCCGGATCGATGCCGCGCATGCCCGCGACGAAAATGAAGTCGCCGGCGCGCGAACCCACGCTCCACGGTCCGGTCGGCGTGATCGCGCCTGCCGGGGAGAGAATGCGGACTTCGCCCATAAGAACTAAGGCGTGCCGGTCTGCAGCGCGAGCGCGTGCAGCACCCCGCCCATCTGACCCTTGAGCGCGGAATAGACCAGCTGGTGCTGCTGCACCCGCGACTTGCCCTTGAAGGAGGGCGCGATCACGGTCGCCGCATAATGATCGCCGTCGCCGGCAAGATCGCGGATCGTCACTTCCGCGTCCGGAATGCCGGCCTTGATCAAGCGCTCGATTTCATTGGCATCCATCGCCATCGGCAAACTCCTTGATCCTCACGATACGCCCGCAACGGCGCAGGGGGCACCCCATCGCCGGAATTACACCCAAAATTTTCCAGATAGCTTAGCAAATCGTCTTCGCGCAAAATGTGGCCATACCGCTTTTGGGGGCACGCCATGATTCTGCCAACACGCTGGTCACGTACGTTCGTCGCCGCCATCGGGCTGGCCGCTTTCGCCACCGCCGCCACGGCTCAGGTTACGCCGGAACAGCAGAGCGCCATTCGCGGCGCCTGCCGGTCGGATTTCATGTCGAAATGCTCCGGCGTCACACCTGGCGGCAAGGAAGCACTGCAGTGCCTGCAGACCAACGTCGCGAGCCTGTCGCCGGCCTGCAAGACTGCGGTCAGCGCCACCATCCCGCCACCCGCTGCGCCGCCGCGGCCTGTGCAAGCGCAAACGCCGCCACCGCCACCTGCTCCGCCGCCGGCTGCGGCACCGCAGGCACCGGTCGCTGCGCCCGCCGCAACCACAGCGCCGCCGTCCGTTAACGCCGCACCGGCCGTGCGCCCGGTGCCGCCCAAGCCGGCGCAACTTGCAAAACCGCCGACCCCGACCAAACAAGCCGCCGTGCCGCCGCCCGCAGCAGCGGCGCCGCCTGTTCCCACAGCCGAGCAGATGGCCGCGATCAAATTCACCTGCCGCCGCGAATTCGCCAACAACTGCCGCGGCGTCGCATCCGGCGGAGCGGATGCCATCGATTGCCTTCAGCGCAATCCCGGCAAGCTCACGCCGGATTGCAAGACGTCGCTCGCCGCGCTCGGCGATGCGCGACCGGCCTCACCCGGTACGCCGCCGCCGGCACCCGCCGGTACGCCGAACGCGCCGATCGTCATGACCGCTTTGATCGGCCGCTCCTGTATGCGCGACCTGCTGCTGCATTGCCGCGACATCAAGATCGGCGACGGCCGCAAGATCGCGTGCCTGCAAGAGCGCGGACCCGCATTGTCCCCGCTCTGCAAGGTGGCGCTGAAGATTACCGATCCGGTGCGTTGAACCGTCCCGCTCGTCCCCGCGAAAGCGGGGACCCAGTCCTTAGCAAAGAACTGGATTCCCGCTTACGCGGGAATGAGCGGAGAAGCGGGCTAGGCCGCCGCCGAGACGTGGCTCAAAATTTGAGTGTCTAGCTTCTCAGTTCGTCTATTCTGTAATTTCGCGAGATTGATTGTGCGTAATAGCTTTCCCAAAAGCGCGCATAGACTATGAAATAGAACAACAGATTAAATACAGGCACTATCAGACAGTCCAAATATGCACTCGAAAAGAAGCCCGACTGAGCGATGTCGATTCCATAGATGAGATCGACGGATGGCAGGGCCAAGATCAACAAAAATAGAAACCAGAGAATATTCTTTTTAAGACCGAAGCGATCTGGCCGTCTGCCTCGAACAAGTCGGAAAAGAAATATTGCGAGCAGCGTCAACACGACGCCTTGCAAAAATACGCTGAACAGATGGATTGAAAAAAAGGTGCCAAATTCATTCGTGCTTCCGCGCTCAGCATATAGCACGCGATAGCGAAACAATATTGGGATGTAGTTCTCGAAAAAATTCAGATTTCTATAAATGAAATTGGCAACAGCTTCATTTGAAACGAATACTACAGTGTTGACGGCCATCGAGACCGCTTGGCCAATACTAAGTAAGATTGGAAATTTCATAGCACCCACGAAGCGACCGATATCTCGTCTGGGAACGAGCGATTGAATATCGCTTAAACTGTCGCCTGCCATTAGCACGGACCCAAATTTAAGTTCGCGGTCACGACTCCATATCAAGAACAATGCTACCTATGCGCGAAAATAGCAATCGGGGTCAGATTTCGCCAGCCATATAAGCAGGCAGCCAGCCTTCGGACTTGTCGCGCAGCGCCGCGATCTCGATCGCGCGCTCGCCGGAGATCGCCAGAGTATCGCCGCCGGTGGTGCCGATGTTCGACACCAGCACGCTGGCCTCGCGGGCGCGGTCGAGCACGGCTTTGGCTTTGCCCGCCGGCACCGTGATCACGTAACGCGCCTGATCTTCGCCGAACCAGAACGCATGCGACGGCGTATCGTCGGGCGCTTCGTCGAGCCTGGCGCCGACGCCGCCCGCCATTGCCATTTCGGCAAGCGCGACCAGCAAGCCGCCATCCGACAAATCGTGCGCCGATGTCGCGGTGCCATCGAGGATCAGCGCGCGGACGAAATCGCCGTTCTCGCGCTCCTCGATCAGATCGACCGGAGGCGGCGCGCCCTCCTCACGCGAGCACAACTCACGCAGATACATCGACTGACCAAGCCAGCCCGTGGTTTCACCCACCAGCAAAATGGTTTCGCCTTCGCGCTTGAAGGCCAAAGTCGCCGACTTCTTGAAGTCCTCGATCAGACCCACGCCGCCGATCGACGGCGTCGGCAAAATCGCCCGGCCATTGGTCTCGTTGTAGAGCGACACGTTGCCGGACACGACCGGGAAATTCAGCACCTTGCAGGCTTCGCCGATGCCGCGCACGCAGCCGACGAACTGGCCCATGATCTCGGGGCGTTCCGGATTGCCGAAATTGAGATTGTCGGTGATGGCCAGCGGCGTTGCGCCAACGGCGGTGAGATTGCGCCAGCATTCCGCCACCGCCTGCTTGCCGCCTTCGAAGGGATCGGCCTCGCAGTAACGCGGCGTCACGTCGGTCGTCAGCGCCAGACCCTTCGGGCCCTCTTCGACGCGCACCACCGCGGCGTCGCCGCCGGGGCGCTGCACGGTATTGCCGCCGATGATATGGTCGTATTGCTCCCAGACCCAGCGCTTCGAGCAGAGGTCCGGCGTCGCGATCAGCCATTCCAGCGCGTCGGCAATGCCGGCCTGCGCCTTGACGTCGGCGGCATCGATCACCGGCAACTTCGCCGGGCTGACGAAAGGCCGTTTGTATTCCGGCGCTGAATCGCCCAGCTCCTTGATCGGCAGGTCGGCCATCACTTCGCCCTTGTGACGGACGACGAAGCGTTTGCTGGTGTTGGTCTCGCCGATCACCGCGAAGTCGAGACCCCACTTGCGGAAGATCGCTTCGGCTTCCTGTTCCTTGTCGGGCTTAAGCACCATGAGCATCCGCTCCTGGCTCTCCGACAGCATCATCTCGTAGGCGCTCATGTTCTCTTCGCGGCACGGCACCTTGTCGAGGTCAAGCGTGACGCCGAGATCGCCCTTAGCGCCCATCTCGGTCGCGGACGATGTTAGGCCCGCGGCGCCCATGTCCTGGATGGCGATGACGCAGCCTTTGTGCATGATCTCAAGACAGGCTTCGAGCAGCAGCTTCTCGGCAAAAGGATCGCCAACCTGCACGGTGGGGCGCTTCTCGTCGCTGTCGTCATCGAATTCGGCCGAGGCCATCGACGCGCCGTGAATGCCGTCGCGACCGGTCTTGGAGCCGAGATAAACGACCGGCATGCCGACGCCGGACGCCGCCGCGTAAAAGATTTTATCCTTCTCGGCGATGCCGACCGCCATCGCGTTGACGAGAATGTTGCCGTCGTAGCGCGCATGGAAACGCACCGAGCCGCCAACGGTCGGAACGCCGAAGGAGTTGCCGTAGCCGCCGATGCCGGCGACGACGCCGCCGACCAGGTGCCGCGTTTTCGGATGACCCGGCGCACCGAAGCTCAGCGCGTTCAGACACGCGATCGGCCGTGCGCCCATCGTGAACACGTCGCGCAAAATACCGCCGACGCCGGTGGCAGCACCCTGATAGGGCTCGATGTAGCTCGGGTGGTTATGGCTCTCCATCTTGAACACGCAGGCGAGCCCGTCGCCGATGTCGATGACGCCGGCATTCTCGCCGGGGCCCTGGATGACATGGGGCCCCTTGGTCGGCAGCGTGCGCAGATGAACCTTGGAGGACTTGTACGAGCAGTGCTCGTTCCACATCGCCGAAAAGATGCCGAGTTCTGTGAGCGTCGGATCGCGCCCGATCAGGTCGGTCAGCCGCTTGTATTCGTCGGCTTTAAGGCCGTGCTCGGCGACCAGTTCGGGGGTAATGGCGGGGGTATTGTTGAACATTTCGCTCCAAAGGGCCGCTGCAAGCGCCGATCGCTTCAAGCGCCGGCGGCTTTTCGTTGCCTAGCACTATCGGCACCTGATTTGGACAGCCTAATGCGCGCCTTCCAGAGGAAATCGGGGCTTTTTAGTAAGAATTTTGCGCAGGCTTGGTGAGCAAGCCGACCCGGCGCCGGCTGACTAGGCCGCCTTGGCCAGATGCTCGACCATGCCGGCAAACAGGCCGCGGCCGTCGGTCAGGCCGATCACCGTTTCGACATGGTTTTCCGGGTGCGGCATCATGCCAAGGACGTTGCTTTTGTCGCTGAGAATACCGGCAATGGCATTGATGGCGCCGTTGTGGTTCCAGTTCGGGTCGATCATGCCGTCCGGCGACGAATAACGGAACAGCACCCGGCCCTCGCCTTCGAGCCTGGCGATGGTCTCGCCGTCGGCGATGTAATTGCCCTCGCCATGGGCGACCGGCACGCGGATCACCTGACCGGCGTTATAGCCGCGGGTGAACGGCGTGTCGGACCGCTCGACCTTGAGATAGACGTCGCGGCAAATGAAGCGCAGTTGCGCATTGCGCATCAGCACGCCCGGCAGCAGGCCTGCTTCGCACAGGATCTGGAAACCGTTGCAGACGCCGAGCGTCAGCCCGCCTTTGGCGGCATGGGCCCGCACCGCGTCCATGATCGGCGCCCGCGCGGCAATCGCGCCGCAGCGCAGGTAGTCGCCGTAGGAGAAGCCGCCGGGGATCACCACCAGGTCGGTGCCGGCCGGCAGCGCGGTTTCGGCATGCCATACCATCGCCGGTTCATGACCGGAGACCAGTTTCAGGGTGCGCGCCATGTCGCGCTCGCGATTGATCCCCGGAAATACGACGACGGCGGCTTTCATCGCGATACCCGCCTCATCCCACAACCTCGACGCGGTAATTCTCGATCACCGTGTTGGCCAAAAGCTTGTCGGCGGCCTGCTTGAGCAGCGCCTCGGCCTTGGCGGCGTCGGTACCTTCGATTTCGATGTCGAAAACCTTGCCCTGGCGCACTGAGGCCACGCCCTCGACGCCGAGCGACCGCAAGGCGCCCTCGATCGCCTTGCCTTGCGGATCGAGAATGCCGGTTTTCAGAGTGACAGTGACGCGCGCTTTCATGATTCGTAACCTAGAGACGGCGAAGCCCGGCACAAGTCCGGGCTTCGCGTAATTCACATGACAGAACGACTTGCCTAGCCTTTGACCAGAACCGGGCCGGTGCCCTGCGGCCGCTCGCCTTCGGCGACGATGCCGAGACGCTTGGCGACTTCGGTGTAAGCCTCGACCAGTCCGCCGAGATCGCGGCGGAAACGGTCCTTGTCGAGCTTGTCGTTGGTCTTGATGTCCCACAGGCGGCACGAGTCCGGCGAAATCTCGTCGGCGACGACGATGCGCATGACATCATTTTCCCACAGCCGGCCGGTTTCCATCTTGAAATCGACCAGACGGATGCCGACACCGAGGAACAGGCCGGACAGGAAGTCGTTGACGCGGATGGCAAGCGCCATGATGTCGTCGATTTCCTGGGGCGAGGCCCAGCCGAACGCCGTGATGTGCTCTTCCGAGACCATCGGGTCGTTCAACTTGTCGTTCTTGTAATAGAACTCGATGATCGAGCGCGGCAGCTGGGTGCCCTCGTCGATTCCTAGACGGGTCGCCAGCGAACCTGCGGCGACGTTACGCACCACGATCTCAAGCGGGATGATCTCGACTTCGCGAATCAACTGTTCGCGCATGTTGAGCCGGCGGATGAAATGCGTCGGCACGCCGATATCGTTGAGGTGCTGGAATACGTATTCCGAGATGCGGTTGTTCAGGACGCCTTTGCCCTCGATCACTTCATGCTTTTTCGCATTGAAGGCCGTGGCATCGTCCTTGAAATGCTGAATCAAAGTACCCGGCTCGGGACCCTCATAGAGGACCTTCGCCTTGCCCTCGTAAATGCGGCGGCGGCGACTCATCGGGGTGTACCGTGGTTTTTGAAAGTCCATCGGATTTGCCGTGGCTCCTTGTAGTAACTTGAACGAGATCCGCGGCGGCGGGGCCGGATAGTTGACGCATGCGTCGAAACGTCCGGGCACTGCGCGAACCTAGCTGATCGGTCAGGGCAGCACAATTGAGCTACTCCTTCGTTTTCCACTTCGCAATACGCTTGAGAAAACCGTCAGCGAGGTTGCCTTGACGCTGACACAGCGATATGCAAGGCGCAACGGTTCTATATGCGTAAGTGATCAATTAAGGTTTGATCGCGCGCAGTAACAATGAGGGCGGCATGACCACATTCGACAAGCGCGAAGAGGGCTTCGAAAAGAAGTTCGCGCATGACGAGGAACTTCAGTTCAAGGCGATGGCCCGCCGCAACAAGCTGCTGGGCCTCTGGGCCGCAGCCATGCTCGGCAAGACCGGTCCCGACGCCGATGCCTATGCCAAGGAAGTCGTGCTCGCCGACTTCGAAGAGGCTGGCGATAATGACGTTTTGCGTAAAGTTGCGGCCGATTTGAAGCCCAAAGGCATCGAAGAAGCAGCGATCCGCGAGCAGATGGGTACGTTGCTCGCCCAGGCGATCGACCAGATCAAGAAGAGCGGCTGACGTGCCGGCCTTCGACCTCGCCCGCAGGCTGCGCGCGGGCGAAACGGTTTTTTCGGCCTGGTGCAACCTCGGCTCGTCAGTCGTCGCCGAGACCATCGTGCGCGAAGGCTATGTCTGCGGCGTGTTCGACGCCCAGCACGGACTGTGGGACTTGAACGCGGTCGTTACCGGCATCGTCGCACTGCATAACGCCGGCAGCGCTCCTTGCGTGCGCGTCCCCCTCGCCGACTTCGCCTTCGTGTCACGCGCGCTGGACTTCGGCGCCGAGGCGATCGTCGCGCCGATGATCAACACCGTCGCCGACGCGAAACAATTTGTGAACGCCGCCAAGTATCCGCCGCTCGGCGAGCGCAGCTGGGGCCCGCAGCGCGCCATGGTGCTGCAAGGCAAGTCGAATGCCGTCGATTATCTGCGCGAGGCGAACGACGGCACGCTGACGCTGGCGATGATCGAAACCCGGACCGCGCTTGCCAATGCTGAGGCGATTGCGGCGACGCCCGGCATCGACGCCCTTTTCGTCGGCCCCTACGACCTGTCGACCGCGCTGAGCGGCGGTACGGCGCAGGACGTCACGGCGCCGGAGGTCGAGCAGGCTATCGACCAGATTTGCGCTGCCGCCAAGAAAGCCGGCAAAATTCCCGGCATCTACTGCCGCGATGCCGAACGCGCGCTGGCCATGGCCAAGCGCGGCTTCCGCTTCATCGCGGTCGGCAGCGACCACGGCCTGGTGCGCGAAGGCGCCGCGGCACAGGTGAAAGCGCTTAAGGGCTGAGGCTACGGCTCGCCGATTTCCGCGACGAGCTTTTCCAAAACCGCCGTCACATCCTTCTCAACGTCCGGCGCCGCGATTTCGATCAGCCGGTAGCCGCGCTCGGCGAGCCAGGTCTTTTTATCGGCACGCGCTTGCGCCGCCGCCTCGGCTTCCTGCGCGGGGACAAGATCGACCGCGCATTTGAGCGGGAACGACACGAAGTCGCTGACGTGCAGACCGATCGGCACCTGACGCTTGAAACCGCGGCCGGCAAAACGCCGGTCATTGACCAGCCCCTGCCACAGCAGCCGCTCCGCCTCGGTGGGATTGCGCCGTAACAATCGTGGCAGGCCGCGCAACGGCGTGCGCTCGGACGGCGCGCGGCTGGCGCCATGCTCGGCCAGGAGATTGCGCAAGGTCTGCGCCTGCTCGCTGTCGAAGGTGCCGCCGCGCGCCGGGCCTTTGCGCCCTTGGGTCAAGGCCGTGACCACGCCGTGCAGCGTGCGGATGTCCTGCTTGGTCGGCGCAATGCGCTGGAAGATGTTGCGCAGGTTCACCTGCATCACGCCGCGTTTCTCCGGCGGCCGGAAGAATTCAACTTTTTCCAGTTCGCGTTCGAGGTCGGTGAAGAAGGCTTCTAACTGCTGCTTGGCCACCGGCGGCGAACGCTCGGCCGTCGCAAAGGGCATATTGCCCTCGCCCGACTGCTTGAACCATTCGTAACCGACGATGATGACCGCCTGCGCCAGATTGAGCGAGGCAAAGGCCGGGTTGACCGGCAGCGTCAAAATCCGGTCGGCCATGCCGACCTCGTGGTTTTCCAGCCCGTTGCGCTCGCGGCCGAACACCAGCGCCACGGTCTCGCCCGAGGCGATCCGGGGCCTTACTTCAGTCGCAGCCTGCTCGGCCGAGATCACCGGCTTGGCCTGGTCGTGGTGGCGGGCGGTTGCCGCCAGAACGAAGCTGCAATCGGCAATGGCATCCTCAAGGCTGTCATGGAGCGTCGCGCCCTCGAGCACGCGGTCGGCGCCCGCCGCCATCACCCGCGCCCGCTCGTTGGGCCAGCCCTGCACCGGTTTCACCAGGCGCAAACGCGACAACCCGAAATTGGCCATGGCGCGCGCCGCCGCGCCGATATTCTCGCCAAGCTGCGGCTCGACCAGCACCACCACGGGCGCCGGCTGCTCGATCCATCTTTTGGTCTTGTCGGTGCCAGCCCCCGGCATACCGTACTCCTCGGCGGGTAAACGCCCTGAAGATGCAGCCCCTGCCCAAGCCGGCCGTCTACGTCAAGCGCCGGTCGCGCTTCCGGCCGAAATCGCCGGGCAAACAAGGCTTTTACCCGTGGAACGCGGATGCTATACGGCGCGCGCCGAGACCAATTCATTGAAAGGCACGAGGGAAACCATGTCGAAGCTCGAAATCGAATGGACAAAGGTCGATGAAGCGCCCGGGCTTGCGACTTACTCTTTGCTGCCGATCGTCCGGTCCTTCGTAGCCGCGGCCGGCGTGGAGATGAAGCTCAAGGACATTTCGCTGACAGGCCGCATCATCGCCAACTTCCCCGACAAGCTGAAGCCCGAGCAGAAGATCAACGATGAGCTCGCCGAGCTCGGCAAGCTGACGATGAAGCCGGAAGCCAACATCATCAAGCTCCCCAATATTTCCGCCTCGATCCCGCAGCTCAAGGCCGCGATCAAGGAGCTGCAGAGCAAGGGCTATGCGGTTCCGGACTATCCGGAGAATCCCACGACCGACGCCGAGAAGGACATCAAGGCGCGCTACGGCAAGGTGCTGGGCAGCGCCGTCAATCCGGTGCTGCGCGTGGGAAACTAAGACCGCCGCGCAGCCGGCGCCGTGAAGG
>CAISIV010000053.1 GCA_903885555.1 uncultured Hyphomicrobiales bacterium
CAAGGCGCTCGGCGGCGTCATCCGCGACGAAGAACTGTCGGATTCGGTGTGGTCGATTGCGCGCGGCCGTTTCAACTGGCTGCTGATCAACCTTGGCACGGCCTTTCTCGCATCGTCCGTGCTGGGCTTTTTCGAGGGGCAGTTGGAGAAAATGGTGGCGCTCGCCGTGCTGGCGCCGATTGTCGCCAGCCAGGGCGGCAATGCCACCACCCAGACCATGACGGTGGCGGTGCGTGCGCTCGCGACCCAGGCTTTGAGTGACGCCAATGCACGCCGGGTCATCATCCGCGAAGTTCTGGTCGGCCTGCTCAACGGCATCGCCTTCGCCGTCATTACCGGCGTCGCGGCCTATGCCTGGTTCAGGGTGCCGGGGCTCGGCATCGTGATCGGGCTGGCCATGATCACCAATCTGGTCGCGGCCGCGGCCGGCGGCATCCTGATCCCGTTGGCGTTGCACCGCATGAAGTTCGACCCGGCGGTGGCGTCCAGCCCCTTTGTGACGACGGTCACCGATGTGGTCGGGTTTTTCTCGTTTTTGTCCATCGCAACCCTGTGGTTTGGGCTGAAATAGCGCGGTTCCGTTGCCAGAAATGTCCGATTACTTTTCGTTCACCGTGTTTCCTGACCGACAATTAATGCTGAATCTCTATCCGTAATGCTGGGTCGCGGTGCGTAGGCGTGGGGCATTCGAGCGTGGTTGGCGAGGTCAATACCGCAGCGCAGGGCGCAAGTCCGCGACGCTCACTGTTCGCCCGCTTCAAGCGGGGCGCGGCCCATGGTGACGCCGCGCGCCGCGCGCAGGCGGCCCGCAAGTTTTCCGGCTCGAAACTGATCGCGGTGCTGGCGGTTTTGGCCATGGGCGCCACCGCATTGTGCGCGGGCGTCGGCTACGATCTGGCGCGCCGCAGCGATGAAAACCTCTGGGCCGACCAGCGTGCCTCGCTGCGCAACGCCGTTTCCGAATTTCGCACTCTGTTCGGGCAGTCCGGACAACTCGATCCGCGCTTCGTGCGGATGGTCGAGCAAAGTACTGGGCTGCTCAATCTGAAATTCGAAGCCGAGCCGGAGCAGAACCAGCGCGAGATGCAGCCGGTGCTCGACGGGCAGGGGCGCATCGCCGGCTTCTTTACCTGGGACAAGAATTATCCGGCGACGGATACGATGGACCGGCTGATGCCGCTGGTCATCGGCATCACTGCGTTGCTGATCGGCTTTGCCGGATTTTCGCTGTGGCAGTTGCGCAGCGCGCGCCGTGAACTCAAGGCGAGCGAAGAACTGGCGGCGCAAGCCGGCGACATCGACAAGCTGACGGGCTTGCCCAACCACGCCAAGACGCTCGAATTGCTCGACCTAATGCTGGCCGAACGCGCCGACAACGAGATCACCACCTTCGCGGTGATCGAGCTCGACGGCATGTCCGACGTCAACGCCGAACTCGGGGTGCTCGGCGGCGACGAATTGATCGTCTCGGTCGCCAATAGACTGCGCGACGCTTTGCCGGCGCATGCGCGCTGCGGCCGCATCGGCAGCGACGAATTCGCCATAACGTTCTCGGCGGACAATACCGTCGACGCCGAAGCCACGCTGCGCGGCATCGTCGCATCGGTCGTGCGCCCGCACTGGATCGACACCGTGGTACGGATCAGCGCCCACGCCGGCTTTGCACAGGCGCCCGGGCATGCCGCCACACGCGGTGAACTCACGCGTCGCGCCGAACTGGCATTGCGCGCCGCCGCCAAGAAGGGTGCCGGCGCCGTGGTGGTATTCACCCCCGCTATCGACACCGTTTCGACCGATCAGAAATTCATCCAGCGCGAATTGCCGCGCGCGCTGAGCGCGGGCGATCTGGAATTGCATTATCAGCCGATCGTCGCGGCGCAGGGCGGCCGCGTCGTCGGCGTCGAGGCGCTGCTGCGCTGGACCCATGCGACGCGGGGACCCATTGGTCCTGCGGTGTTCATTCCGGTGGCCGAGCAGATGGGCCTGATGGATTCACTCGGCGCCTTCGTGTTGCGCCGCGCGTTGAAAGAAGCCAAGCGCTGGCCGGAACTCTACGTGGCGGTCAATCTGTCGCCCTTGCAGGTGCGCGACCGCGCCATCGTCGATCTGGTGCGCTCGGCGCTGGACGAGAGCGGCGTACCGCCGTCGCGGTTGATGCTCGAGATCACCGAAGGCGTTTTGATCGACAACCCGGAAGAGATGGTCAAGCGCATCGAGGACCTGCATGCGCTCGGCGTACGCATCGCGCTGGACGATTTCGGCTCGGGCTACTCGAACCTCGGCTATCTACAACGCTTCCCGCTCGACAAGCTCAAGATCGACCGCAGCTTCGTCATCGCGCTGGGCAACTCCGCCAATGGCGGCGTCATCATCCAGGCCATCGTGGCGCTCGGACGTGCGCTCGGCCTGTCGGTGCTGGTGGAAGGCGTCGAGACCGAACAGCAGCGCGTGCTGCTGCGGCTGGCCGGCTGCGATGAAATGCAGGGCTTCCTGTTCGCCAGGCCGGCGCCTGCCAGCACCATCGACCGGCTGCTGGAGCAGGCCAAGCGGTCGGCCCGTGCGCCGATGCCGGCCGAGGCCCTGACAGGCTGACCGGCACGCGATAGAGTCTCCCGATAAAAATCGGCGTCCGAAGCGCCGCGCGCATGATCCCGAAAAGTGGGAACCGGTTTTCGGATCGGATCATGCGTCAATAAAACGGGAGGCGGCTTTATGATCCCCAATGCATGGGCGGGCTTCGATTTCGGTCTCGGTTCCGAGGCCGACATGCTGCGTCAATCGGTCAACAGCTTCGCCCAGGATCGTATCGCGCCGCGCGCGGCGGCCATCGACCGCGACAATGTGTTCCCGCGCGACCTGTGGCCCGAAATGGGCGCGCTCGGCCTGCACGGTATAACCGTCGATGAAGAATATGGCGGGGCGGGGCTTGGCTATCTCGCGCACTGCGTGGCGATGGAAGAGATTTCCCGCGCCAGTGCCGCGGTCGGGCTGTCCTACGGCGCGCATTCAAATCTTTGCGTCAACCAGCTCAACCGCAACGGGACGGCGGAGCAGAAGCGCAAATATCTGCCCAAGCTGATATCCGGCGAGCACGTCGGCGCGCTGGCGATGTCCGAGCCGGGCGCCGGTTCCGACGTGGTGTCGATGCGCACGCGCGCCGACAAGGTCGGCGACCGCTACGTCCTCAACGGTTCGAAAATGTGGATCACCAACGGCCCGCTCGCCGAGACGCTGGTGGTCTACGCCAAGACCGACCGCACCGCGGGCGCGCGCGGCATCACCGCCTTCATCATCGAGAAGACGATGAAAGGTTTTGCACCGGCGCAGAAACTGGACAAGCTCGGCATGCGCGGCTCCGACACCAGCGAACTCGTGTTTACCGATTGCGAAGTGCCGGAGGAGAACGTGCTCGGCGCGGTCGGCAATGGCGTCAACGTGCTGATGTCGGGCCTCGACTTCGAGCGGGTCGTGCTGGCCGCCGGGCCCTTGGGCATCATGCAGGCCTGCATGGATGTGGTCGTGCCCTACGTTCACGAGCGCAAACAGTTCGGCCAGGCCATCGGCCAGTTCCAGCTGGTGCAGGCCAAGCTCGCCGACATGTATGTGACGATGAACGCCGCCAAGTCTTATGTGTACGCGGTGGCGCGCGCCTCGGACGAAGGGCGCATCACCCGCGAAGACGCCGCTGGCGCGATTCTGTTTGCCGCCGAAAAGGCAACCTGGATGGCGCTGGAAGCGATCCAGTGCCTCGGCGGCAACGGCTACATCAACGACTACGCCACCGGCCGCCTGCTGCGCGACGCCAAGCTCTACGAGATCGGGGCGGGGACCAGCGAGATCAGGCGCATGCTGATCGGCCGCGAGATTTTCGAAAAGACGAAATGAAACGCGAACTGGAAGAACTGGGCTGGAAGGGCCTGACGATCGCCAGCGTGTTTGTCGGCCTGTTCATCGGACTGGCGGTCGCGCCGGAACTGCCGTCCTGGGCGCCGTGGGCGATTGGCATCGGCGTGGTCGCGCTGTTTGTCGCGGTGCTGGTCTTGAAGCGGTTCCGCAGGCCGAACGAGCCGCATTAACTTTTGCAAATCCCGAATCAGCTAGTTCATTGGCCCAGAGCAATCGGGAGAACGGCCATGATGCGGGTGCGTCTGAAAGCCGATGGGCGGATCGTCGAGATCATGTCCGACGGCAGCGAAAAGACCGTCGATCACAAGGACCCGGCCGCCTTCGTGCGCCACGTCCGTTCGCGCTGCAAACTGACCCAGGCGGCCTTCGCCAAAAAGATCGAAGTGCCGATCGAGACTGTGCGCAACTGGGAGCAGGGTAAGCGCTCACCGCGCGGTCCGGCCCGCGCACTGCTCAAGCTGATCGACAGCGCGCCGGAAGCGGCCTTCGCCGCATTAGGTGGAAGTCGGCGCTGACGCGCCTTTTGGGCGGCAGCCGGCGCTAAAAAGTCCGCCGATGCATGGGGAATGCACCGGCGGCAGGGGGCATGCTTAGAAGATTTTGCTGAACACGAAGTACAGCGATCCCGACAGCAGCATTGCCGCCGGCAGCGTCAGCACCCAAGCCATCGCCAGATTGCGGATCGTCGACATCTGCAAACCGGAGCCGTTGGCCGCCATCGTGCCGGCGACGCCGGACGACAGCACGTGCGTGGTCGAGACCGGCAGGCCGAAATGGTCGGCGGCGAAGATCGTTCCAGCGGCCACCAGTTCGGCAGCGGCGCCTTGACCGTAGGTCAGATGCGTCTTGCCGATCTTTTCGCCGACGGTGATGACGATGCGCTTCCAGCCGATCATGGTGCCGAGCCCCAGCGCGATCGCGACCGCGATCTTCACCCAGGTCGGGATGAACTTGGTCGACTTGTCGATCGAGCCTTTGTAGGCGTTGAGCGTCGCGACGTCCGCCTTCGACAGATCGGACTCCTTGTCTTTCATCAGGAACCGGATCGCTTCCGAGGTGAGGTACATATCGTTACGTGTGTTGCCGACAACCTCCGCCGGAATTTTCGAGACCGAACCGTAATCGGAAACCTGCTTGGAGATGTCGCGCAGCAGTGCAGCCAGAGAAGGATAAGTGCCTTCGTTGATCTGGTGTTGTGCAACATAAGCGGTCACCGCCGGGCGCGGATTGCCAAGCACGTTGTAGCCGGCAGCTTTGGACTCGACGACTTTCGCCGCCGCCTGCGCGGTCTGCTGGAATTCGATGACGGCGTTGTCGGGCAGAGCGCGGTTCAAAGCATAGGCCGTTGGCACGGTGCCGATCAGGATCAGCATGATGAGGCCCATGCCCTTCTGGCCGTCATTGGAGCCGTGCGCGAACGACACGCCGGTGCAGGTCAGGATCAGCAGGCTGCGGATCCACAGCGGCGGCGGCTTGTTGCCTTCGGGCGCCTGATAGAGCTGCGGGCTCTTGACCAGCAGTTTCATCAACAGCAGCAGGCCCGCCGCGACCAGAAAGCCAACGAGGGGGGACAACAGCAGCGCGTAACCGATTTCAGTCGCCTTGCCCCAATCGACGCCCGACGTGCCGTCGCGTCCGCGCAGCAGCGCGTTGGCGACGCCAACGCCGATGATCGAGCCGATCAGCGTGTGCGAGCTGGAAGCGGGCAGGCCGAGATACCAGGTGCCGAGGTTCCACAGGATCGCGGCGATCAGCAGCGCGAACACCATGGCAAAGCCGGCGCCGCTGCCGACCTGGAGGATCAATTCCACCGGCAACAGCGAAATGATGCCGAACGCAACGGCGCCGCTGGACACCAGCACGCCAAGGAAATTGAAGAGGCCCGACCACATAACGGCAAATTCCGCCGGTAGTGAGTGGGTGTAGATGACCGTTGCAACGGCATTGGCCGTGTCGTGGAAACCGTTGACGAATTCAAAGCCGAGCGCGATCAGCAGCGCCACGAACAGCAGGATGTAGGGCAGGTAGGTCGTGACTTTCGCGCCGGTCTGCTCGACGTCCGCGTACAGGCTGTAGGCGACAAACAGCAATCCAGCGGCAAGAACCCCCATGAAACCGATGAGGGTCAGCGGATTGAAGCCTTTGTCGAGGTTGGGCCGTTTGGACGGCATGGCCGGCTCAAGCGAGCCCGGCAAAGCGAAATCGGTCATCACACACTCCCCCTATTGATGAGGGGGAATGTCGTTAAGCACCATGACGCTAGGGTGACAGCGGTATGACAGTACAGCCGGAAGAAGGTCTAAGCCGCCAGCGGCCGTTGCGGACGATAGGCCGCGAGCCGCATCAGCACGTACATCGCAGCCAGCGTGCCGATATAGACCACGAGCTGAAGCTCAGTCGGCCGTTCGGTGTAACCGATCAGCGTGTGCAGCAATTTTCCAAAAATGCTGCTTTCCGACAAGACCCACGACGTATCCCAGACGGTGCGGCCGAGCACTTCGGCAAAGCCTGCGTTGTTGAGGAACTGCACCGACTGTGCCGCCATGCCGGCCGCCAGCAGCGCGATCAGCCAGCTTGTCACCGAGAAGATGTAACGGTTGGGGATCGCGAGCAGGCCGTAATAGGTCAAGCCGGTGAAGGCCGCGCCCGCCGCGATGCCGAGTAGACCGCCGGCGAGCAGCGAATTGCCGGACGTGCCGGAGGCAAAGATTCCGTAGAGGAACAGCACCACTTCCGAACCTTCGCGCAGCACAGCGAGACCGACGACGATGGCGAGTGCGGTGAGGGGCTTGGCGCCTTCGCTGACAGCAGTGCCGATCGAGCGCATCTCGGCAGCAATTTCGCGGCCATGCCGCGCCATCCAGGCGTTGTGCCACATCAGCATGACGACCGCGATGGCGAGCACGGCGGCGTTGAACAGTTCTTGTCCCGAGCCCTGGAAGGCTTGTGAGATCGCGCCGGCAAACAGCGCGACCACGGCGGCGCCCAAAATTCCGCCGCCGATGCCGATCATGATCCAGCGGCCGCGGCCGGCAACGCCTTGCGTCGCCGCCATCACGATGCCGACGATCAGGCCCGCTTCGAGGACTTCACGAAATACGATGATGAGTGCGCCAAGCATGATTTATTCCGCGATCACCACGCCCTTGGCGGTGGCCTCATGAAACTCGCCGATGAAAGGGTACTTGCCGGGCGCCAGCGGACCGATCCGCACGGTGCCTCTGGAATTGCCGGCAATGACCTTCTCGACCTTGAGAATGTTGCTTTCGAATTCTTCCGCCGTGGCGTCCTCGTTGATCACGGTGATGACGATGCGCTGATTTACCGGAACCTTGAGCTCCGTCGGCGTGAATTTGTGGTCCTTGATCGTGAGCACATACTCCTGGGCCAGCACGGGTGCGGGCGACAAGGTCACCAGGGCGGCAAAGCCGATCAGGATAAGAAGGCGGCGCATGTGTTCTCCAGACTAGGTATCGGGCCTCACAAAAGCATTAAAACGAACCGATGCAAGTGCTGATTTCAGTCTTGAATTATTCCAAACTAACAAGTGTCGCCAATAGCTTGACCCAACAAGTATTGTCGCGCTTTGCGATAAAACAACGCAGGCCATTTATTTAGCCGGTGCCCTGTGGCGGCCGCGAAAACTGCCATTCCGAGCCGGAAGCGGACCCCGTTGGCAGGGCGGCGACAAGCGGGCATTCTCCCGGCGCGAACCGACTGCCAGCCCAAACCAAAAAGACGTCCAAGGAGTTTGAAATGCAATTTATTGATGCCCATGGCGCCCATATCCCCCAGATCGGCCTCGGCACCATGACCCTGAAGGAGGACGTCTGCGTCCAGGCGGTCAAGACCGCGCTCCAGGTCGGCTACACCCATCTCGATACCGCTGCCTTCTACGGCAATGAGAAGGAAGTCGGCGAGGGGCTGCGCGCTTCCGGCGTCAAGCGCGAGGGCATCTTCATCACCACGAAGGTCCGCGAGAACAACCTGACGCCGGACCTGTTCCAGAAGTCGCTCGATGAAAGTCTTGCCAAATTGCAGTTGCCTTACGTCGACCTGCTGCTGATCCACTGGAACAACAAGGACATCCCGTTCAGCGTCAGTATTCCGGCGCTGTGCAAGGCAAAGAAGGACGGTTTGGCGAAGCACGTCGGCGTCGCCAACTTCACCACCAAGATGCTGGACGAAGCCTGGGCGGTGACGACGGAGCCGCTGGTCTGCAACCAGATCGAAATGCATCCCTTCATCAATCAGGATAAGGTTGTCGCCGCGAGCAAGAAGCACGGCATGGCCATCGTCGCTTATTGCCCGATCGCGCGCGGCAAGCTGGAGGGCGGCGAAGCGCTGGAAACCATCGGCAAGGCGCATGGCAAGAGCGCGGCGCAGGTGTCGCTGCGTTATCTGGTGCAACTTGGAGCCATCCCGATCCCTCGCACCGCGACGCCGGATCATCTCAAGGCCAATCTCAACGTGTTCGATTTCAAGCTGTCGGATGCTGAAATGGCGGAGTTGAAGAAGCTCAACGCCAACAACATGCGCGTCGTCAATCCGCCGCACGCGCCGGTCTGGGACACGCCGTGATCCGCGCAGTTTTGGCCGTCGCTGTCGCGTCGCTGTTGTCTGCCGGCTCGGCTTTTGCGCAAAAGCCGAGCCAGGCGGTGCGCGACTTCGCGACGGTGCAGAACTGCATCAAGTCGAAATCGGGTAACGAGGAAAAATGCATTGGCTTGGTTTCGGAACCGTGCCTGAAGGACGTCTCCGGTGCGACCTCGGAAATGACGGGCTGCATCTCGCGCGAGCAGGCCATCTGGGACGATATCCTGAACGAGACCTTCAAACGGCTGCGTGACAAACTCGATGAAGAGCAGAAGGTCAAGTTGCGCGATATGCAGCGCGCCTGGATTACGTCGCGGGAAAAGACCTGCACGTTCTACTGGGACTTTTTCCAGGGCACGATGGCGACGCCGATGAGCGCCGAATGCAACAACCGTGAAACGGCGCGTCGCGCGATTTTCCTGCTGGGATTTTTGCTCGACGCCGATAACAAATAGCGGGGTGCGCAGATGCAGAGTGTCGAGGTCCATGGTTTCAAGCTGCCGCTCGTGGGCCTCGGCACCTGGCAATTGCGCGGCCGCGATTGCGCGCGCGTCGTCCAGCAGGCGATCCGCGTCGGCTATCGCTACATCGACACCGCGCAAATGTACGACAACGAGGCGGCGGTGGGTGAGGGCGTGCGCACTTCGGGCCACCGCTCCGAAGTCGTCGTCTGCACCAAGATCCAGCCAGAGCGGCTGGCGCCGCATGACCTCGAGCGTTCGGTCAAGGAAAGCCTGGTGCGGATGCGGCTCGACGTCATCGACCTGCTGCTGATTCACTGGCCGAACCCGCGCATCCCGCTCGCCGAAACGCTCGGCGCCATGGCCAAGGTGAAGGCCGAAGGTTTCGTGCGGCAGATTGGTGTGTCGAATTTTACAGTGGCGCTGGTCGAGCAGGCAATGAAAGCCACGACCGAACCGCTGGTGTGCAACCAGTTTGAGTGTCATCCCTATCTCAATCAGGACAAGGTGATCGCGGCCTGCCGCAAGGCCGGCATGGCGCCGGTTGCCTACAGCCCGATCGCGCGGGGCAACGCCACCGGCGACGAACTTCTCGCACGGATCGGCAAGGCGCATGGCAAGACCGCTGCGCAAGTCTGTTTGCGCTGGCTCACGCAACAGGGCATCGGGGTAATCCCGCGCACCAGCAAGATCGAACGGCTGCAGGAGAACTTCGCCATTTTCGATTTCGATCTGTCGGATGCGGAAATGAAGGAAATCGCCGGTCTGGCCCGCGACGGCCGCATTGTCGATTGGTCGTGGTCGCCGAAATGGGATTGATCCGCCGGTGACGGACCTTGATGCCGACAGTGCGCTGGTCATGTTTTCCGGCGGGCAGGACTCCACCGTTTGCCTTGCTTGGGCGCTTGAGCGGTTTGCCCGCGTCGAGACGGTCGGTTTCGACTACGGCCAGCGTCATGTGATCGAGCTCGAAGTGCGGGCACATTTGCGCGAAAAAATGAGCGCGATGCGGCCGCAATGGGCGCAGCGCCTCGGCGACGACCATCTCATCAAGCTCGATGCGCTGGCAGCCATATCGGAGACTGCGCTGACGCGCGAAACCGCCATCGAACTCGGCGCCAACGGGCTGCCGACGACCTTTGTCCCGGCGCGCAATCTGATCTTTTTCTGCTTTGCCGGCGCGCTGGCCTATCGCCGCGGCGCCGGCCATATCGTCACCGGCGTGTGCGAGACCGATTATTCCGGCTATCCCGACTGCCGCAACGAGACCGTCAAAGCCATGCAGGCGGCGCTCTCTCTGGGGCTCGATAAACCTATTGTGATCGATACGCCGCTGATGTGGATCGACAAGGCCGCCACCTTCGCGCTGGCCGAAGAAATCGGTGGTGAAGCTTTACTCGACCTCGTTGTCGAACACACCCATAGCTGTTATTTGGGCGACCGCAGTCGGCGCCACCCTTGGGGCTATGGCTGCGGCGAGTGCCCGGCCTGCACCTTGCGGGCGCAGGGTTATGTGAAATTTATGAGCCGAAAAGCGACGAGAGCGTGATGAACAATGAGACCCGTAAGAATGTCGAAGGCGCGATTTTCCTCGTTCTGTTCTGCCTGACGGTTCCTGTCGCAAACTGGATGCTCGGCCATTTCGGCACGGTGTGCCCGCCCAACAGTCCTTGCCTTGTGCCGGTTGCGCCCGGGCTGATGGCGCCGTCCGGCGTGCTTCTGATCGGCGCGGCTCTGGTCCTGCGCGACCTGGTGCAGCGGCGGCTCGGCGTCGAATTCGGTGTCGGTGCCATTATCGCGGGCGCCGCGATCTCGGCGGCGTTTTCGCCGGCGCAACTGGTGATCGCCTCGGCGACCGCTTTCATGGTCTCCGAATTCACCGATTTTGCCATCTACACGCCGCTGGCGCGCCGCCGTCTGGTGCTGGCCGTGGTGCTCTCAAGCCTCGTTGGGTTGGTGGTGGACTCGGTCATCTTCCTGTGGCTCGCTTTCGGCTCGCTCGATTTTCTGATGGGCCAGATCGTCGGCAAACTCTGGATGGTGGTGCTGGCCATTCCGTTCGTTGCTTATCTCCGCCGCCGCGATGAGCGGCTCGGCCTGACACCGGCCTGAAGGGACATCAAATGACTTCCGCTGCCACGATCGACAAACTCAAAAACATCACCACCGGCACCATCACCACGATGCTGCTGAAGAAAGGTATCCGCCGCTCCTGGATGGCCGGCGCCATGCCGCTCGGCTTTTCCGGCAAGCGCGTTGTCGGCCCGGCCTTCACGCTGCGCTTCGTGCCGGTGCGCGAGGATCTGGCGACGCCGGCGAGCTGGTCGGCCCCGATCTCGACGCGCTCGGCCATCGAGGCCATGCCGGCCGATTGCGTTGTCGTCGCCGACGCCATGGGCGTCACCGGCGCCGGCATTTTCGGCGATATCCTGTGCATGCGCATGGTCAAGCGCGGCGTCACCGCGCTGATCACCGACGGCGTGATGCGCGACAAGCACGGTGTGGTCGCCACCGGTCTGCCGGTCTGGTGCGCCGGCATGGCGGCACCGGCTTCGGTCAACCAGTTGACCTTCGTCGGCTGGGAAGAGCCGATCGGCTGCGGCGGCTGTGCGATCTTCCCGGGCGACATCATCGTCGCCGATGACGATGGCGCGGTGATCATCCCGAAAGATCTCGCCGATTTCGTTGCCGAGGGCGGCGCCGAACACGAGCTTTTGGAAAGCTGGCTGGTGCAGGAAGTGGAGAAGGGGGCCAAACTCCCCGGGCTCTATCCGCCGAACGAAGAGAACACGAAGCGTTACGAAGAGTGGAAGAAGTCGCGCTAGCGGCAGGCGAACCGGCCGCCGCCCATAAAAGGGCGGTGCTCACCGCAATCTTTGCTAGACTGGGCCCCGGTCGGCATTGATCGGGTCCGCGATGTTTTTTGTTCTGTCCAAAACCGTCGCCTTTCTCCTGCTGCCGTCCAATTTTTTGATCGTGCTGGGGCTCGTCGGCGTCGGGCTGCTGATGACGCGGTTTCGCCGCGCCGGTTTGCGGCTGGCCATCGGCAGTCTGGTCTTGCTGGCGCTGCTCGGCTTCTCGCCCTTGGGTGGCTTTCTCGCACACACGTTGGAGAGCCGGTTTCCGCCCTGGGATGCATCGCGCGGCGCGCCGGATGGCATTGTGGTGCTGGGTGGCGGCATCGCATCGGCTCTGTCGAACGATTACGATCAGCCGATGTTGACCAGCGACGGCGGCCGCATCACGGCGATTGCCAAGCTGGCGCGCACCTATCCGAATGCCCGCATCGTCTATGCCAACGGCGATGCCAGTCTGTTTCCAACCGGGCAGACCGACGCCAAGTATTTCTATGCGCTGACCGACAGTTTCGGCATTGCGCGCGAGCGCGTGATGGTCGAATCCCGGTCGCGCAATACCTTCGAAAACGCCGTGTTCAGCAAAGAAGTCGCGAAACCGAAACCCGGCGAGCGCTGGCTGCTGGTGACATCGGCGCAGCACATGCCGCGCGCCATCGGCTGCTTCCGCGAGGCGGGATTTCCCGTCGAAGCCTATCCGGCTGTCTGGAAAACGCGGTTGCGCGGTTCCTGGGCTTTCGCCGACACGCTGGGCAAGGGCTTGTACGATCTGGATCTCGCCACGCATGAGTGGCTCGGGCTGATCGCCTATCGGCTTACCGGCAAGACCGGCGCATTGCTGCCGTCGCCGTGAAATAGCTGCGCCATAAATTTGTCATTCGCCGCAGCGGCGTTATGCTTTTCACCTGAAGGGCGATTCGTGCGCCCGAGTTCGCGTCCGCGTTCTCGCGCACCATCCTGGCGACGCCAGTGATGCTCACAAGAGGGATCGGTCCATGTCACTCGACACGCATTCCACAACATCGCAACCCGGCGCCTATCAAGACCTCGGCGCTCGCGCCAACCTGAGCGATCAGGTCGTGACCGCGATTGCGGTCGGCATCGGCGTCATGGTGGTGGCGCTGATCGCGGTATTGATGGGGCTGGCTTAAGGTTTTGGCGCTTCGAAATCGGAGGCGAAAGCCTTGCTCGATTCCGATGAGAACTGCCGCCGCCACATGACGATGACCACACCGCTGGTGGTCAGCACCAGCGGTATCGGTCCGAGCAGCCAGCCGAGATAGCCGAGCGCGAAAAAGAACGCGCGTTGGCCGCGGTTGAAGTGGCGGCCGGCGTCTTCGCACAGCCGCGCGGCGCGGTGGGCGAAGGCTTTCGCCGCCGGCGTGTCCTTGGCGGCCGGCGGCGGCGCGGCGCCGACCATGATGGCGAAATAATTGAACAGCCGGTACGACCAGGCGAATTTGAAGAACGCATAGACGAAAACGACGATCAGCCCCAGCATCTTCAATTCCCAGAGCTGCCGGGACGGGACCGAGCCGAGGTTGAGCAGCGACATCACCGGAAGGAGGTCGTCGCTCGAGCGCATCAAGGTCAGCGCGCCGCCGATCGCGATCAGGCTGGTGGAGGCAAAAAACGCCGTACCGTTCTGCAATGCCGCGGTGACCTGCGCGTCGACCATGCGCACGTCGCGGCCGAGCAATTGCTCCATCCAGTTGTCGCGATAGCCGTTGACGCGGGCGTTGAGGCTGCCTTTGCCGGCGGCGGTCTTCTCGATGACGTATGAATAGATGAGCCAGGCCCCGAAGAAATAGGCGATGGCGATCAGGTCAGGCAGGGTCAGCACCAGCATCGAGTCGCTCCCGTTTCCTTATGCTGCCTGTTGGCGCTCGCCGCTACAACCGTCCTTGGCTTGAGCGTTGCGCTCCGCTCTGCCAAAAAGGCGGAAAGGGGACCGTATGCCGCAGACCATTACCACCGGATACAAGGCGCTGGTGGACGCCGCCGAGCGCGAGATCGAGACCTTGCCGGTCGAGGCGGCGATTTCGCTCGCCGGACGCGAGGATACGGTGCTGGTCGATATCCGCGATCCGCGCGAACTGTCGCGCGACGGCAAAATTCCGGGCGCCTTTCATTGTCCGCGCGGCATGCTGGAGTTCTGGATCGATCCGGCCAGCCCTTACTTCAAGCCGGTGTTCGGCCAGGACAAGAAATACGTATTCTTCTGCGCCGGCGGTTTGCGCTCGGCGTTGGCCGCACAGACCGCGCAGCATATGGGCCTCAAGCCGGTCGCTCATGTGCGCGGCGGTTTCGGCGCCTGGAAGAAAGCCGGCGGTCCCATCGACGCGCCGGAAGAGAAGAAGGCTTAAGCGATGTCTCTCAAACTCATCATCGGCAACAAGAACTATTCGTCATGGTCGCTGCGGCCCTGGATCGCCATGAAAGTCGCGGACATTGCCTTCGACGAGCAGGTGATCCCGCTCTACGAGCCCGGTAGCCGCGAACAGGTGTTGAAGTATTCGCCGGCCGGCAAGGTACCGGTGCTGGTGGATGGCGATATGGCGGTGTGGGAGTCGCTCGCCATTCTTGAATATCTTGCCGAGAAGTGTCCCAAGGCCGGGCTGTGGCCGTCGGACATGCGCGCACGCAGCCACGCCCGCGTCGTGTCGAACGAAATGCACGGCGGCTTCCAGGCGCTGCGCAAGGCCTGCCCAATGAACACATGGCTGCCGCCGAAGGCGCGGCCGCAAGCCGACGACGTTATGGAAAATGTCTGGCACATCGATGCGCTGTGGCGCGATTGCCGCAAGCGGTTCGGGCAGGGCGGCGCATTTTTGTTCGGCGCGTTCGGCGCCGCCGACGCCATGTACGCGCCGGTGGTGTCGCGCCTGCATACTTACGGCATGCAGGTCAGCACCGAAGCGCAGGCCTACATGGACGCGGTGATGGCGCTGCCGGCCTGGCGCGAATGGCACGACGCCGCGCTGCGCGAACCCTGGGTCATGCAGCACAACGAGCCGGACTGGCCGCTGGTGCGGGGCGTCAAGATTACCACGGCCGCTCGATCGAATTGGTGACGTGGTCGCGATCGGGTGGGGTGAAGCACAGCCCAATGCCGGCATAAGATAATTCGGGATGCGGGTTGTGGCCACGGTGAAACTTGGCGATCGGCTCGACGTAGCAATCGCCGGCCTTCGCCGTGATCAAGGTGCCTTCCTCGAAATGCGCCTCGAACTGCCCCTGCAGGCAAACGAAAAACGCCGGGCCGTTGTGGCAATGCCAGTTGGTGTAGCCGCCGGGCACGATCTCGGCGTTATAGATCTGTATCTTGACGTTCGGATCGCGCGGCAATGATGCATACATCATGTCGATCAGCAGATTGCGATGGAAGCCTTTGCCCGGCGGCACGAAGCCGTCGAGTTGCACTTTGAGGTCCTTGTATTTGTCGGCGGTCAGCATGGTTTATTCCTGTGCGGCGGTGACGACGATTTCGACGAGGTGCGGATGCTCGAGATCGACACCGAGGCAGGCCCGCATCGGCGGATTGCTGCGGTCAACCCATTCGTCCCAGGCCTTGTTCATGTGCTCTTTTTGCTTGATGTCGGCGACGTAGACGATGGCCGACAGAATGCGGCTCTTGTCGGTCTTCGACATGGCGAGACTTTCGTCGATGCGCTTGAGCGCCTTTTGCGTCTGCTCGTAGACGGTGGGGTCAGGGTCCGGCGACACGGCGACCGTATAGACCAGCCCCTCGTGGATCACGGCGCGGCTGCGGGTCGGGGTCAGGCCGGGAAAACGGGTAATCATCGGGCGCTCCTGTTGGAGGCCATAGCCTGCACAACAAAAAACCCGGCGCAAGCGCCGGGTTTTCCGTTTTGATTTTACAGCGGGACTTAGTGGTCGAGAGCTTCCTTGACCGTGTCCTTGATGCCGCCGACGGCGTTCTGCATCTTGCCGGCGACCTGCTGCGCCTTACCTTCGCTTTCGAGCTTGGCGTCGCCGCTGGCCTTGCCCGCGACTTCCTTCACTTTGCCCTTGGCCTGCTCGAAGCTGCCTTCAACGCGATCTTTGTTCATGGTCGATCCTTCCGTATTAGTTCGGGGTGCTCGGAAGGTCAACGTTTTGCTGCGCAGCACGTTCCCAAAAGATTTGCCAAAAAGATTTGGCAACAAAAGTATTGCAAATGCACGTGTGCCCGCGCCGGAATTCCAGCGCGGGCACACAGCATGACATTCAACTAGGCTTCGAGAACCGCGACGATTTCGTGGCTGCGCGGATCGATGACGACAATCTGGTCGCCGACCAGGATGTAGTCGTACCCGCGCCACTCAGGATAGATCACGATCACTTCCTGCGGGATCGGATAGTACTTCACGGTTGTCGGAACGCGCGCGCCGACGCTGATCGAAACGTTGAGCTTGGACGGTTCGATCCGCTCGACCTTTTGCGATTTGAACACCGTGGTGATCTTGGTGCGCTGCTCGGTCGATAGCTTGGCAGAGCCCGCGGCCGAACCCTGGCCGGTGGTGGTGGCAGCCTTCGGCGCCGCATCGGGCGCTGCATTCTGCGCTGCAGCGGGCTTGGCGCCGGCGCCGCCATTGGCGTCGCTCGGCTTGAGCGGGGCGTTCTGCGTCGACTTTTCCATCGAGCCCTTGTCGACGGCCTTGTCCGGGTTGCCGGGCTTCGCGCCGTTCTGGGCGGCGGGGGCCTGACCGGTGGTGGCGGGCGCCTTGTGCGTTTCGGCGTCGGGCTTGCCGGCCTTCATGTTCGGCGCGACCTTTTCAGCCGGCGCACTTTGCTGTGCGGCAGGTGCGGCTCCGGCCGGGTTGTTGTCCTTGGACGGCGCTTGCGCGAAAGCGGCGGTGCTCAGCAGCAAACCGGCTGCAACGGTCGAAAGTAAACGGG
Source organism: uncultured Hyphomicrobiales bacterium (assembly GCA_903885555.1). Taxonomy (GTDB): domain Bacteria; phylum Pseudomonadota; class Alphaproteobacteria; order Rhizobiales; family Xanthobacteraceae; genus Pseudolabrys. Next base: position 16,721 of record CAISIV010000053.1, read on the forward strand.
CATGTTTCATTGACGTCTCCTCTGGGAACCCCACGAAATCGGTTTGTTGTATCCACGAGAACGTTGTCGCGGCGGCAGAGTTCCTCGCCTGCGCCGAAATGTCTGGATTACCTCCGCCATTGCGTTCCGGGTTCCCTCAAGGCACCCTTGAAAAAAGACTCAGGGCTTAAAAAGACTTGGGAGGGCCTGTTGGCAATTCTTTCGTCCGCAATCGACAAAAACGCCGCCGATTTTCGCGCCAATGCCGCGCACATGGCGGCGCTGGTTGCGCAACTGCAGGCGCGCCGCGCTGAGGCCGCCAAAGGTGGACCGGACAAGGCGAGGGAACGTCATGTCGGCCGCGGCAAGCTGTTGCCGCGCGATCGCGTGACAAACCTGATCGATCCCGGCTCGCCGTTTCACGAACTCTCCGCGCTCGCCGCCAACGGCATGTATGACGACGCCATCCACGGCGCCGGACTAATCACAGGTATCGGCCGCATCGAGGGCCGCGAATGCATGGTGGTGTGCAACGACAGCACCATCAAAGGCGGCACTTATTATCCGATGACGGTGAAGAAGCATCTGCGGGCGCAGGAGATCGCGCGCGAGAACCGGCTGCCGTGCGTGTATCTCGTCGATAGCGGCGGCGCCAACCTGCCGCATCAGACCGACGTGTTTCCCGACCGCGAGCATTTCGGTCGCATCTTTTTCAACCAGGCCAATCTGTCGGCGCTGCGCATTCCCCAGATCGCCGTGGTGATGGGCTCCTGCACCGCCGGCGGCGCCTACGTGCCGGCGATGTCGGATGAGACCATCATCGTCAAGAACCAGGGCACGATCTTCCTTGGCGGCCCGCCTTTGGTGAAAGCCGCGACCGGCGAGGTGGTCAGCGCCGAGGATCTCGGCGGCGGCGATCTGCACGCGCGCAAGTCCGGCGTCGCCGATCATCTGGCGCAGGACGATCATCACGCGCTGAGCATCGCGCGCCGCATCGTCGCCAATCTCAACACAAAAAAGACGGTCGATATCCCGATTGTCGCGTCGCGCGATCCGGCCTTCGACATCGCCGAGCTCGACGGCATCGTGCCGGCCGATCTCAAGAAACAATACGACGTGCGCGAAGTGATCGCGCGTCTGGTGGACGCGTCCGAGTTCGATGAGTTCAAGCAGTTGTACGGGCCGACACTGGTCACCGGTTTTGCCCGCATTCACGGCATGCCGGTCGGCATTCTCGGCAATAACGGCATCCTGTTTTCCGAGAGCGCGTTGAAGGCCGCGCACTTCGTCGAGCTATGCTGCCAGCGCCGCATTCCGCTGCTGTTCCTGCAGAACATCGTCGGCTTCATGGTCGGCCGCGACTACGAGGCCGGCGGCATCGCCAAAGACGGCGCCAAGATGGTGACGGCGGTGGCCTGCGCGCAGGTGCCGAAGGTGACGCTCATCCTCGGTGGCAGCTACGGCGCCGGCAATTACGGCATGTGCGGCCGCGCCTACGGCCCGCGCTTTTTATTCTCGTGGCCGAATTCGCGCATCTCGGTGATGGGCGGCGAGCAGGCCGCCTCGGTGCTGGCCACCGTCAAGCGCGACAACATCGAAGCGGGCGGCGGCGCCTGGTCGCAGGTCGAGGAAGAGGAATTCAAGGCGCCGATCCGCGACCAGTACGAGACCGAGGGCAATCCCTATTACGCCACGGCGCGGCTGTGGGATGACGGCATCATCGCGCCGTCCGAAACGCGCCGCGTGCTGGCCTTGGCTTTTTCCGCCGCGCTCAACGCGCCGGTGCCGGAGACGAAGTTCGGCGTGTTCAGGATGTGAGGGGCTGCCAGAAACCATCCTTACGAATTTCACGACAATGTTGATGCATGACCAAATCACCGAAACGCGGCGGCTTCGATTGGGAAGTCTATTTCGTCCATCTCGATGGCGAGGACGACAGCCTGGCGGTTTCCGGTTGCTGGACGCCGGAGGAGGCCATCACGGAAGCGCGAACGCAGTTGAACGCCTATTGCAAGAGCGATGACGAGAAGGACCAGTTTGAAATCGTGGCGGTCGTTCGCGCGGATGCCAAGATATAAAAGTTTGCGATACGGATTATAATTGTGCTGGCTGGCGTTTGCCGCCGTGCTCAACGCGCCGACGCTGTACACGAAGTTCGCGGCGTTTCGGATGTGAGGGGGGGGATTTCTAAATCTGCGCGCACACTATCAGGTTGCATTAACAGGAAGTGCAATTATGATCGCTCTTTGTGGGTATCGGTAAGTGAGGGGCATCATGGCGAAGCGTGCGGCAGTTGCGTTCAGCGGCGTGCGAACCCGCAGCATAACCCGAAACGAAATCTATCACCGCCTTGAGTGGTTCTTCGATAGACATCACGACCCGAGCGGCAAGCACACAATTCCTCCTGCGGCGCCAATCGCCGGGCTGTGGCGAAATCTGCCGCTCGAGAGTTTATGCGTGAGCATGAACCAGCAGGTGGCGGTGATACCGGCTTGGAACAGCCCTCTCTTTCACAATGTGCCCATACCGTGGGTGAGCGGAACGATCCCAGGCTCTATCGGCGTGAAAGACGTCAAGAACTTTGGCGATCTCGTCGATTGCGTTGTGTTTGCGTACAGCGTCGCCGGCTGGAACGTTTCCTAAATATGGGTGGGTGTTATGAGTGTCCGATTGGTTCGCGCGCTTTTCGTTGCAATCGCGGCCTTAGCATCGCTTGCAGGTGCTAATCCTGCGCAAGCCGCGCCCAAGCTCACGCAGCAGGAAATTCAAGCGCTGGTGGACGCTCACTATGACGAAGAGATTAAGCGGCTTAAGTTGATCATTGAAAGCCGCAAACAAGATGCGGTTGTTTATCTGACAGGGCTGACGCGCGAGGAAGCAAAGAAGGCGCTGGCCAACAAGAATGAGATAGCCCCCATTCTGCCGAAAACCCCGCCGGTCGCCGACCCCTGCGAAGCGCCGCAGCGGATATTCATCAGAAGGAATGGCCAGGACACCTTCCAGCTCGGCGCGGTCGACGTGCCGGTGGCAAATGCCAAGGGAGCGTCCGCGAGTGTGACGCAGGACAATCTCACCCATAGCAACGTCGTTTCGATCAATGGGCGCCTTCAGACGGTCGTCGCCCGGCAGCACCCGCTGACGCGCTGCGCCGACGGTAAGACAATCGCGGCCGAATTGCCTTCGACGACCCTGACGCAATTCGGTTACATGATTGCGCCTTTTGTCGACGGACAGGGGGCAACCAACAACCCGAGGCGAAACGGCGAATCCAGTTCGCTTCAGCTTGGCGTTGATCTGCAACTTGCTGCGTTAGGCGGCCCCTTTATCAATTCGCAGTATCTGACCTTGTCGCCTTATTACCAAACTGATTTCAGAGGTAATGCAAATGTACAGGGTGCGAAGGCCGCTTGGGATTTTATTGAGCCGGAAATAAATCTGGGTGGCAGTCGTGGGGTTCCGAACAGTTATTTCGATTGGTTTTGGCAGCTGAGGGCTGAATATGACGCTAAGCACGTCACCGACCCCGGCCTGACAGGGCTTGCTCGGTCGAATTATCAGTGGGTCGGCGGCAGCGTGCAGGCGCACTTTACGCTGTTTCCGAGTTTCGAAAAAATTCAACCGAGCAAAGAGTCTCTGTTTCCCGCCATAGCGAACAGAATATTCATCAATGCAATGGCGAACTATTATCGGGACACTAATTCAGGACGGGATATCAATCTGTATGAGGCCGAACTTGGGTATAACCTGTCTGACGACGGCAAATCGTCGGTTTCGATAAAATATGACAGCGGGACGGACAAGGATACGCTGCAACTGATGAAGAAGTATCTTGTCGGTTTGAACTTTAAGTATTGAAGCAGGCGTTGACGCGCGTGTGGCGAAAAGTGCGCGCCGGTGGTTATCATACCGTTCCTGCGGAGCAACTGTCATAGACGACGTCCCTTACTGCGCGAAAAGGCCGGCTGCTCTCCGGTGCATTATGAGCTGTGACCAGTAGCGCGGTTGCCCGGAAGGCGTAGAATGTCGCAATGGGAAGACGACTCTTCGCAACGGCCGGTTTGTTCGCTGCGATGGCTTGGGCCGCCCCCGCCCACGCCGCCATCGAGCTCGATCCCGGCCAATGGCAGGACACCGAGACCGGCGAGGAAGACGGCAAGCCGGTCAAGCCCGAGGTGACGTCGGAGTGCATGTCGCCGGAAGAGGCCAAGGATCCGGTCAAGCAGCTCGCGGGCATGAAGGAGGCCGCCGCCGCCGGCCAGTGCCAGAAACTCGACGTCAAGGAGAACGGCAACACGGTGTCGATCGTCATGCTGTGCGGCAATCCCAAGGAAATGCTGATCGACATCAGGGGCACTTACACGTTCCACAACAAGCGCAGCTACACCGGCACGATGAAGTCGGTCATCACGCTCGCTGGCAAGACCGCGACCGCCAACAAGACCGTGGTGTCGAAATGGCTCGGGCCCTGCAAAGCCCCGGCCGGCAAGAAGTGACATGAATTACACGTCAGCCCTCATCGTCGGCGCGGGGGCGGGGCTGTCCGCCTCGCTGGCGCGGCTGTTCGCCAAGCAGGGCATGGCGGTGACGCTGGCCGCGCGATCGGTCGCGAAGCTGGCCGGTCTGGTTGATGAAACCGGCGCGGAAGCGCACGACTGCGATGCCGCCAAACGCGAGGACGTGGAGCAGCTCTTCGCCGATCTCGACGCCGCCAAGCGCACGCCCGATGTCGTGGTCTATAACGCCAGCTATCGTACGCGCGGTCCTTTCATCGATCTCGACCCGGCCGAAGTCGCCAAATCGATTTCGATCACAGCCTATGGCGCCTTCCTGGTCGGGCAGGCCGCCGCGCGCCGCATGCTGCCGAAGCGTCATGGCGCCATTCTGCTGACCGGCGCGTCGGCCGGCGTGAAGGGCTATCCGCTGTCGGCGCCCTTCGCGATGGGCAAGTTCGCGCTTCGCGGTCTATCGCAGAGCATGGCGCGCGAGCTGCAGCCGCAGGGCATCCACGTCTGCCACTTCGTGATTGACGGTGGCATCAAAAGCGCGCGGCGCGCCGAACCCGCCGACAATCCGGACTCGCTGCTCGATCCCGATGCCATCGCCGCGAGCTATTGGCACGTGCTGCAACAGCCGCGCAGCGCCTGGTCGCAGGAATTCGAGCTGCGGCCTTTCGTCGAAAAGTTCTAAAATAGCGCGCGCATAAATTTAGAGTCATTCCAATGTTGCTTCGATGTCTTGCCTTGTGTTGCCGGCAATGACAGTGATGGAGCGCGCGCGTTTCGCGCGTGACCGTCGCACGAGGCCTTTCGATGAATCGCAAAGTTTTCACAGTCGTTGCTGCTGCATTTGCCGTCACGCTGTTGCCGCTGGCGGGTTTTGCGCAGACACCGGCGCCGCCCGCTGCGCCTGCTGCTGCTCCCGCCGCTGCCGCGCATCCGCCGAAGGCCTATGTGCCCGGCCTCGAGCAGTTCATGAATGTCATCCTGATGGAGCACAACAAGCTCTGGTTCGCCGGCAAGGCGCGCAACTGGGCGCTGGCCGAATACGAACTCGGCGAGATCAAGGAAGTGATGGGCGACGTGCAGGACACCGTGCCGGTGTTCAAGAACCTGCCGTTGGCCGACATGCTCGATGCCGTCATCACCAAGGAAATTGTCGCGCTGGAGAAAGCAATCGCGGCGAAGAACTTCAAGCAATTTGCCGCCGGCTACGACAAGCTCAATGCCGCGTGCAACGCTTGCCACCAGGGCACCGAAAACGGCTTTGTCGTCATCAAGCGGCCGACCACGCCGGCTTTCACCAATCAGGACTACCGGCCGCACAAGAAGTAGCCGCCGTCACGGATCTGTGACCGGGCGATTCAGGGGCCGTTTACGGTTGCCGCCTAGCGTGCTGGCCATGGGAATTCTGGCTGTTCCGGTCAAGATCAACGGCATCGTGTGCAAGAATTGCTACGATGTCGATTCCGCGCGTCGCTCCGAAGCCGAGGATACGAAAAAGCGCGCCGCCGAGACCGCGCAAAAGACCAAGGAAGCGAACGGCGACGTCAGCTTCGATAACCATCCGGTAACCACGTTCGGCGGGTCCCTGAAAGCGGCGGCCGCTGCCGCGACCGCGCCGGTCGCGCCGCCGCCGACCGATACGCCTGGCCAGTCGGTCAACATCTACGCCTGAGCTGCCATGGCGCCCAGGGCGGCCCGCGTGGTAAAGCCGGGCCATGACCAGTCCAGACGATCTCAAGCAACTCGCACCCACCGGCACGCTGCGTGGCGGCGTTGTCGCTGCACCCGCGGCTTCCGCCTTTTTCGTGCTCAAGAACGCCCAGGGTGCGCCGCACGGCGTCACCGTCGATCTGCTGCAGGCTTTCGCCGCGGCGTTGAAGCTGCCGCTCGAAATGCAGGTGTTCGACAATTCGGGGCAGGTGACCGACGCAGTCGCCAGCGGCCAATGCGACGTCGCCTTCATGCCGCGCGACACCACCCGCGAGGGCAAGGTCGACTTCGGCCCGGCCTATTATCTGATCGAGAGTACCTATCTGGTGCCGGCGGGTTCGAAAATTCAGTCGATCGACGAGGTCAACCGCACGGGCGTGCGCATCGTCGGCATTTCCAACACCACGACCGTGCGCAGCGCGCGGCGCACTGCGCCGAACGCCTCGGTCGAAGAAGTGCCGAGCGTCGATCTGATGACGACCATGGCGGCGGCCGGCGATGGCGATGCTTTCGCGCTGTCGCATGACTCGTTCGGCGGTTTGCTGCCGAAGCTGCCGGGGGCGCGGGTGCTGCCGGGCCATTTCCAGCAGACCGGCATTTCGGTCGCGGTGCCCAAAGGCCGTCCGGCCGCGCTGAAAATCGCCAGCGCTTTGCTGGAAGACGCCAAGAAATCCGGCACCGTGCGCCGCGCGCTCGATGCGGCTGGTTTCGCCGATGCCGAGGTTGCTCCGCCCGCTAACTAGTACGTGTTGCCCACTTTCGCGCGCCGCTGACGCCGAGATACAGCAGCGCCACACCGGCCAGCGTCCAGCAAACCGTTGGCGTCCATGCCAGCGCCGTCTTGAGCACAGGATCGGCATTGAAGCCGGTTGCCACTGCCGACATGCGGGCGAGCGTCGCCAAGGCGAGTGCCGAGAACAGCAGGCCCGACATGCGGCCTTCGCCGCCATTGGCGCCGACCGTGAAAGCCACCGTAAAGGCGCTCATCAGGATCGCGCCCCAGGCGGCGCCCGCCGCGAACTGCGCCGCCACCATTTGCTCAAGCCCTTGGGCGTAATGCGCGGCGAGGATCGCCAGCGCGCCGACCAGTGCGGCGGCGCCCATCACCGCGTAGCCGCCGACGCGCTTGGTGATAAGGCCCGCCGGGAACATCGATATGTTGAAACCGATCCAGAACACCGGCATCAGCCATTGCAGTTCGCTGACTTGCGTGAAGCGCAGGAAAAGCGGCGCGCTCTCCAGCGCGAAGTGGATCTGATAACCCAGCGCCAGCACGATCATGCCGAGCGCGAAGACGCTTGCCCGCGTCGTCATGGTGCCAAAGGCGGCGGGCGCAGCTGCTGGCTTTGTCTCCGGCGCAGAGGCCAGCATGCGTTCGGCCTTGATCATGCCGAGCGTGGTCAGCACCAGCACGATACTCGCCACCGCAAAGGGTATCCGCGGGTCGACGTCGCGCAAGGCGATGGCGAGGTAGGGCGCGATCGCGCCGGCAATGCCGGTGCCGAGCAAGGCGAGGGCGGCGAGGAAGGGGATCTGCGGCTTGGCGGCGTATTTGCCGAGCAGCATCAGCGGCGGCGCGCGCAAGGCGGACGAGGTGATCGTCCACACTACAGTGACTGCAATCAGCACGGCCGCGCCGGCGCCGGCGATAAAGGGTAGAGCCAGAAACGCCGCGCAGGAGACGGCGGTCGCTATCGCGACCCAGAAGCCGAGCCGTCCCAGCACCTTTGTCATCTTGTCGGCGGCGAGGCCGGTGGCAAAATCGCTGACGGTGAATATTGCCTGATCGAGCATCAGCAACAGGATCACTGCCGCAGGCGCGATGCCGGCAGCAGAGGCGAGCTTCGGCAGATAGATGACGTAGACCGTCCAGCACAGCGTGAAGAACAGCTGCAGGACCGCCAGATACCAGCCGAAGCGCTGCGTCACGGGGATCCCCGTTACATCGTCACAATGACATTGCCGACCGAAACTTTTTCCACCGCTTCGTGCGCCGCCACGATGTCGTTCAGCGGGAACGTCTGCTTGGCGATGCGGTGCTTCAGCGTGTCATGCTCCAGCGCGGCGGTGATGGCGGTGACCGCCCGTTGCCGTTCACCCGCGTCGAGCTCGTAGACGATGAAGAACTGGTACCGCGTCGCGTTCGGGATGCCGAAGCCGGCCGGGATCGTCGCCTGGGGATTGGACGTTCCGTAGATGATGACGTTGCCCTTGGCTTTAAGCACGGAGGCGACGTATTTGGCGTTGCTGGCGATGTCCATGTCGATGATGGCGTCGACCGGCTTGTTGCCGGTGATCGCCATCACGCGCGCGGGCACATCTTCGGTTTTGTAGTCGACGGTGTGGTCGGCGCCGACCTCGCGCGCCATCGCCGCTTTGTCCGGTGAGGAAACGGTGGCGATGACGGTCGCGCCCAGCGCCTTGGCGAACTGGATGACGTATTGGCCGACCGCGCCGGCGCCGCCGGTCACCAGCACAATGCTGCCTTTGCCGATCTCGGCGAGCGCGACGGCGTGATAGGCCGTCATCGCCGGAATGCCGAGGCAGGCGCCGACGTCGAAGCCGACCTGATCCGGCAGCTTCACCGCCTGGATTGCCGGCAGCACGATGTATTCTGCCGCCGTGCCGAACGGCCGCTTCCATTGGCCGTTCCAGACCCAGACGCGCTCGCCGATGCGCGACTTCGCCACGCCGTCGCCGACTTGGTCGATCACACCGGCGCCGTCGCTGTGCGGAATGAGTTGCGGCCAGGCGATCTTGCGGCTGCCCTGGCGGCCTTTGACGTCGGATGGGTTGACGCCGGAGGTGGCGAGCTTGACGCGCACCTCGCCGGGGCCGGCCTGCGGTGTTGCTATCTCGCCAACTTTGAGTACGTCACGCGCCGAACCGTTCGCTTCGTAATATGCCGCCTTCATGCAAAATCCCCCGTGTCAGGGAACCCTAACACGGAGGACGGTCGCTTGAAGCGGCTGCGCGAGCCGTCAGCCGGCGAGGCGGGTCCACTCCGACCGGGCCTTCTCGGTCAGGTGCTGCCAGTTGGTATTGACGATGTCCCAGTTGACCATCGGGCGCTGAGCGCTCGCCGTCGAATTCGCGGCATCGAGCGCATTGTGCGAGTCATAAAGATAGGCGCCACCGATCGTCAGGCAGGCGCCGAGAATAATTCCGAACAGAACGCGCATGGTGAACCTCCACTTAAATCCCGCAGGCAGAACGCGGGGTGAGGCCTTAAAGTTCCCCCAGGGCGCTGCCGGCCCGCCCTTAAGGGAAACACCTTTCCCAGCCTGTCATAAGGCCTGGTTCCCTGTGGAAACAATGTTGTAAGTAATTGATATTACTGTAATTTATCCTTCAAAAACTTCGCCCGAAATTAAAATTGTCTGCTATATTGTGGCCATGAACAGAGAGACAGCAAAAACCGCGAAGCGGTCCCCCAAGGCGGTCGCAAAGACCGCCGCGAAAACAGCCGTACGTTCCGTCAAGAAGCCTGCCAAGGCCGAAAAGACAGCCCGCGGCGCTGACAAGAAGGCTTCCAAGTCGGCCCGCAGCCCTGTCGGCAAGATGGCCGAGACCGCACGCGCCCTGATGGGTGCCGCGCGCGCCTCGAAGGCCGCAGCCGCAGCTGCCGCGGCGGCCAAGCCTGCCGCGACGCCGCCCAAGATGATCCGGACCGTCAGCCCGCCGGTGCAGCCGGTTGCGCCCGAGATCGTGCTCAAGAGTCACAAATACCAGGTCGGCGAGACGGTCTACTTCACGTCGCCGACGTTCGGCCGGGCCGCCGCCAGCGGCAGCTATACGGTGGTCAAGCTGTTGCCGTCGGAGAGCGACGACTACCAGTACCGCATCAAGAGTTCCGGCGAGGCGTTCGAGCGCGTGGCCAAGGAAAGCCAGCTCGAGAAGATTTGAGCCGTTTGCGGTTCGCGCTTCCCAAACAGATCATGCCCCGGCCCATCGCGGCCGGGGTTTCGCTTTACGGCAGCCAGCAGGGCGTCTTCGGGCTATAATCACCGGCCGGGCGTGATATCGCTCCGCTCCAAACTTGGAATAACAAGCCGGAATAAAACGCGGCGCCGCGACCTAATTACAAGTCTGATCAAAAGCTTCTGGAGGATTCATGTTCAAACTTCTTCGCATCGCCGCACTGGCAACGGCCGCCGCTCTGCTGGCGTTGCCTGCCGCGGCGCAGAATTACCCCAACCGCACCGTCAAGCTGGTGGTGCCGTTCGGCGCCGGCGGTCCGGCCGACGTTTATGCCCGCGTGCTGGCGCAGCATCTCTCCGAGGAAACCAAGCAGTCCTTCATCATCGAGAACCGTCCGGGTGCGGGCGCGCTGATCGGTACAGACCTTGTCGCGAAGTCGACGCCCGATGGCTACACGCTGCTGGTGATGTCGAACACGCAGACGACCAACGAGTCGCTGCTGTCCAACAAGCCCTACGAACTGATGCGCGACTTCGTGCCGGTGGCGCCGATCAATTCGTCCGACCTGCTGATGGTCATCCATCCGTCGGTCGAAGCAAAGACCGTCGCCGAATTCATCGCGCTGGCCAAGAAGGATCCGGGCAAGCTCAACTACGCCTCGTCGGGCCCCGGCACGCCGTACCACATGGCCGGCGAACTTTTTAAGGCGATGAGCAAGACCGACATCGTCCACGTGCCGCACAAGGCCTCGGGCGACGCGCGCAACAGCGTCTTGTCCGGCAATGTGCAGATGATGCTCGACGCCGTCACCACGATGTCCGAACTCGCCAAAGGCGGGCAGGTGCGTGCGCTCGCCACGACCGGCCTGACGCGCAATGCGCTGACGCCGAACCTGCCGACCGTTGCCGAAACTGTGCCGGGCTACGAAGCCACCATCTGGCTCGGCGTCATGGCGCCGAAGGGCACGCCGAAGGATGTCATCGCGTTCCTCAACGCGACGATCACCAAGGTCGTCAACCTTCCGGCGGTCAAGGAAGCCTGGGCCAAGCAGGGCGCCGTGCCGATGGTCAAGACGCCGGACGAATTCGATGCCTATCTGCGCAAGGACATCGACAAGTGGGCTGACGTCGTGAAGGTCTCCGGCGCCAAGGTGCAGTAAACCAAAATCATGAACCTAGACCGCGTTCTCAACGGACTGCTCAAGCTGGCGATCGCCCTCGCGGTGTTCGCCGGCGGCGCGCTGGCCGTTGTTGCCGTGGTCAACACGATGACATTGGACCGCGACGCGGCCGACCGCCGCGCGCTGATCCAGCGCCACACCGAACTCAACCTCGGCGCCATGGCGCCGGGGTCGGCGCTGGCCTGTCTCGACGCCGGGGCGGGCGAGGCGGTCGAGAGCGCCTGTGAAGCCAAAGTCTTTGCCGATCCGCGAAGTGCCGCCGCCGCCGTGGCCTACACCGCGGCGCGGTTGGCATTGCTGGCGGAGGCGCACACGACGCAGCCTTCGGTGCTCGCCGTCATGGCCGCCACGCAGCGCGCCGTCGAACTCGATCGCTATGGTTTTGCCGCCCATGTGCTGGCGGCCCGCGACGGCTGCACCGCCGAGCAATGCGCGGCCTTCGCCTGGTTGCACGACACGGCAGTGCTCAAGGCTAATCTGAAAGCGCAAGCCTACGACCAGTATGTATCGCGCTATGCCGCGGCCTGGAACAGGATCGAGCCCGAGAAGCAGGTGCCGGTCGCTGCCGCGCAACCTGATCAGCGTAATGCGCCGGGCGCTCCGATCGCAGCCGTGCAGGGCGAACCCTCGCAGGCGTCCGGCGTACCGGTCTCGGGCAAATACGATTTCCCGTCGGCGGCCTCGATCCCGCCGGTCAGCATCATGAATACCGAGCCGGCGCTGCCGAAGGGTCCGGCACCGCAGTCCAAGGCGGAAGATGAGGCCGCCGTGCCGGTGCCGCCCAAGCGTCCGCAGACCCAGGCCGCGACGCCGGCGCCCGCCGCTCCACAGGCGCGATAAAGATTGTCATGGCTGGGCTTGTCCCGGCCATCCACGTCTTGCTTTGCTGTGACGAAGACGTGGATGCCCGGCCCAAGGCCGGGCATGACGGTTAGAGAAGCCCGGGCTTTTAATGTTCACATCCGTCCTGATCGCCAATCGCGGCGAGATCGCCTGCCGCATTGCCCGCACCGCGAAGCGGCTGGGGCTGCGCACCATCGCGGTCTATTCGGCCGCCGATGCTAACGCGCTGCATGTGCGCCTGTGCGACGAGGCGCAGCCAATCGGTCCTTCGCCCGCCGCCGAGAGCTATCTCGTCATCGATAAACTGATCGCCGCCGCCAAAGCCGCGCGCGCCGACTGTGTCCATCCCGGCTACGGCTTCCTGTCGGAGAACGCCGCTTTCGCCGAAGCTTGCGCCGACGCCGGCATCGCCTTCGTCGGGCCGCCGCCGTCGGCGATGCGCGCGATGGGTCTGAAGGACCGCGCCAAGGCCCTGATGGAGAAAGCCGGCGTGCCGGTGGTGCCGGGCTATCACGGCGACATGCAGGAGCCGAAGTTCCTGAGCCGCAAGGCTTACGAGATCGGCTATCCGGTTCTGATCAAGGCGGTTGCTGGCGGCGGCGGCAAGGGCATGCGCCGCGTCGACAAACATGCCGACTTCGACACTGCGCTCGCCGGCGCGATGCGCGAAGCCAAGGCCGCGTTCGGCGACGAGCGCGTGCTGATCGAGAAATACGTCACCGCGCCGCGCCACATCGAGATGCAGATCTTCGCCGACAGTCATGGCAACGCCATTCATCTCAACGAACGCGACTGCTCGCTGCAGCGCCGCCATCAGAAAGTGATCGAGGAAGCGCCGGCGCCCGGCATGAGCGCGCAATTGCGCGCAACGATGGGGCAGGCGGCGGTCGCCGCGGCGAAGGCGGCGGGCTATGTCGGCGCCGGCACCGTGGAGTTCATCGCCGACGGCACGGGCGGGCTGAAAGCCGACGGCTTCTGGTTCATGGAAATGAACACGCGGCTGCAGGTCGAGCATCCGGTGACGGAAGCGATCACCGGGCTGGATCTGGTCGAGTGGCAATTCCGAATTGCGGCGGGCGAAAAGCTGCCGCTGACGCAGGACAAGGTGCCGCTGCATGGCCACGCCGTCGAGGCGCGGCTCTATGCCGAAGACCCCGAGCGCGGTTTCCTGCCATCGACCGGCAAGCTCATCGCTTTGCATTTCCCGCACGTCAAAGCCCTGCGCGTCGATACCGGTGTCGAGCAGGGTGACGAGGTCACGCCGTTTTACGATCCGATGATCGCCAAGCTGATCGCGCATGGCACGACGCGCGTACAGGCGCTGGACACCCTCGCCGACGCCCTCGACAAGACAATCGTCATCGGCCCGCGCAGCAATGCCGGGTTTCTGAGTCGCTTGTGCCGCGCGCAGGAATTCCGCGACGGCGCTTTCGACACCGGTTTCATCGACCGCAATCTCGGCGCACTCAAGGCCGAACCGCAGAGTCTCGATCATGCCGCGGCTGCGGCCGGCGCGCGCGAATTGCTGGCGCTTGAGCGCGCCCGCATTGCCGCGTCGCGCGATGCCGACGAGCCGGCGTCGCCCTGGGACGCCGGTGACGGTTTCCAGTTGTCCGGCACGCGCCAGCTGTCTTTGCCGATCCTCGCCGATGGTGAGAAAGCAACCGCGCAAATTTTGCACGAACCGTCCGGTCCGGTGGTCGCGGTCGATGGGGTTCCGGCAGCGGTGGACGCTATCGCGGTTGCCGCGGGCGAGGCGGTCTACGTGCTGCGCCACGGCCGCCAGACCAAGGTTTCATTGCGCGATACGGCTGCCGACGCGGCTGGGGATCACGGCGGTGGCGGCCTTGTGCGCGCGCCGATGCATGGCAAGGTGCTCGGCATCTTTGTGGAGAAGGGGCAGGCCGTGACGCGCGGTCAACGTCTCGCCATCATCGAGGCCATGAAGATGGAGCACACGCTGACGGCGGCGATCGACGGCACCGTCAGCGAGATCGCGGTCACGGTGGATGCGCAAGTCGGCGAGGGCGCCAAGGTGATGGTGATTACGCCCTCAGTGCAAAAGTAAGAGACGAGTAGAGAATGCCGCTTCATCTCATCAAGCTTTCGGTCGGAACCGATAGCGTCGCCGATCTGGAAGGCTGGATCAAAGAGAAGATCGCGGCGCAGAAGAAGCGCGGCGTGAAGAAGCCCGAGCGCATTCACACCACGCGCATGGTGCCCAAGCGGGCCGACGAACTCAAAGACGGCGGCTCGATCTTCTGGGTGATCAAGGGGCAGGTCATGTGCCGTGAAAAGATCCTCGATATCCGGCCCTTCACCGACAAGGATGGCATTCACCGCTGCCGGCTGGTGCTCGATCCCAAATGCATTCTGGTCGAGCCGCGCCCGCGTTCGGCGTTCCAGGGCTGGCGCTATCTCGAGGACAAGGAAGCGCCGCGCGATTTGTCGCGCGCCGCGCCGGGCGCCGCGAAGATGCCGGAACAGATGCGCCGCGAATTGCGCGAACTCGGGTTGTTGTAAAGCCGGCTAGGCGTCGTCGGGATTGATACGCGCGACGACGCGCGCGCCTTGCCAAATTTCAATCGCATTGTCTTCGATGATGATTTTGGCGTGCCGCACCGCAGCGGCATCGTCCGGCAGGTGACAGTCAGTCGCCGGTTGGACGACGTGCCCGTCATTGGTCAGGGCATAGAAGCGAAAGTGGGGCCATTTCTCTTTAAGCATTTGAAGCCCAAGAATCCCCGGCCGACCGGGGGCTAGGGGAAGGTTGGGATCGTCAGCCGGGGACCACTCATGCATCGCAGCGATCACGCACCTTGGCCAAGCGGTAAGAGTATCTTCTCCTGCGCGGCGCTTCGTCTGATCAAAATGGCTCACTTTGCGGCAACCGGAAAACCAAGGCTCGCGCTTGACGGGTCTATATACGCATTTATATACTTGACAAAAGTAGCCCCAAACCGCATATTGGGGGCATGAAAAAGGCCACCTTCCAGAACCCCATATTTCAGGACGAAACTAAGGCCCGCGAAGCCCTAGAGGCGGTGCGCTGGCCTGAGGGTCCCGTTTGCCCCCATTGTGGCAATGCGGACGCTGAGAAGATCGCCAAGGTGGCTGGCACTAAGCAGTCGCACCGTCCCGGCCTGTTCTATTGCAACGAGTGCAAGGGCCAATTCACGGTCACTGTCGGCACCGTTTTCGAGAGGTCTAAGGTCCCCCTGACTAAGTGGTGGATGGCGGCTCACATGCTCAATTCGGGCAAGAACGGTTGCAGCGCCCATGAAATCCATCGCGCGCTCGGCGTCACCTACAAGACCGCTTGGTTCATGATGCATCGCCTTCGCGAAGCAATGAACGGAATGAGCGGCACCACGCCTATGGGTGGCGAAGGCAAGTCGGTGCAGGCCGACGAAACGTACTACGGCAACACGTCCAAGCGCGCGAAGGGCTACAAGAAAGGCCACTCACGCAAAGCCAGCATCGTTGCCTTGGTAGAGCCTAAGGGGCGCGTTCGCGCCATCCATGTAGAACTTGGCATCGGTGCTGACGTTGTTGGCGATATTCTGCGCAAGAACGTCGATATGAAATCCGAACTGCACACCGACCAAAGCAAGCTTTACACGCGCGTTGGCAAAGAGTTTGCGGATCATAAAACCGTTGTGCACGGTTGGAACGGCGGCGGCCA
>CAISIV010000054.1 GCA_903885555.1 uncultured Hyphomicrobiales bacterium
AGCCGCAAGTCCGCCAATTCTCCGGCGTCCCGCGCGCAGTGTTTGAGGTTTGCTCCGCTCGGCCCCCGGTGGACGTACCATTTCAGGCGTCTCGCCTTTCGGCAGGGATGCCTATCCACCGCTGCGGGGCTTTCGTTGCGATGCGGTGAAATCCGCGGACGCGGACCCGTGGTATCCGGGCCTCTGCATTTGGATTACACGCGCACGCGCAATTCCGCCCCAGCGACGCGCGGCTGGCGCGCCGGGACCGAGCGGCTTGGACCGCCGATGGGTTTGTTGCGTCGCATCTCCGACACCCCCACCGGCCACCGCTCCCCGCCCAACGTCTAATGACGCTGATCAAACGCCCCTCGTAACTGGGCGGGATAAAGGACTATAAGCATAGGTATATAGGCCCGTCAAGCGGCGACGACAGCGGCGTTCTTGCCGTCATCGGTGGTCATGTCCTCGATCTCGCCGGTGGCGATCCGCGCGACCATCACCGCGCGCTGGTTCGCGTCGGCGGGGCGCTTTTCGCCTTTTGGACCATTTGCCATGTCTATGGTCTAATTAGCGGTAAGCTTCGCAAGATGAGGTTTGGATGACCCCCAAGGATCGCTTTGACGCTTGCATGAAAATTGCCGAGTACGGCGCACACAATTTTCATGGCAGACGCAATTTCGAGTGGAAAGTTACTTTGGGATTTTGGGCGCTCCTTGCCGTGTCAATAGCGTTTGTAAAGCAGGACCCTGCATGGATGGCGCAAAGGCCCAATTTGCTTTGGTTCGCACCTGCAGGTGTTGTTGGCTACATAATATTTTGGCTAAGAGGCATTTGGGTTGCTAATGCAAACGACAAAGCCATCGCCAATCATTTTTTATTTGAGGCTGAGAAGATACTTCGGCAACCGGGCCATATGCCGGTGAAACTGCCTGCAAAAATATCCGGGCGGCGGTGGCTTATCGGATTTTTGACTGACTGGTCAGTTTTGTTCCAGATCATAACCACAGCCTTTTTGGCTCTAATATTCTATCTGGCGGCCCACCCGTAAGTTCCTGCCTTATTCAAACTGAGCAAACGTAGGGTGGGCTAAGCGAAGCGAGCCCACCTTCATTGAATTGAACCTGGTGGGCTCGGCGCGTTCCGCGCCTTAGCCCACCCTACGAGTTTCGCCACTCCATCCGGTTCACCGCAATGCCCGACACCGGATTCTTGTCCTCGCCGGCATAAACGAAGCCGTGCTTCTCGTAGAAGCGGATGGCACGGGCGTTGTTTTTGTTGACCAGCAGATCGAGGCCGCGCGGCGACAGGCGCTTGGCTTCGTCGAGCAATTGCAGCGCGATGTCAGAGCCCCAATATTCTGGTGCAACGACAATTTGATCGAGATACATCGTCTTGGTGTCGACCGTAACGAAGCCGGTGAGGACGCCGTTGGTTTCCGCGACGACAATATTTGCCACCGGCACCAGTTCCTGGCGCCACCGTTCGCGCCACCAGTCAACGCGCGCGTTGAAATCGAGATGCGGAAAATGCTGCTGCCAGGTGCGCCGCCACAGTTCGATCGCCGCGTCTTCGTCGGCGGGCGTGTAGGGGCGCAGGGTGACAGCGCCGCTCATGCGGCTCTGGCGATCTGGCGGCGCAGTTGATGCAAGACCGCCACGATCATGGTGCGGTCGCAGGCGATCGCGCCGAGCGCCAAGGCCCGGCTGCGTTCGAAGCCGGTGATGTCGTAATGCGGATTGCCGGTCTTGGGCGGGCCTTGATAGGAAATGCGGTGCAGGCCGACCGCTTGCGCGAAGCGATGCAGTTCATCGACGTCGTCGGCGAGCAGGTGGCACCATTTGCGGCCTTGCCAGCTCCAGATCGCCTCGTCGACGTAAACGGCCATCAGCGTTCCGTCAGCTTGAACTCGATGCGGCGGTTGCGCTTGTAGGCGTCATCCGTCTTCTCGGGATCGATCGGCTGGAATTCGCCAAAGCCGGCGGCGACGAGCCGCTGCGGCGGAATGCCCTTGCTGGCGAGATACTGCACCACGGCGATGGAGCGCGCCGCCGACAGGTCCCAGTTCGACTTGAAGATGGGTCCAGCGATAGGGCGTACGTCGGTATGTCCGTCGACGCGCAGCACCCAGGCGATGTCGGCCGGTATTTTCGCACTCAGTTCGAGAATCGCGGTGGCGATCTTGTCGATTTCTGCGCGCGCGTCGGGTTTCAACTCGGCCTTGCCGACGTCGAACAGCAATTCCGATTGCAGCACGAAGCGGTCGCCAACGATGCGGATGTCGGGGCGGTTGCCGAGAATTTCGCGCAGGCGGCCGAAGAAGTCCGAGCGATACTTGGTCAGTTCCTGCAAGCGCGCCGCGAGCGCGAGATTAAGCCGCGAGCCGAGATCGGCGATGCGGGCCTGGCTTTCCTTGTCCTTCTGCTCGGTGGCGGCGAGCGAGGCTTCGATGGCGGCAAGCTGACGCCGCAGCGCCGCGATCTGCTGGTTGAGCACCTCGACCTGCGCCAGCGCGCGCGCGGAGATTTTCTTTTCGCCTTCGAGCGACGTCGCCAGTTCGCTGGCCTGGCCCTGCGCCGCCGACAGTCCGGCGCCGGCGCCCTCGGCAATGCCTTTGAATTTGTCGCGGTCGCTTTCGGCATTGGCGAGCGAGGCGCGCAACTGCGCGAGCTGGTCCTCCATGCTCGACTTGCCGGACTTCTCCATCGACAGCAGTTCGGTGAGTTCGGCGATCTGTAAGTTGAGGCGGTTAAGCGCGGTGTCCTTGCCGGCGACTTCCTGCTGCAGATAGAATTGCACCACCACGAACACGGTCAGAATGAAAATGATCGACAGGATCAGCGTCGACAGAGCGTCGACGAAGCCCGGCCAGTAATTCATTCCTTCGCCGCCGCGGCGGCTACGTGCAAGCGCCATTAGAAGTTACCGTCCTGCTTTTTCGCGGACCATGATTTCCAGCAGCCGCTTGATCTCGCGCTGCTGATCGGCCTGGCCGTCGACCCAGTCGCGGATCATCTGCTGCTCGGTGCGCATGTGATGAACGAGGCCCTGAATGGCCTCGGCGAGATTGGCCATCGCCGCATTCGCCGCCTTGCCGGAACCGGCCGCATCGACGGCCAGACGCAACTGATCGATGGCCGAGCGCACTTCGCCGGTGACGCCGACGGTCGATACCCCGGAGGGTTCGGTGCCGTGGTCGTAGACGGTGGTCGACAGCCAGTCTTCCAGTTCGGTGTAGAAGCGGTTCTGCGCCTGGCTCGATTGCAGATCGAGGAAGCCGAGCACCAGCGAACCGGCGAGACCGAACAGCGAGGACGAGAACGAGATGCCCATGCCGGCGAGCGGGGCGGCGAGGCCCTCGCGCAGCGAGTCGAACATGTTGCCGGCGTCGCCGCCGGCTTTGAGGCCCTGGATGACGTTGCCGACCGAACTCACGGTTTCGATCAAGCCCCAGAAGGTGCCGAGCAGGCCGAGGAAGACGAGCAGGCCGGTCATGTAGCGCGACAGGTCGCGCGATTCGTCGAGGCGCGTCGCGATCGAGTCGAGAATGCCGCGCATCAATTGCGACGACATCGCCATGCGGCCGACGCGGCTGCCGAGGATCGCCGCCATCGGCGCCAAGAGCACAGGCGGGCGGTCGACCGCGAGGCCGGGATCGGCGAGGCGGAAATTATTGACCCAGGCGATTTCCGGATAGAGCCGCACCACCTGGCGCATCGCCAGCACGATGCCGAGCAGCAGCACGCCGACGATCAGGCCGTTGAGGCCGGGATTGGCCATGAACGCCGTGTGGATCTGCTTGTAGAGCACGAAGGCGACCAGCCCGCCGAGGACGACGAACACCATCATCCGGAACAGGAAGATGCGGGGCGACGACAGTTTGAGGGGGTCGAGTTCTGTGGCCATGGATTCGCTTTGAGCCGATGTTGCCGATGCGCTGTGTTTTAAAAGTTAACGCGCAAAGCGCGACGCGTCCCGCAATATGGCACAGACCGCGACCAAGCTAAAATAGTTGTGCCGGAACACCCGTCTTAAGCGGCGGATTGAGTTCAAATTGCGGTGGCCGATCAGGCCTTGCTGGCGTCCTTGAGCACGCGCAGCAGCTCTTTCTGGATCGTCTCGTTGCCGGCCACGACATGTCCGGTCGCAAAAATGTCATCGCCGCCGGTCACGTCGGAAACATAGCCGCCGGCTTCGCGGATCAGGCAGAGGCCCGCCGCCATGTCCCAGGGCTTGAGGTCGCGCTCCCAGTAGCCGTCGAGGCGTCCGGCCGCGACCCAGGCCAGATCGAGCGCCGCCGCGCCGAAGCGCCGCAGGCCCGCGACTTGTTCCTGCATGGCGCCGAGTTCTTTTTTCGCCAGCGCCAGGTCGCCGCGACCGATATGCGGCAGGCCGCAGGCGATCACCGAATCCGCCAGCCGCTTGCGGGCGGCGACGCGGATGCGCTGGTCGTTGAGGAAGGCGCCTTTGCCTTTTTCGGCGAGAAACAGTTCTTCGCTCGCCGGATTGTAGACGAGGCCGGCGACGATTGCGCCTTCGCGCGCGAGCGCGATCGAAATGGCGAATTGCGGAATGCCGTGCAGGAAGTTGGTGGTGCCGTCGAGCGGATCCACGATCCAGGTATGCGACTTGTCGGCGCCGTCGCGCTGGCCGCCTTCCTCGCCGAGGAAGCAGTAGCCGGGGCGGGCCTTGGACAGTTCGGCGTAGAGCGTTTCCTCGGCGCGCTTGTCGGCGGCGGAGACGAAATTGGCCGGGCCCTTGAGCGAGACCTGAAGCTTCTCGAGTTCGCCGAAGTCGCGCTTTAGCGCGCGCGCCGCTTTGCGGGCGGCGGCGATCATGACGTTGAGAAGGGCTGAATGATGCATTGGCTGTTGGCGGGCCTGACGTTGATGAGGGGGTCTGCCCGCGCCGGGGCTTTACGTCAAGTTCGGCTTTATTGCTGAAGCGCCGCCTGGCCGGACAGCCACTTGTTGGCGGCGGTCTTGGCGGTGGTTTGCACGCTGGCCGGCTGGTTGTTGGCGTAAAGGTCAAGGTCCGGATCGCTGGCGCCGCCGGCCTTGGCGATCAGGTGCCATTTGACGGCTTCGGCCGGATCGGCGGCCATACCGCGCCCGGCCATCAGGATTCGCGACAGCCGGTTCTGCGCCACCGGATTGCCGCGCCGGGCCGCGATCAAGAACAGGCGCGCTGCCGCGGCCTCATCCTTGGCGACGCCGTCGCCGTTGAATTGCGCGATGGCGTATTCGACCATTGAATCGAGATTGCCGGCGACCGAGGCAAAGCCCATCAACCGCATCGCCTTGCTTTTGTCCTGCGGGACGCCGCGGCCTTCCTTGTACATGGTGGCGAGTGCGTATTGCGCTTCCGCATTGCCGGCTTCGGACGCCTGCAGGAAAAGCTCGGCGGCGCGTTTGAAGTCCTGCGGGACTTGCTGGCCCTGCAGATACAGCAAACCAAGATCGTAAGCAGCGACCGCGTGACCGAGTTTGGCGGCGTTATCGAGCAGGCGGGCGCCTTCGGCGCGGTCGCGCTGGCCGGCGCGGCCTTCGAAGTTGAACATCGCCAGTGCAAACATGGCGTCGCGATCATTTTGCGCCGCCGCCATCTTGTACCACTGCGCCGCCTTGCCATCGTCGCGGCCGACGCCGAGTCCTTGCGCATAGAGTTCGCCGAGCATCGTCAGCGCTTTGGGATCGTTCTGCTGCGCGCGCCTGGTGGCTTCGTTGAACGCCGTCAGATAATTGCCGCGCTGGAACGCGCCGAACATGATGTCGGCATTGGGGTCGGCGACAGGAGAGGCATTCGGCGCCGGTTGCGGCGGTTTGGTCTGCGCAACGGCGGGCGCCGCGAGCAGGGCTGCGAGCAACGCACCGAACGCGATACGCCGCGCGATCGTCATGCCGCGGTCTCCGGCACGTGCATGTGGCGCGCGGCTTGTGCAACCGTCGCGGCAACGGTTGCGGAATCGCGCCAGATCCAGTCGCCGAGCGCGATGAAATCGGCGCCGGCTTTGGCCAGCGGCTCGACCTCGTCCGCGCTCGCGGCATATCCGACGACCGGCGCTTCGAACACTTCCGCCCACCAGGAGACGCGATCCTCGATGGCGTCGAACGCCGGGCGTTCGCCGGTCTCATCCGGTTCGCCGAACATCACGTAGTCGCCGCCGAGTTCGGCGACGGTCATGGCGTCGTGACGCGTTTCCAGATGGCCGGCGCCGGCAATGCGGTCCGGCCGCAAACTTGGAAGCCCTTCGGTGAATTCGGCAATGCCATTGAGATGCGCGCCATCGGCGCCGGCACGCGCCACCAGATCGAGATGGCCGTCGAGCAGCAACGCAACATTGCGATCCTGCACGACGCCGCTCAGCGCCTTGGCGCGATTGATCAGCGAGCGCTCGTCGCCCGGCGCGAGCCGCAGCAGTACCGCGGCGACGTCACCGGCCTCGAGCGCGTCCGCCAGCAGCGGCGCAAACGCCGCGGCGTCCTCGACCGGCGGGGTGACGAGATACAGGCGCGGCTGCGGGCGCGGATCGGCCTTTTTGGGCTTCGGTACAGATTTTTTGTTTCGTCGGCTCATGGTTCCCGCATGCTAGCCCAATCGGGCGAAAGATGGGCGTGGTCAGAGGTAGGCGATATCGCCGCGGGTGTGGCGCGTCGCGGCCTGGGAGGCAAGGGCCTCGCGTAAGGCTTCGATGACGCTGTCCCAGTCGCCGATGCGCGGCTGGCGGAAAAGCCTTGCCGTCGGATACCACGGACTGTCGTTGCGTTCGAGCATCCAGCGCCAGTCGGGGCTGAAGGGCAGCAGCAGCCACAGCGGCTTGCCCATGGCGCCGGTCAGGTGGGCGACGGCGGTATCGACCGCGATCACCAGATCCAGCGTGTCGATGATCGCCGCGGTATCGGCAAAGTCGGCGGTATCGAGGTCGGGCCGCAGCAGCACGGATTTTTCGAGGGCCGGTCTGTCCGTGTCGCGCATGTCGCGCTGCAGGCTGACGAACTCGACATCGCTTTGCTTGAGCAACGGCGCGAGGCGTTCGAAGGCGATGCTGCGGTTGTGATCGTTGCGATGCGACGGCTTGCCAGACCACACCAGGCCGACGCGCAATTGGTTTGAGGCGGGCAGTCGCATGCGCCAGGCGTCGACGCGATTGATCGGTGCGCGCAGATAGCGTCCCGACCCGGGGATCGTCTCGAGCGTGGTGCCGAAGGCGAGCGGCAGGCTCATCAACGGGCAATGCAGGTCGACGGGCGGATGCGGCTGGCCGCGGGCGATCGTCGCGACAACGCCTTCCATCGCGCCGATCAGCGGCATCAGACTGTCCGGCACTTCGAGGACGATCTTTGCGCCGCGCGAGGTGACCATTGGCACGTAACGCACGAACTGGATGGTGTCGCCGAAACCTTGTTCGGCATGCAGAAGAACGGTCTTGCCGCTCACATCTTCGCCGTGCCACTGCGGCACGCCGAAGTCGCGCGGCGCGTTGCCGGCGCGTTTCCACCGCCATTCGTACTCGGCCCAGCCATGTTCAAAGTCGCCGAGCAATAATTGTTCGAGGCCTTTGTTCCAGTGGGCTTCGGCGAGGTCCGGATTGATCGCCAGCGCCGCGTCGCACGTCGCAATGACGTCCTGCGAGCTGTTGAGATCGCGCAACGCGTTGGCGCGATTGACCATGGCCTCGGCATAGTCGGGCTTGAGCGCCAGCGCGCGGTCGAAACTCTCCAGCGCATCGGCCGGGCGGTTGAGATCGAGCAACGCGTTGCCGCGATTGTTGTGAATTCCGGCGGCATCCGGCTGCAAGGCCAAAGCCGCATCGAAGCTCGTGAGTGCCTCGCCGGGACGCTGCAATTGCCACAGCGCATTGCCGCGGTTGCTGAGAAATTCGGCCGAGCGCGGATTGTGCGCCAGCGCGCGATCGAATGCCGTAAGCGCGTCCTTGTGACGTTGCATAAGGTCGAAGGTATTGCCGAGAGCGTTCCAGACCTCGGCGCGATTGGCGTCGATCGCCAGCGCGCTCATGTAGGCGGCGGCCGCATCGTTATTGCGGCCAAGCAGACGTAATGCGGTGGCGAGGTTGATGATCGCGTCGATGTACTTGGGATTGGCGGTCAGCGCCTGCTCGTAATTGGCCACGGCGTCCGCGAAGCGGCCGAGTTTCACCAGCAGATTGCCGCGGCTGTTGAACGCTTCGGCATAGTCCGGCTTGAGCACGATAGCCTGGTCGTAGCTCGCCAGCGCCTCGTTGGTCTTGCCGAGTGCCGCCAGCACGATGGCCCGATTCGACAGCGCTGCGGCCGACTGTGCATTGGCCTTGAGCGCCTTGCCGATCAGATCCAGCGCTTCGCTCGACTTGCCGCGCTGGTGCATCAGCACACCGAGCAGATGCAGCGCGTCGAAATTCTTCGGCTGGCGGGCAAGCGCCTGCCGGTACAGCGCTTCGGCATCGTCGAGTTGGCCGCGCTGATGGTGCGCGGTCGCGCGCCGCAACGTGTCGGTGACGGCGGATGCGCTCGAAGCCGCTTGGGGTGTGGCCGAAGTTCTGTTCAAGGGCTCGGTCGATGGTTCGGTGATGTGCGAATCGCAAGGCCGAGGTTAGGCGCTCGCCCGGTTGCCGTGCAAACACGGCGCCGTTAGCATCGCCGCAAAACGTCATAATAAAAACGGGAGACGCCGGGATATGCTCAAACGCCTCTGCTTGCTGTTGCTTTGCGTTGCCGCTGCGCCGGCCTTCGCCGCCGACTATCCGAACCGCGCCATCAAGATGGTGGTGCCCTTCGCGCCCGGCGGCGGTACCGACGTGCTGGGGCGTATCATCGGACAGAAGCTGGCCGAGCAGTGGGGCCAGCCGGTCGTGGTCGAGAACCAGCCCGGCGCATCGGGCGGCATCGGCACGCGCGCCGTCGCCAAGGCCGATCCGGATGGCTACACGCTGCTGATGGCCTCGACCGGCGCGCTGATGGCGGCTTCCGCGGCGCTGGCGCCGGAAGGGCCGTTCGACGTCAACAAATTCTTCGCGCCGATCACGGTGGTGGCCGCGCCGCCTTATCTGCTGGTGGCGAACCCGCAGCTTGAGGCCAACAGCGTCGCCGAGTTGATCAAACTCGCCAAGGCCAAACCGAAAGCGCTGTCGTTCGGCTCGTCCGGCATCGGCGCGGCGTCGCATCTGTCCGGCGCGCTGTTCGAGAAGGAAGCCAAGGTCGAGATGCTGCACGTGCCGTACAAAGGCACGGGACCTGCGGTGACTGATCTGCTCGGCGGCCGCATCGACATGATGTTCTCGCCCTCGACCACGGTGCAGTCGTTCATCGAGGCAGGCAAACTGAAGGCGATTGCAACGACCGGGTCGAAGCGTTCGAAGTTTTCGCCGACCGTGCCGACCGTGTCGGAGAACGGTCTGCCGGGATACGAGTCGGTCGGCTGGTTCGGCCTGCTGGTGCCGGCGAACACGCCGAAGGACATCGTCGACAAGCTCAACAAGGCGGTGGTCGCGATCATGGCGATGCCGGATGTCATCGAGCACATGGCCAAATTGGGGGCCGAACCAGAACCGCAGACGCCGGAGGAGTTCGGTCGCTATATCAATGCCGACGTGGCGAAATGGGCGGCGCTGGTCAAAGAGCAGAACATCAATATTCCGGGCGCGGCGGGGAAGTAGAGCCTTGAAATTCACCGTTAAACGTAGTACGTTTGTGCCATGATCAGGTCGTGGCGCAATTCCGTGACCCGTAAGGTCTGGGAGGGCGAACGGCCAAACCAGTTTCGCGGCCTTGATTTCGAAGCCGCCATCGATTTGTTGTTGGCACTTAACGCCGCCAAATGGCTGCACGATTTGAGCCCGCTCAAGAGCGTCGGCCTGCACAAGCTCAAAGGCGACCGTAAAGGACAGTGGGCGATGAAGGCCAACGAGCGGTGGCGGATTTGTTTCGAGTTTCGCAAAGGCGATGCTTACGAAGTCGAAATCGTTGACTACCATAAAGGTTAGAACATGCCACCCGTTGCGCATCCCGGCCGTTTGCTGAAGCGAGAATTGGTAGCGCGCAAGCTCAGTGCCAACCGGCTGTCGCTCGATATCGGTGTGCCTTCCGGTCGCGTCACCGACATCATCAATGGTCGGCGTGCGATCACCGCCGACACCGCGGTGCGGTTTGGCCGCTACTTCGGTAATAGCGCGCGGTTCTGGCTCGACCTTCAAAGTCAGTACGATATCGCGGTGGTAGAGCAGAAGCACGGCGCTGATATTGTGCGGCGTGTAAGGCCTGCGAACGCAGCGTAGTCATATCCAATAAAAAACGCCGCGCATTTTTTTGCGCGGCGTTTGTATTCGTGCGTAGGGCTTACGCCGGCATCATCTTGGCCGGCTCACGCCGGCATCGGGATCGGGCCCATGTCCTTGGGCACCTTGTAGCCGCGCTGCACGGCCGGGCGCTTGGCGATCTCGAGATACCAGCGCTTCACGTTCGGGTAGTCATTGAGATTGATGGTCTGCCACTCGAAGCGCGAGATCCACGGCCAGATCGCGATGTCGGCGATGGAATATTCGCCGGCGACATATTCGTGCAGGCCGAGCTGGGTGTTGAGCACCTTGTACAGGCGCGCGGCTTCCTTGAGGTAGCGCTCCTCGGCGTAAGGCGCCTTGCCCTTGTTGTATTTGAGGAAGTGGTGCGCCTGGCCGAACATGGGGCCGACGCCGCCCATCTGCCACATCAGCCATTCGATGACCTGATAGCGCGCCGCGCCTTCCTTGGGCAGCAGCTTGCCGGTCTTGTCGGCGAGATAGATCATCAGCGCGCCGGACTCGAATACCGAGATGCCGGTGTCGCCGTCGACAATCGCCGGGATGCGGTTGTTGGGACTGATCTTGAGGAACGCCGGCGCGAACTGCTCGTCCTTGCCGATGTCGATGGAATGCACCGTGTAGGGGAGGCCAATCTCCTCCAGCATGATAGAAGCCTTGCGGCCGTTTGGAGTCGTCCAGGTGTAGAGGTCGATCATTTTCCGTCCCTGTTCTTAGCTTTTGAAGTCTTAGCTGCCACGATACGTCGAATAGCTCCACGGCGTCA
>CAISIV010000055.1 GCA_903885555.1 uncultured Hyphomicrobiales bacterium
ACCAGATCAAGCCTACTTCAACCTGCTGCCAATCCGCATGGCAGCCTAACCCCGGCAGAGGCTCCACTTATCGACGCGGAGAATCTGTTCAGACAACCGGGACCAGCTCAGATAAGCGGATTGCGGTGTAAATCCGTCATTTGTTTCAGGGCCGCCAAAATCTTTTCATCGCCCTTTTTGGCCGTTCGCAGAGCGTGGACGTATACGCCCAAAGTTCTCACCTTGGGTGCGGCTGCGCCTCCCGTTACGTTTGCGTAGTAGCGCCGCAAGACGCTTTCGGTGACACGAAATGCGTGGAAGCCGCAGGCTGTCGGCACCTCATAGGCGAGGCATTTCCCGGCTTCCTTTGCATCGAAGCTTGCTTCGGGAACCTTTTGGATAAGGTCAGAAGGGAAGGCTGGTAATACCTTCCATCTGGTCAGCCAGCCGAAATATGAACGGCAGCGAAATTCGGATCATCGGACCGAGCCTAAAATAGAGTTCAGCGCTCATTGCGCGCCTCCATTATAAGCATTTTCAGGCTGGGTACGTAAAGTGAAACGTCGCCCTAATATATTCCATAATATGTCTTATGCGAATCACGGACATGGGCTCGGACCGGCGCGCGACAGCGCCACGCCAGCGCCTTCCGGCCCGAGGCCGGCTTTCCCTACAGCCGCTCGATGATGGTCAGGCCGCGGATGCGATCAGTGAGATACAGCAGACCGCGCTCGTCGATGGTGACGTCGTTGCTCGATGGGCGGGTCGCCCCAGCCGGCACGTCAGGAATGAAGTACGCGACCTCTTTCAGCGAATGCGGATTGGACACGTCGATGACGCGCAGGCCCTGCGCAAACCACGCCGTGGGAATTTCAGTGCCGGTGACGATCTCGCACGGCTGGTGGCAGCCGGTCATCAAGGGCTGCGGCCCGTCCTCCAGACCCTCGACCTGGTAGCTGCCGACCGGCACCGGATTGCGCTCGTCGGTGATGTCGACCATCCAGAGGAACGCCGGCGTGCCTTCCGGCGGACGAGCCACGTCCTCGTCGGCGACCACCATATATTTGCGGCCGCGGATGTCGAACGGCAGCGGCAAGGTCGTGTGGGTCGGACAGTGGTAAGGCGGCGACCAGTCGAGCCCGGAGACCTTCTTCGGCTTGCTGATGTCCTCGACGTCAAGAATGACGAAACCCGCCTGCCAGTAGCTCGTATAGAGCCGGTTGCCGCGCCGCAGCGGATGATGGCAGCGGTGCGCGGTCTTTTCCCAGGTCGGCTTCTCCCCGCCGGCGGTCCACTGCCCCGGCATCCACCAGCGGCCGACTTCGGTCGGTTTGGTCGGGTCCTTGAGATCGACGATGATGACGATGTGCGCGAGATAGCCGTCCGCAGTCGACGAGAAATAGGCGTAGCGCGCGTCGAGATCGAAGCGATGCACGCCCTGCCCGCCAGTTTCCCAGCGGCTCAGCAGATGCGGCTTGTGCGGATTGGACACGTCGTAGATGGCGGCGCCGCCGATCCAGCCGGCCGGCGGCGGGTTGGGATCGTTGAAGTTGAATTCCTGGTTGATGACCATGGTGTCGCCCGACATCCGGATCTTGTGCGAATGCGTGCCGGGCGGCATTTTCAGCTCGGCGACGACGATGGGATTCTTCGGGTCGCGCACGTCGATGATCGTGGTGCCGTTCGGCGCGCGCATGTGGCCGACAAAGGCAAAGCCGTTGCGCACGATGACCTGGCCGCCGCCGGCAACGTCGATGTAACCCACCTGCCTCATGCCATGCGCTTGTGCCATGTCTCGTTCCTTCTACTTCCCGCGATACTGCGGCTGAAATTTATTGCGGCTTGACGCCCGCCGTCTCGATGACTTTCGCCCACTTGGCGATTTCGGATTTCACGTAAGCCGAAAACTGCTCCGGCGTCCCGCCAATGGTGTCGATGCCCTGCGGCGCGAAGGCGGCGCGCACGTCCTCGGCCGCGATCGCCGCATTGCCGGCCTGCGCCAACTTGTCGACGATCTCTTTCGGCGTCCCCGCCGGCGCGAACAGACCGAACCACACGCCGGTGTCGAAACCTTTCAACCCCGCCTCGTCCATGGTCGGCAGATCGGGCGCGGTGCTGGTGCGCTTGAGCTGCGTCGAGGCCAGCGCGATGAGGTTGCCCGACTTCAACTGCGACACCGCGGTCGGCGCGGGCACGAACATCATCGCGGTCTGGCCGGCCATGAGATCGGTCATGGCCTGCGAACTGCCCTTGTAAGGCACGTGCACCAGTTTCACGCTAGCCATCATGCTGAACAGCTCCGCCGACAGATGCGGCGAAGTACCGATACCCGACGAGGCATAGGCGATCTCGCCCGGCTTGCTCTTCGCCTTGGCGATCAGGTCGTCGACCGTTTTCACGCCGAGCGAAGGATGCACGACGAGAATATTCGGCACGCCGGCCAGCAGCACGATCGGCGTGAGATCCTTCACAAGGTCAAACCCGGCATTCGGCATCAGCGTCGCGTTCACCGTGACCGAGGCGGAACCGAACAACAGCGTGTAACCGTCCGGCGGGTTGTGAGCGACAAAGCCGGTGGCGATATTGCCGCCGGCGCCTGGCCGGTTCTCGACGATAAACGACTGCCCGAGCGCCTGCCCCATCTTCTGCCCGATGATGCGCGCGGTGACGTCGGTGGACGAACCGGCAGCAAGCCCGACGATCACCCGGACCGGCCGGCTCGGATAGGCCTCCTGCGCCGGCGCGGATGCGACAGCGAGCAGCAACACCAACGGAGCAAGAAGCCAACGCATCGTGAATCCTCCGACCTGAACTGTGCGGCACCCGCAACTGACGTTTCTTGGGCGCTCTTGTGTGACGCCTCGCGCGGGTCCGGGCATTGAGCTAGCCGCTTTGATGTATTAGCGATAGGTAGGAAAAAATGATGATGGCATAAGGAATTGCTAATGGCCAAGTCTGCGATGACCAAAGAGCAGGACTGGGAACGCAAGATCGGCCGCAGATTGCGGCTGCGCGACCTGCACGTCGTCTTCGCCGTGGCCGAGTGCGGCAGCATGGCCAAGGCGGCCGAGAGCCTGCGGGTGACGCAATCCGCCGTCTCGCAGATGATCGCGGACGTCGAACAAGAACTGGGCGTGCGGCTGTTCGACCGCAGCCGCCGCGGCGTCGAGGCGACGATCTACGGTCAGGCGCTGATCAAACGCGGCAAGGCCGCTTTCGACGAGCTGCGCCTCGGCATTCAGGAGATCGACTACCTCAAGAGCGAAGGCAGCGGCGAGATCCGCATCGGCTGCCCGGAGACGCTCGCCGCCTCGGTGCTGCCAACCGCGATCGATATCTTCTCCAACCGATGGCCGGGTGTGCTGCTCGAAGTCGAAACCTTCGCCGGCGATGCCGCCGCGGCCAAGCTGCGCGACCGCAGTATCGATCTCGTCCTGGCGCGCGACGGACCCGGCCTCAAGAGCCTGGCCGCTTCCAACGACTTCACCATCACGACGCTGTTCGAGGACCGGCTGAGTGTCGTGGTCGGCTCGAACAGCCCTTTGGCAAAGCTCCGGCAGATCGATCTGACCGACCTCAAGGACACACCCTGGATCGTCCTGCCCTACGGCTGGGGCGAAGACGTGCTGCCGGAGGCCTTTGCGTCGCGCGGATTGCCGCCTCCCCGCATCGCGCTGAAGACGTCTTCAATTCACTTGCGCCTGCATCTGCTGGCGACGGGAAGGTTCGTCAGCGCGCTACCGGCATCCGTGCTGGCGCTGCACCGGGAGCGTTTCAACCTGAAAGAATTGCGCATCGAACTGCCGAAGACGCCCTACGCGGTCGCAATCGTGACGTTGAAAAATCGAACACTCAGCCCGGTGGTCGATCACTTCATCCGTTCGACGGCGGCGCGATTTGAGAAGCGGCCGCGGCGCGGCACGGTTGTCTGAGACACGCGCCGCAACTTTCACCTAAGGAAAAGCTTGCCTTCAGTATAGCCAGATAGCCTTTGTCATCGCCAAATCTAGTTGTGCGTGCGCGCCATTGCTGTAGCCTGACTTCCAATAAAAAGACGCCGGATAAAATTTGGAGGAGCAGATGCGCCGCCTGGCTTCGGTTTTGTGTGCTTGCGTCACGCTGAGTATCCCGGCCCTGTCGACGGTGCAGGCCGCCTCGGACTTTCCGACCCGCCCGATCAGGATGGTGGTTGGCTTCGGCGCCGGCGGCGCTACCGACACCTTCACCCGCATATTCGCCGGCCCGTTTTCGCAGGTCCTCGGCCAGACGGTCTTTGTCGAAAATGTCGCCGGCGCCAGCGGCTATATCGGATGGCGCACCGTCGCCTCCGCCACGCCCGACGGCTACACGCTGTTGATGTCGGAAAACGCCATCGTCATGCGGCCGGGCTTCAAGGAGATCAAACCGACGTTCGACCCGGCCGCCGAGTTGGAGCCCGTGGCGTTTGTCGCCAGCTCGCCGCTGGCAGTTTGCGTCAGCAATTCGGTTCCGGCCAACAACATGAAGGAACTGGTCGATCTGTCGCACGCGCCCGGCGCCAAGAAGCTGACCAATGCATCGGCCGGCGTGACGTCGGTGTCGCAACTTGTGTTCGAGGTGGTTCGTGACGCGACCAAGCTCGACATTCTTGACGTGCCCTATCGCGGCGGCGGCCCGGCCATGGCCGATCTGATCGCGGGTCACGTCGACATCAACGTCGCCTCCAGCCAGGTGGCGAAGCCGTTGATGGAGACCAAGCAGATCAAGTGTCTCGCCGTCACCAGCAAGCAGCGCTCGCCCGCGCTGCCGACCGTGGCGACGCTGAACGAACAGGGCATCCAGCACGCCGACGTCGACCTGCGCTTCTGGTTCTCGGTGTTTGGGCCCAAGGGGCTGCCGGCCGACGTGATCGCGAAGCTGCAAAAGTCGATCCAGCAAGCGCTGGCCGATCCCGCGCTCAGCGAGCGGCTGAAGGGTCTCGACATCACCGCGGAGTACGGCGACGCGCCGGTGCTGCAGGCGCGCCTCGCCAAGGACATCAAGAACTGGGGCGCTTTCATCGAAGCCAAGGGCCTCAAGGGCCAGTAACTCCGCCACTCACTCAAATTGCGCCGGCCGAAAGGCCGGCGCGCTCTTGTCTGGAAATAGGAGACAGTTTTGAACGACGATCGCAGCCGCCGCGCGCAAAAATGGGTCAACGAGGAGTTCTACAAAGTCCTCGACGTTTTCGGTTTCCGCTCGGTAATGTTCGTCGAGTGGGGCTTCCGGCCCGCCGACGTGCGCCGCACCACCGAACGCATCAAGCTGCCGGCCGCCGTCGTCAAGCAGTGGGTCAAGACCGCAGAGCAGGAGCAAAAGCTCGCCGAAGAAGCCGAGGCCAAGGGCCATCGCGAGAGCGCCGCGGAATTCTATTACCGCGCCGCGCTTTATTACGGCCCGCCCTGCGGCGTACTTCACTCAAATACACCGCGCAAGCTCGAACTCTATAAGCGCCTGGTGCATTGCTACACGCGCTTCACCGAGCTGTTCGACGAAGTGACCGTCAAGCGCGTCGAGATCCCGTTCGAGAACGGCAAGACCATTCCCGGCATTTTGCAACTGGTGCCCGGCGTCGAAAAGGCGCCCTGCGTGCTCGTCATTCCGGGCATGGACACGATCAAGGAGTACATGCCGAGCCCCTACCACAATCACTTCCGCCGCCGCGGCATGGCGACGCTGACCATCGATGGCCCCGGCCAGGGCGAAAGCAACACGCGCGAGACCTGGGTCACGCTCGACAACTTCGAGCGTGCCGGCAAAGCGGCAATCGATTTCATGGAGAAGATCCCGCAGCTCGACACCACCAAACTCGGCGTCTATGGCTGGAGCATGGGCAGCTACTGGGGCCCGCGCGTCGCCGCGTTCGATTCCCGCGTCAAGGCCTGCGTCGGCGCCATGGGCGTGTTCCTGCAGAAGGACACGATCTTCAAGCACTCGAAGCCCGCCTACCGCACCAACTACATGTACATGTCGAACATCCACGACGAGGACGAGTTCGACAAAATGGCCGAGCAGATGACGCTGGCGCCGATCGCCGGCCAGATCAAATGTCCAACATTGCTAGCGATGGGCGAGTTCGACGAACTCTGCCCGCTTGAAGATGGCGTAAAGTTTTTCGACATGCTCGGCGGCCCGAAGGAATTATGGGTTTACGAGGACGAGACCCACACCTTCGGCAGCCGTTTGCCCGACTTCTATGTGCACGTCGCCGACTGGATGCGCGACGCGCTCAACGGGAAAATTCCGGCGGGCCACAAGAAACGCGTCGATTTCGCTGCTCGTTGACGCTTCGCTTGTGCGCTAGATCGACGGGTAAGCACCGCCATCAACCGTGAAGGCCGCGCCGGTGATGAAGCTGGCGCGGTCGGATGCCAGAAACGCCACAAGCCCGCTCACTTCCTCGGAAGTCCCGGCCCGTCCCAACGGGTTGGTGACCTTGCGCGGAGGCGCATCCGACGTCGCCGTGGTCATGGCTTGCGCCAGTCGCTCCGAAGCAATGCCCTGCGGCAGGATGGCGTTGACGAGGATGTTGTCCTTGGCGAGCTCGGTCGCCATCGCCTTTGTCAGGGTCAGAACCGCGGCATTGTTGAGTCCGACGCCGATACGCGCCGAGCGCGGCGTACGCGCGGCGCCGCCGGAGAAGTTGATGATGCGCCCCCACTTGCGCTCGCGCATGCTCGGCACCGCACGGCGGATCAGACCCGCGGTGCCGTTGAGCTTGTTTTCGAACAGCTTTTCAAAATCCTCGTCCGACAAATTGAAAAAATCGTCGTCGATGACGGCCGCGCCACAATTCACCAAAATATCGATACGGCCATAGGTTTTCAGCGTGCGCGCGACCACGTCGTCCATCGCGGCGCGGTTCTGCAAGTCCGCGGCGACACCTAGCACGCGATCTCCGGCAGTCGCGGCCAGGGACTTGGCCGCCGCTGCATTGCGCGCCGCGTCCTGGCTGACCAGGACAACCTTGGCGCCCTCAACGAGAAACTCCGCCGCGCAGGCGTATCCGATGCCGCGGCTGGCGCCTGTAACGATCGCGACTTTTCCCTCAAGCCCAAGTTTCATAATTTATCCCAATTCCTGGCAGCCGATTTGTGTGATGGCGTCGCAACGGTCTAGATCGGTTTTCAGCGCGGTGGCAAGCTTGACGGACTAAAGACCAAAGACGATCCCGGCGCGCTTTGCTACGGTGTATTCCGACAGTCCGAATCTTTAACAGCCGAGTCCGCCCGTGAAACCATCCCGCGACATCGCCCGTCTGATCGAGATCATGGCGGCGCTGCGCACGCCCGTCACAGGCTGCCCCTGGGATCTGGAGCAGAACTTCGAGACCATCGCACCGTTCACGATCGAGGAAGCCTACGAGGTCGCCGACGCGATCGCCCGTGGCGACCTGCACGACCTGCGCGACGAACTGGGCGACCTGCTGCTGCAGTCGGTCTACCACGCACGGCTCGCCGAAGAGCAAGGCGCCTTCAGCTTCGGCGACGTCGTCGAGGCGGTCACCACCAAAATGATCCGCCGCCATCCCCACGTCTTTGCCGACGAGAACGGCAACACGACAGAAGCCGCCCAGGGCTTCTGGGAGAAGATCAAGGCCGAGGAACGCGCCGAGCGCGCCAGCCGTGGCAAGACTGAGCCCACGGGTGCGCTAGCCGGGGTCCCGGTCGGTTTGCCGGCTCTGACGCGAGCTCTGAAGCTTCAGGACAAGGCCGGCCGGGTCGGCTTCGACTGGAACGACCCGCGCGCCGTGCTCGCCAAAATCCGCGAAGAAGCCGACGAGATCGAGGCCGAGTTGGACGCTGGCGACAAGACCAAGACAGCGGCCGAGGTCGGCGATCTGCTGTTCGCAGTGGTCAACTTGGCCCGTCATCTCGATGCCGACCCGGAAAGTATTCTGCGGGCGACCAACAAGAAATTCGAACGCCGCTTTGCCTCCATCGAAGCCGCCTTGTCGGCGCGTGGGAAAAAGCCGCAGGACGCGACGCTGGCCGAGATGGACGCACTCTGGGACGAAGCGAAAGCCGCAGAAAAAAAGGAGGCGGCTGAATAGCCGCCTCCTTCACGTTTCGAGTTTGGATGCCGCCTAACGCGGCATCGTCGCCCTGCCCTTGATCGATATCGCGCAGACCGCACTGACCAGCGCGGCGAACACGACATAAGCGCAGAGATACCAGGGCTGATTGCCGTTGGCGGCGATCAGGTAGGTGGCGATGATCGGCGTGATGCCGGACGCGAAGATCCCCGAGAACTGATAGACGAAGGAAATCCCCGTGTAGCGCACGCGCGGGTCGAACAAGTCGCAGAACAAAGCGGCTTCCGGCCCGTAGCACATCGCGTAGACGATGCCGAAGGGCAGGATCAGCGAGGCAAAGATCAGCGTCAGATCGCCGCTGCTCAGAGCCCAGAAGGCCGGATAGGCACACAACGCCAGCAGCACCGCGCCGATGGCGTAAGTCCGGCCCCTGCCCCACTTGTCCGACAACGCGCCGAAGATCGGGATGAAGAACACCATCACGAAGGCCGACGAGCATACCGCCCATAACGCGGTGGTGCGCGGGATGTGTACCGTGTTGACCAGATAGGCGATGCTGAACACGGCAAAGACGTTGAAGAACACGCCGTCGATATAGCGCGCGCCCATGCCGAGCAAGATGTTGCGCGGATATTCCTTGATCATGGCCACGAACGGGATGGCCACTTCCTGACGCTGTTCCTTCAGCTTGGTGAATTCCGGCGTCTCCAGAATCTTCAGCCGGATGTAGAGACCGACCACCACCAGAATGAAGCTGGCGATAAAGCCGACTCGCCAGCCCCAGGCCAGGAAGTCCGCTTCCGGCAGGCTCGAGGCGATGGCGACGACGCCAGCGCTCAGACACAGACCGATCGACAGACCGATCTGCGGCAGACTGGCGTACAGGCCCCGCTTATTCTCGGGTGCGTACTCGTAGGTCATCAGCACCGCACCGCCCCACTCACCGCCGAGGCCGATGCCTTGCAGGATGCGCAGGAACAGCAGGCAGATGGGCGCGGCCACGCCGATCTGCTGGTAGGTCGGCAACAGGCCGATCAGCACGGTGGCCACGCCCATGATCATGAGCGTCATCACCAGCATGCTTTTGCGGCCGATACGGTCGCCGAAGTGCCCGAAGATCACGCCGCCGAGCGGCCGCGCGACGAAACCGACCGCGAAGGTCGTGTAGGCCAGCAGGATCGACACCAGCGGATCCGCCGCCGGGAAATACAGTTTGTTGAAAACGATGCCGGCGACCGTGCCGTAGAGAAAGAAGTCGTACCACTCGATTGTCGCGCCGATCAGACTTGCGGCAACGACCCGTCTTAGATCGCGATCCGATATTGCCCCGCTTGCCATGGTTCACTCCCCGTTTGTTTTTCGTTGTCTTCCAAAATCATGTCGGCGGCCTTTTCCGCGATCATCATCGCCGGGACGTTGGTGTTCCCGGAAACGAGCGTCGGCATGATGGAGCAGTCGACCACCCAAAGCCCGGATACGCCGCGCACACGCAGGCGCGGATCGACGACAGCGTCGTCATCCGTGCCCATGCGGCAGGTGCCCGATGGGTGGAATATCGTGGCGCCGGAACGGCGCGCGAATTCCAGAATATCTTCTTCTGTTTTGACGGCCGGCCCCGGCACCGCTTCGGCCTCGACCAGATCGGACAGCGGCTTGGTCTGCGCGAGCTTGCGGGCGAACTCAATACTTTTGACGGCATAGGCGCGGTCCGTTTCGGTCGCGAGATAATTGGCGTGGATCAAAGGCCGCGCCATCGGGTCCGACGACGCCAGTTCGATGTGGCCGCGGCTCTCCGGCCGCAACTGACAGACCGACAGCGTGAAGCCCGAAAAATCATGGACTTTGCCGCCAGCCATATCGGCACTCAAGGTCGCGACGTGAAACTGGATATCCGGCGTTTTCGACTCCGGCATCAGCCGCGCGAAGATGCCGCCCTGGTTGATGCCGATCGCCAGCGCGCCGCTGCGGAACAACAGCCACTCCAACCCGAGTTTGAAGCGGCCCCACAACGATCGCAGCGCGTCGTTGGTGGTGATCGCCTTGTTGGCCCTGTAAATCAGTCGAAACTGCAGATGATCCTGCAAATTCTGTCCGACCTGCGGCCGGTCGATCAGCACCGGGATATCGTTCGCCTGCAGGTGTTTGGCCGGTCCGATGCCCGACAGCATCAACAACTGCGGCGACTGGATGGCGCCGGCCGAAAGAATGACGCCACAGCGCGCCTTGATGTTTCGCGTCCGATCGCCGGTACGACAGACAACGCCGACGGCCTTTCGTCCCTCGAACAGCACGCGCGCCACCTGCGTGTCGGTGAGCACGGTGAGATTGTCGCGCTTCTCAGCTGGCCTGAGATACGCCTCCGCCGCCGACTGCCGCCAGCCATTCTTGGTGGTGAGCTGGAAATACCCGGCGCCTTCCTGACTGCGACCGTTGAAGTCGTTGGTGCGCGGCACGCCGTTGGCTTGCGCGGCGCCGATCACGGCTTCGATCAATTCGTGCTTGCGGCCGATGCTGCTGACCGCCAAGGGCCCATGCGTGCCGTGCAACTGGTCATCGCCGAGTTCGGAGTTGCTTTCGATCTTGAGAAAATACGGCAAGACCTCGGACCAGTTCCAGCCGGGATTACCCTGCTCGCCCCAGCTGTCGTAATCTTCCTTCTGGCCGCGGATCACGATCAGGCCGTTGATCGAGCTCGATCCGCCGAGCACCTTGCCGCGCGGCCAATAGACCTGGCGGCCGGCCATGTTCGGCTCCGGCTCGGTCTGGAATTTCCAATTGACCTTGGGATCCCACATCGTCTTGCCGTAGCCGATCGGCAAATGGATCCAGAGACTTTTGTCGCGTGGTCCCGCTTCGAGCACTGCAACGGTGGTCTTGCCGTCGGCGCTCAAACGGTTGGCAAGCACGCAGCCCGATGAGCCCGCGCCAACAATGACGTAGTCGAATTCCGCCCCGGCCATTTCCCCTCACGCTTTTCTTTTGTCGAAGCGTGCGGGCTAAGTCCTTTTCAGTCAACGAATTTTGGAACGTTTTGTCTCGCAGAATGAGATGGATTTGCCGTTTTGCCCGGGATGTGTGCAAACTTATTCCAAACGAGCTTCAAACAAACGAGGCCGGCCGATGTCTGGGAAACGCACCGACGAATCGAGCGACAAGACGAGCGGCAGTGCCGTGGTCATGCGTGCCTTGCGCATGCTGGAAACCATCGCGGCCTCGGACAGGCCGCTGGCTTTGCCAGAGTTGAGCACACTCCTGCAATTGCCGAAGGCGACCACACACCGGCTGTGTCAGCAATTAGAACAGAACGGCTATGTGGTTCGTGAACCGGGCGGACGACGTTTTACTCCCGGCGCGCGTTTGTTGCGCATCGGCTTCAACGCGCTGCGCTCGGGGCTCAGCGCGGAACGTCACGAAGTGCTCACCGCACTGGTCGATGTCATCGGCGAGACCTGCAACTTCACGACGCTGGCCGGGCACGAAGTGATCTATCTCGACAGAGTCGAAGCACGCTGGCCACTACGTCTGCATTTTGAAACCGGCTCGCGCGTGCCGGTGCATTGCACAGCGAGCGGCAAGATTCTGCTCGCCTCGATGAAAGCGCCGGAACGCAAGCGCATCATCGACGCCGTCGGTCTGCCCGCCTACACGCCGCACACCATTACAGCGCGCAATGAATTTGATACCGAACTAAGCAAGATCGCACAGCAAGGCTACAGCCTCGACCGCGAGGAATTTCTGCTCGGCATGGCGGCCATCGCCGTTCCGGTCATGGGTCTGGATGGATCGGTGATCGCGGCCGTCGCATGCCATGCGCCGAGCGTGCGCTTCAGCGCCGACCGGGCCAAGGAGCATCTCCCGCAACTCAAGCAGGCCGCGCGAAAATTGTCGGAAACGCTGGCGCGCTAAAATTCTACTGGAACCGGCGGAAGAAATTTCCGCCGTACCATATCGGCATTCTTCGGATCGGCGCGTACCGTCACCGCCATCTTGCCGTCGTCGGTCATCTCTTTCGACAGCACTTCGGAATGGCGATAGAGCCAGCTCATGCCGGCGCCATCCGCGATGTCGAGCACCAAATCCATCGTGAGGCGGCTTTCGCCCAGCCGCGCCTCGATCGCCGCAACCAGATTGTCGATGCCCTCGCCGCTGACCGCCGATACCTGTACTGGGCGATTATCGGCCGGTTGGCGTTCCGCCAGATTGAGCAGTTGCGCACGGCCATCGGCGTCGAGCCGGTCGATCTTGTTCCAGACTTCAATCAGCCGCCGGTCGTTGGCTTCAACGCCAAGCTCGCCCAAAATCTTGGCGACGTCCTGCGACTGCGCGTTGGTATCCGCATGCGATACGTCGCGCACATGCAGAATGACGTCGGCCTCGATCACTTCTTCCAGCGTGGCGCGAAACGCCGCCACCAGCATGGTCGGCAAATCGGAAATGAAGCCGACCGTATCAGACAAAATCACGCGAATGCCGTGCGGCAGATCGATCGAACGCAACGTCGGATCGAGCGTGGCAAACAGCATATCGGCCGACAAAACGGTCGCCTGCGTCATACGATTGAACAGCGTCGACTTGCCGGCATTGGTGTAACCGACCAGCGCCACGATCGGATAAGGCACGCGCTTGCGGCTGTCGCGGTGCAGCTTGCGGGTGCGCTTGACCTTGTCGAGATCGTCTTCGATGCGCGCGATGCGTTCTTCGATGATGCGGCGATCCGCTTCAAGCTGGGTTTCGCCAGGGCCGCCGAGAAAGCCGAAGCCGCCGCGCTGCCGCTCAAGATGGGTCCAGGCGCGCACGAGGCGCGTCTTCTGATACGTGAGGTGCGCATGCTCGACTTGCAACGCGCCTTCCTTGGTGCGCGCGCGGCGCCCGAAGATTTCCAGAATCAAACCGGTGCGATCGATGACTTTCGCGCCCCAGGCCTTTTCCAGGTTCTTCTGCTGAACCGGCGAGACCGGGCAATCCATGATGACGACGGACACCGACAGGCTTTTCACGACGCCGGCGATTTCGTCGACCTTGCCGGTGCCGAGATAGGTCGCCGGACGAATCTGATTGAGCGTGACGATGCCGCCATGCACGACGTTGAGGTCGATGGCGCGGGCTAGTCCGCTCGCTTCTTCCAGACGTGCTTCGGGCGTGCGGCTGTCGGCAATGGAACGCGCGGAAGAATGGCGTGCAGCCGCGTGCTTGAGCAGCGGCTCAATCACGAGCGCACGCCCGCTCTCCTGAACCGTGGGGATCAGGAGATCTTCTTGCTCATCCCTGTCGCGCGGTTCCAACTCAGACTTTGTCCGCGGCGGCCGGAGGTTCTTCGCCGCCTTCGAACAGCTGAACCGGGTGGCCCGGCATGATGGTCGAGATCGCTTGCTTGTAGACCAGCTGGGAATGACCGTCCCGGCGCAGCAGCACGCAGAAATTATCGAACCAGGTCACGACGCCCTGCAATTTGACGCCATTCACCAGGAAGATGGTGAGCGGGATTTTTGCCTTGCGA
>CAISIV010000056.1 GCA_903885555.1 uncultured Hyphomicrobiales bacterium
ACAGCCGCGGTCTCGCCTACCGCGATATCCGCGACTACGAGCGTTCGATCCAGGACTTCGACCAGGCGATCAAGATCAAGCCTGAGTTCATTCTCGCGCTCAACGACCGCGGCATTGCCTATGCCGCCAAAGGCAGCGTCGAGCGCGCCATCCAGGACTTCGACCAGGCCATCCTGCTCGATCCGCGCGACGGCTTTGCCTACAATAACCGCGGCTTGGCCTACCGGAACCGCGGCGAGATCGACCGCGCCATCAAGGACTACGATCAGGCACTGCTGCTCAACAGCAACTACGTGCTGGCCTATTACAATCGCGGCAATGCGTTCTACGACAAGCGCGACTACGACCGCGCCATCGCCAATTACGACCAGGCCATCCGGCTCGATAGCGAGTACGCGCTGGCTTATTACTACCGCGGCGTGTCGTACTTCGAAAAACGCGACTACGACAAGGCGCTGCGCGATCTCACCCAAGCGATCAAGCTCGATCCCAAAGATTCGCTGTCACACTACAATCGTGGCGTCACCTACGCCGCGCGCGGCGAGCCGGACCGCGCCATTGCCGATTTCGACCAGTCGCTGCGGATCGATCCCAAGAATGCCCTGGCGTTCTACAATCGCGGCCTTGCGCTGCGAGCGAAGGGTGAAGAAGAACGCGCCATTGGCGACTTCAGCCAGGCCATCAAACTCGATCCGAAACACGCGCTGGCCTATTTCAACCGCGGCGCCGCCTATCGCAGCCGCGGCGACGTAACCAACTCGCTTGCCGACTTCGACCAAGCCCTCAAACTCGACTCGACAAACGCAGTCGCCTATTTCGAGCGCGGTCAGGCGCTTTACGACAAGCGCGACTATGATCGCGCCATCGTCGACCTGAACCAGGCCATCAACAACAAGCCGGACTACACGGCGGCCTTCAACGTGCGCGGCCTTGCCTATAACGCGAAGGGCGACAGCGATCGCGCCATTGCCGATTTCGACCAGGCATTGCGCATCGATCCGAAGTTCGCACCGGCCTTGAGCAATCGCGGCGACACATTCCAGAAAAAACAGAACTACGACCGCGCCATCGCCGACTTCGATCAGGCGATCAAGGCCAACCCGAACTACCCCGGCGCCTATTTCAGTCGCGGTCTCGCCTTCCAGGAAAAGAAGGACTACCCGAACGCGGTCGCCGACTTCTCCCGCGCCATCAAGCTCGATGCCAAGAACGCCGCCGCCTACAACGCCCGTGGCTTCAGTTACATGAGCCTGCGCGACGACGAACACGCTCTGCCCGATTTCGACCAGGCCATCAAACTCAACCCGAATTTCGCCGCCGCCTACTACAACCGCGGCACCGCGAATTTCGAACGCCGCCAGCTAGAGAGTGCCATCGCCGACCTGAGTCAGGCGATCCGGATCGACCCGCGCGACGCGCTGGCTGCGCACGCCCGTGGCATCGCCTATCGCGAAAAGCGCGACTTCGACCGCGCCGTCGCCGATTTCGATCAGGCCTTGAAGCTCGATCCGAAATTCACCGCCGGCTATGTCGACCGCGGCAATGCCTATCAGCAGAAGGGCGACTACGAGCGCGCCATTCGCGACTACGATCTCGCCATCAAACTCGACCCGAAATATGCGTCGGCCTTCACCGAGCGCGGCAATACCTATGCCGCGCGCGGCATGATCGACCGCGCCCTGCAGGATTTCGAGCAGGCCATCAAGTTCAACCCGACTTATGCCGGCGTGTTCAACAGCCGCGCTATTCTCTGGCAGCGCAAGGGCGACGCCACCCGCGCCATCGCCGATCTCGATCAGGCGATCAAGCTCGATCCGGGCTTTGCCGCGGCGCTCAATAACCGCGGTAATGTCTACCAGAACAAAGGCGACTTCGAGCGGGCCATCGCCGACTATGACCGGGCGATCAAGACCAATCCGCACTACGATGTGGCGCTCAACAGTCGCGGCATGGCTTTCAAGGCCAGAGGCGAACTGGACCGCGCGGTCAAGGACTTCGATCAGGCGATCAACATCAATGCCGGCTTCGCACTGGCGCTGCTCAATCGCGGCGAGACGCTGGAAACGCTCGGCTATCACGACCGCGCCCTGAAGGATCTCGATCAGGTCATCCGGCTCAATAACGGCAATGCGGCCGCCTACAACGCGCGCGGCCTGGCGCTGATGAACATGCGCGACCATGACCGCGCTCTGAACGATTTCAGCCAGGCGATCCGGCTCGATGGCAAGCTCGCCTCGGCCTACAACAACCGCGGCCTCACCTATCGCGCCAAGGGCGACAACAATCGCGCCATCGAGGATTTCAGCCAGGCCGCCAAGACCGATCCGAACTACGCGATGGCCTTCAGCAACCGCGGCAACGCCTATTTCGACAAGCGCGACTATGCCCGCGCCATCGACGACCTCAACATCGCCATCAAGCTGAACCCGGGTTACGTCCGCGCCTATTACGACCGCGGCATCGCCTATGGCGCCAAGGGCGACACCGACGGCGCCATCAAGGACTTCGATTACGCCATCAAGCTGGATCCCAAGAACGCCGTCGCGCTGAACAACCGCGGCCTCGCCTATCGCGGCAAAGGCGACAGCGACCGCGCCGTGGCGGATTTCGGCGAGGCCATCAAGCTCAACGAGAGCTACGCGGGCGCTTACTACAACCGCGCCAACGCCTATTTCGACAAGAACGACTACGACCGCGCCATCGCCGACTTCAGCCAGGCGATCAAGCTCGATGCCAAGGACGCTTACGCCTATCACGACCGCGGCGTCGCCTATTACGAGAAGAAGGACTTCGAGCGCGCCATCGCCGACTTCGAGGCCGCGACCAGGATCAACGCGAACTACAGCTTCGCCTCCAGCCCGCGCGGCAGCGATGTCCGTGGACAGCGCGGCTATGACCGCGACGCGATGGAACTGGCGCAACCGATCAAGCTGAGCCCGATCTTCGCGCTGGCCTACAACGACCGCGGCATCCACTTCGCCGCCAAGAACGATCTCGACCGCGCGGTCGCCGATTTCGATCGCGCCGTCAAAATCAACCCGAATTTCTCGACCGCCTACTACAATCGCGGCAATGTCTTCTTCCAGCGCCGCAATCTGGAAAAGGCCATCGCCAATTACGACCAGGCCATCCGGCTCAATCCCAAGGATGCGATGGCCTATTACGACCGTGGCGTGGCGCGCTACGAGCGCGAGGACTACGACCGCGCGATTCAGGACTTCGACCAGACCGTCAAGCTGGACGCCAAGAACGCCAATGCGTTCTACAACCGCGGCGTAGCCTATCACGAGAAGCGCGACGACGACCGTGCCATCGAGGACTTCAACCAGGCGATCAGGATCAACCCGAAGCTGGCGGAGGCCTATAGCGCGCGCGGCAATGCGCAGGCCAGCAAAGGCGATTACGAAAAGGCGGTCGCCGACCTGAGCCAGGCGGTTAAGATCGGCCCCGAACAGGCCATCACCTTCAACGACCGCGGCATCGCCTACGGTCTCAAGGGCGAGACCGACCGCGCCATTGCCGATTTCGATCAGGCGGTGGCGCTGAACGCGCAATACGCACCGACCTTCAACAACCGCGCCATTTCCCTTGCCGCCAAGGGCCAGCTCGACCGCGCCATCGCGGACTACGACCAGGCGGTGAAGCTCAATGGCGGCTACGCGGTCGCCTTCTATAACCGCGCCAATGCCAAATACGACAAAGGCGACTACGCGGCTGCCGTGGCCGACTATGACAGCGCGATCAAGCTCACGCCGAGCGATACGCTCGCCTTCAACAACCGCGGTAATGCCAATACCAACCGGCGCGATTTCGAACGCGCCATCGCCGATCTCACGCAGGCGCTCAAAC
Organism: uncultured Hyphomicrobiales bacterium; assembly: GCA_903885555.1. Taxonomy (GTDB): domain Bacteria; phylum Pseudomonadota; class Alphaproteobacteria; order Rhizobiales; family Xanthobacteraceae; genus Pseudolabrys. The sequence goes on from CAISIV010000056.1 coordinate 3,850, forward strand.
TCAGCCCCGACTATGCCCAGGGCTACAACGACCGCGGCGTGGCATTCGCCGCCAAGGGTGACATCGACCGCGCGCTCGCCGACTTCGAGCAGGCGGTGAAATTCGACGGCCGCAACAGCATCGCCTACTACAACCGTGGCCTCGCCTTCCGCGACAAGAACGATCTCGACCGCGCCATCCAGAACTTCGACCAGGCCGTCAAGCTCAATCCCGGTTACGCCGTCGCCTATTACAACCGCGGCAACGCGCTGGAATTCAAGCGCGAGTACGACCGCGCCATCGCGGATTTCGACGCCGCGCTGAAGTTGAACCCCGGCTTTGCCATCGCGCTTTACGATCGCGCGCTCAGTTACGGCGCCAAGGGCGACCACGACCGCGCCATCGCCGACCTCACCGAGACGATCAAGCTCGAACCCGCGAATGCGCAGGCCTTCTACAATCGCGGTATCGCCTACCGGCTCAAGGGTGATATCGACCGCGCCACCGCCGACTTCGGCGAGTCGGTAAAGCTCGACCCCAAGTTCGCGCTCGGCTTCTACCAGCGCGGCACGGCCTATTTCGAAAAGCGCGATTTCGAGCGCGCCACCGTCGATTTCGGCGAAGCCATCCGCTTCAACGCCAATTTTGATCAGGCCTACTACTATCGCGGCCTCGCCTACCGCGAGAAGCGCGACTACGACCGCGCCATCAACGATTTCAGCCAGGCCATCAAGCTCGATGCCCGCAATGGCGCGGCCTTGGGCAATCGCGGCCTCGTCTATCGCATGAAGGGCGACCTCGAACGCGCCATTGCCGACTTCGACCAGGGGGTGAAGCTCAATCCGAACGCCTCGGCGACCCTGACCGATCGCGGCACCACGCTCGGCATGCGCGGCGACAACGACCGTGCCATCCTGGATTTCGACGCAGCGCTCAAGCTCGACCCGAAAGATGCCGTCGCGTTCAACAATCGCGGTTTCGCCTATCGCAACAAGGGCGACGCCGAACGTGCCATCGCCGACTTCGGCGAGGCCATCAAGCTCAACGCCAACTACACCATCGCGCTCTTTAACCGCGCCAATACCTATTACGAGAAGCGCGATTTCGACCGGGCGATCAAGGATTTCGACGCCGCGATCAAGCTCGATCCGAATTATGCGGCCGCCTATAACGCGCGCGGCCTTGCCCGCGATAACAAGAACGAGTTCGACGTCGCCATCGTGGACTTCAGCCAGGCCATCAAGCTGGATCCGAAGAACGCACGAGCCTTAAACAACCGCGGCTTTGCCTACCGCAACCGCGGCGAGTTCGACCGCGCCATCGCCGATTACACCCAGGCTTTGGCGATCAGCCCGAGTTATGCGCTGGCGCTCTACAATCGCGCCTTCGCCTTCTATGACAAGCGCGACTTCGAGCGCGCGACGCAAGACATGAACCAGGCGATCAAGCTCAATCCGAACTTCGCCAACGCCTTCGTCGACCGCGGCATCGTCAATTACGACAAGAATGATTTCGACCGCACCGTCGCCGCCATCGATCCGGTGATCAAGACCAAGCCGGTCTACGCAGTGACCTTCAGCGGCCGCGGCAGCGCCTACGAAAACCGCCGCGAGGGCGACCGCATCATTCAGGAAGCCAGCCAACCGATCCGCGCCAACCAGTACAACGCCTATGCCTACACGCCCGAGACGTTCTCGACCGTGAGCCCCGAGCAGGTGTCTGCGCTCGAACCGGCGCTGGCGCCGCGCGCGCAGGCCCCGGTCGTGAAGGAAACGTCGGCGGTCAAGGAAGCGCCGAAGCAGGCAGCGGTTCAGGAAAAGACAGTCGACGTGCCGATGCCGCAGTCGAAGCCTGACCGCAACAAGCCGACCGTTCAGCGCGAAGCCGACGAGGCTCGTCCGTAGAAACGGGCACAGGAGCGGCAGCCGGAACGCCGCCAGGACGCTCGCCAATCGGCCACGCAAACCCGCGCGCAGGATCGCACTCAGGAACGGCGTCAGGATTGGCGCCGCGACGGGCAGCCGGATCGTAATATCGAGCGACTCTTCCGCTAAAGCATCGCGCGCGGCTTAACCGAGCTGGCGTTCGGACGAAACGGCGCCCTGTCGAGCCTGCGCGCCGACGATATGCCCCAACATAACCAGCACCGGGCCCGGCAGATTGGCTTCTGCGATGCGGGCCGAGAGTTCGGCAATCGGTGCCGAGACGACCTGTTGATCAGGCCGCGTCGCGCGCGAGATGGCGAGCGATGGCGTCTGCGGATCGAGACCTTCTATGGTCGCCTTCGTCACCAGCGCCTCGAGCGTCTTCACCGGCATGTAGATCGCGGTCGTGGTTGTCGGGTCGGCCAGCGCGCGCCAGTCGATGTCGTCAGGCAGCTTGCCGCTGCGAGCATGGCCGGTGACGTATTGCAGGCGGCGGGAGTTGTCGCGGTCGGTCAGCGGAATGCCGAGCCTGGCGGCGGCGCCCTGCGCTGCCGTGATGCCGGGAACGACATCAAGGGCGATGTTGGCGACCTTGCAGGCATCGATTTCTTCCGCCGCGCGGCCAAAGATCAGCGGATCGCCGCCCTTGAGGCGGACGACGCGCTTGCCCTGCTTGGCCAGGCCCACCATCAGCGCGTTGATGTGGTCCTGTTTGCAGGAGGGTCCAAAACCGGTCTTGCCGACCAGCATCTTGCGGGCCTCGCGACGGGCGAAGTCGAGCACGTCGCGCGACACCAGATCGTCGAACAAAATGACGTCGGCGGATTGCAGCGCGCGTACGGCGCGCAGCGTCAGCAGTTCTGGATCGCCCGGCCCTGCCCCGACCAGAGTGACGGAGCCGTTCTCGACGGCGGCGCCCAGACCCTTCACTTCGGCAACAAAGCGCACGAAGTCATTGTCGCTCGGGACGCTTTCGGGATTGGCGACCGCATGCGCGGTAAACACCTGCCAGAACTTGCGGCGGGCCACGAAGGACAGGCCGGATTCCTTGACCATCGCGCGCCAGCGGCCGGCAGCGGCGGCCCAATGCGCAAAACCGGTCGGCAGCAAGGCCTCCAGCTTGGCCCTGATCGCCTGCGCGAACACCGGCGCCGCGCCGTCGGTGGAAATCCCGATCACCAAAGGCGAGCGATTGACGATGGCGCCGAAGGAGAAGTCGCAGAAGGCCGGCTTGTCGATCACATTGACCGGTACGCCAACAGCACGCGCCGCCGCAGCAAAAACAGCCGACGTTTCGTTATCCTCGAAAGCGCCGATGGCCACCGCCGCACCGCGAATATCCTCCGGTGTCCAGACACGTTGAACAATGACGATATCGCCGCGCGGCGCATCGGCCGCGACCTGGCGCATCTCGTCGGAAATTTCATCGGCAAACACTTCGACACACGCGCCCGCCGCCGACAGCAACTCGGCCTTCCAGGCCGCAGCATGACTGCCGCCCGCCAGCACGCAGCGCTTGCCCTCCAACGCTAGGAACACCGGCAGCCGCGCCAGCGCACCCATCCGCTCAGGCCGCGTCTCAGACGGTTTGCGCTCGCTGCTCATTTCGCCCGCTTGGCGCCGGTGTCTTTGTGGAAATCGGCGCCATTGCCGGTTTTGGCAACGAAGCCGGCGCGAATGGTGAAGTCGCCGAAGCGCTCGCCCTTCTGCCTCTCGGCCGCATAGGCCGCAAAGATCGGATCGAGCGCCGAGACGATGCCTGCGTCCTCGACATCCTCGGCGTAGAGCTTCGACAGCCGCGAGCCGTCATAGGCCGCGCCAAGATACAGATTGTAGCGGCCCGGCCCTTTGCCGACCAAGCCGATCTCGGCGACATACGGCCGCGCGCAGCCGTTCGGGCAGCCGGTCATGCGGATGACGATGTCGTCGGCCGACAGCCCGTGCGCCGACAGGCTCTTGTCGAGCGACGTGACGAGATCGGGCAGATAGCGCTCACTCTCCGCCAGCGCCAGGCCGCAGGTCGGCAGCGCGACGCAGGCCATGGCGTTGCGGCGCAGACCCGACCACGGCGCCAGAAGGCCGGCCTCGCGCGCGATGCGCTCGACCTCGGCCTGCTGGTCCGTCGGCACATTGGCGACCATCAGATTCTGATTGGCCGTGATGCGAATTTCGCCATCGTGCAGCTTGGCGATTTGCCGCATGGCCGACTGTTTCGCTGAGCCCTTCACGTCATGAATGCGGCCGTTCTCGACGAACAAGGTAAGATGGCCCCGCCCCTCGGTGCCCTGGCTCCAGCCATAACGGTCGCCCGTCGACGTGAAGGTGAAAGGCTTGGCCGGCTGCAACAGCACGCCGGAGCGCCGCATCACCTCGGTGCGGAACGCATCAAGCCCGCGATCCTCAATCGTATATTTGAGCCGCGCGTGCTTGCGGTTGGAGCGGTTGCCCCAGTCGCGCTGCACGGTGACCACAGCCTCGGCAATCGCGACGGCATCCTTGGGCAGGCAGAAGCCCATCACGTCCGCCGTACGCGGATAGGTTTCGGGCTCGCCATGGGTCATGCCCATGCCACCGCCCACAGTGATGTTCCAGCCGATAATGGCACCGGCCTCGTCGCGGATGGCGATATAGCCGAGGTCGTGCGCGAAGATATCGACATCGTTCGACGGCGGCACCGCCACCACGATCTTGAATTTGCGCGGCAGATACGTCTTGCCGTAGATCGGCTCGACCACTGTTTCCTCGCCACCGGCGATCTTTTCGCCGTCAAGCCAGATCTCACGATAGGCCGGCGTCTTTGGCGTCAGATGCGCCGAAATTTTGCGCGCCAGTTCGAGCGCTTCAGCGTGCGTCGCGCTCTCGTCCGGATTGGCGCCGCACATCACGTTGCGGTTGACGTCGCCGCAGGCCGCGATCGAGTCGAGCAAAATCGAGTCGATTTCCTTCAGCGTCACTTTCAGATTTGACTTGATGATGCCATGCAACTGCACCGTCTGCCGCGTCGTCAGCCGCATGGTGTCGTTACCATAGGTGCGCGACACATGATCGAGCGCGAGCCATTGCGCCGCGTTGATCACGCCGCCGGGCATGCGCACGCGGATCATGAAGGAGAAGGCCTTCTCCATCTTCTTGCGTGTGCGCTCGGACCGCAGATCGCGGTCGTCCTGCAGATACATGCCGTGGAATTTCACCAGTTGCTGATCGTCCTCGACGATCGCCCCGGTGATTTCCTCACGCAGGCCTTCGGCGAGCGTACCGCGCAGGTAATCGCTCGCCTCTTTGATGCGCTCGTTGCGCGACAATTCGTCGGTCATGAGAGAACCTTGGATCTTCCCGGGTAGCGGCAGGCCGTGTAGCGCAGGATCAGTAAGTGTCCTGCAGGTAGCGCTTGTCGCGCTCCAAGCCAACCACGATTTGCTCGGCAGCTTCGGCGGTTACGGCTTGCACGTCGGCATAGGCCCGGACCAGGGTGGCGCGGACGTCTTTTGCCATGTTTTTGGCATCGCCGCAGACGTAGAAGCTGGCGCCGCCGTCCAGCCATGCGATCAGGTCATGGCGCCGGTCCCAGAGCTTGTTCTGGACGTAGACCTTTTCCGGCGTGTCGCGCGAAAACGCCACGTCCATGCGGGTCAGCGCGCCGTCCTTGAGCGCGTCCTGCCAGTCGAGCTGGTACAGGAAGTCGTGGGTGAACTGGCGGTCGCCGAAGAACAGCCAGTTGCGGCCCTTGGCCTCCTTGGCGCGGCGCTCCTGCACGAAGGCGCGGAACGGCGCGACGCCGGTGCCGGGGCCGACCATGATGATGTCCTTGTCGGACGCCGGCAGGCCGAAATGCTTGTTGGGCTTGAGCTTGACGCGCACCTTGGCGCCGCGCTTGAGACGCTCGGCGACGTAGCTGGATGCGACGCCCTTGCGGGCACGGCCGTGGCTGTCATAGCGCACGGCCGAAATCAGCAGATGCGCTTCCTCGCCGACTTCCGAACGCGACGACGCGATCGAATAGGCGCGCGGCGCCAGCGGCCGGGTGAGCCCACGCAAAAGGTCGGCGTTCAACGCGATCGGGAAATTCGCGATCAGGTCGATGAGCTGGCGGCCGACGATCCATTCCTTGACTTCGCCGGCTTCGATCAGCGCCTTGACGTATTGGTGGTTCGTCTTCTCGGCGTAAGTCTCGACGGTCTTGAGCGACAGCGTGGTGACGTCGCGCTGGGCGATGAATTCGGCACGCAGCTTGTCGTCGCCCGTCAGGCCGGCGAGCTTGAGCAATTCATCGACATAGGCCGGATCGTTCTCGGCGTAGAGATCGAGCGAATCGCCCGGCTCATAGGCCGGCGCCACGCCATCGAAGGCGAGCGCGAGATGGACAGTTTCCTTGTTTGAGCGCGACGAGTTGAGATTGACGTGCTCGGTGACTTCAGCTTCGACAATGTCCGTGTTCGGCGAAGCAGCCGGCTTGGTGCCGAAATCGACTTCGATGACGCGTCCGCGGTTGGTTTCGGCCGGCGGCGCCAGCGCCTTGACCGCATCGCCGATCCATTCGGCGGCGGGGGCCGCGAAATCGAGATCGAGGTCTACGCGATCGACGACCCGCTTGCCGCCCAAGGCGGCCAACCGCTCGTCGATTTTCTTGCCGACAGCACAGAATTCCACATAGGCCGTGTCGCCGAGCGCCAGCACGCCGAACTCGACGCCGTCGAGGCGCGGCGCGCCCTCGCCCATCAACTCGTTATAGGCATGCGTCGCGCGGGCGGGCGGTTCGCCTTCGCCCCAGGTGGCGGCGATGAACACCAGGCGCTTGGCGGAAGTGAGTGTGGCCGCATCGAGATCGGCCATATCGATCACGCTCGGTTTCAGGCCGTTCTTGCGCGCGATCTTGGCGAGATCGTTGGCGAGCTTCTCGGAATTGCCGGACTCGCTGGCATAGACAATGTTGATCGGCTCGGCCGCGCGCGGCGGCGCGGCGGGCTCAAGAGCGCCACCCTGCTCGTTCTGCGCATCGATGCCAGCCAGAAAACCCGCCAGCCAGGCGCGCTGGATCGGCGACGCGACGCCAACGACGCGATTGAGGAGATCGATCTCCTCTTCGTGAAACGGCGCAGTCTTTGGGATCGGCGGCATGGGGGCACTCACTCAGTTATTGACTTGGCTTCAACCGAGGATGTGCGGCAGAACACCAGTGATAATCAGAACGATGAAAGCGGTAGAGATCGCCAGCGCCCAGCCGCCGCCTGAGAGGCGCGGCACATAGGGCTGCGGTTCATACGGAAAATCGGTCATGGGACGGCTCCGTGCATCTGTAAGCACAATGAGATAAGTCCCAAGCCCGTAAAACCGCAATAAGTCACTGAAAATAAGAGAGTTTCTGCCACTCGGCTGTCAATGATGATGAAAACCTTCTCTCTGAAGGCCGTTGTGGAGAACGCGTGGCCCACCTGTCCCCGCCGCCCGAATGTGCGAAACCAGCCTTTCCATGATTAATGCCGCCTTCCGAAAAAGCCTCCGGTCGCTGCTGACACCCGCCGAAACGCGGCTGTTCGCGCGACTCGACAGCCCGCAAAAGATCCAGACCTATATCGACCGCCTGCCGGCGAACTTCGAACCGGACGGCGACACGCTTATGTCACCTCGTCGCATAATGAAAGCGCGCGTCGCACACTGTGCTGAGGGCGCAATGTTCGCCGCCGCCGTGCTGGCGTTCCACAACAAGGACGCCTGGCTGATGGATATCCGCTCGCTACCGAGCGACCACGATCACATCGTCACACTGTTCAAGCAGCGCGGCCTGTGGGGCGCGATCAGCAAGACCAACCACGCCATCTTGCGCTGGCGCGATCCGATCTATCGGACGCCGCGCGAACTGGCGATGAGCTATGCCCACGAATACTGTCTGCCGGGCGGCAAGAAATCGATGCTGGAGTTTTCGCGGCCTTTTTCGCTGACGCGCTTTGCGCCGAAACGCTGGGTCATCGCGGAAGAAGAACTGCACTGGCTGATGGACAAGCTCGACGACGCCCCGCACATTCCGGTCGCACCACCCGCCGCTTTGCTCGCGCGTCGGCGCTCCTCGCCCATTGAACTCAAGGCACAGGAAGTGGTGGAGTGGGAACGGCCGGGAAAGAAGAAGGCCTAGCGCATGCGGAGAGCATCGTGACGTCGCTGATCCTGCGCCGAGAGTTGACGATAGAATGGGGTCATTGCGACCCCGCTGGTATCGTCTTTAATCCCCGCTTCTTCGAATTCTTCGACACCAACACCTGGATGCTGTTCGAAAAGGCTCTCGGTGTGAAGCAGAATGAGCTGGCGTCAACTCACGGCATCATCGGCATCGCGCTGGTCGATGCGCGCGCGAACTTCATCAAGCCCGCGAAGTTCGGCGACACCATCGAGATCGCATCGCGAATCAAGGAATTCCGCCGTTCCAGCTTCGAGGTCGAACACAGCATCACGATCGGCGGCGAACTCGCCACCGAAGGCACCGAGACCCGCGTCTGGGCCACGCGCGACAAGACCAATCCCGACAAGATCACCACAGCCTCGATCCCGGCCGAGGTGATCGCGAAGTTCGGCTAGGCGATCTTCACATATTCGAATTCGCCGGGCTTGTTGTCGATGCCGACCTTGGGCGGCGCGATCCAGCTGGCGAACTTGTTCGGTTCGAACTGCGGCTGCATCAGGCTTTCGATGAAGTCCTTGTCGCTGTCGGACGGCAGGTAGTCGCTGCGCTTGGTCGTCCACTCGCCGTCGCTCAGCATATTGCCGTCGACGTCGGCCTTGATCGACGAGAATTCGCCGATGTGGCGGTGGAAGGCGACGTTCGGCAGCTTGATCTGGAACGGAATGCCGAAGCTCTCGATCACCTTGTTCCAGCGGCCGACGCCAGCATTGCAATCGACCACGTAGTCGTCGCGCAGCCGCATATTCAGCGCCGACAGCGCCGGCGCCTCGACATTCTCGATCTTACCGTCGACAAGGCTCAACACCGGATAGGTGGCGCCCTCAAGCTGGTGATCGTCCTTGAGCCGGTCCTCGCGGTAGCGGCCCTTGATGCCGGAATGGAAGGCATTGGCGGCGTTGGTCGAAATCTCGTTGCCGAACAGATCGAGCGTCAATGAGAAGTGCAGATTGGCTTTCTTCTGGATGGTCGGCAGGTCGATGACGCCAAGCTTGCGGATCTTGGCGATATCGTAGGGGTCGGTAATGCACGCTTCTTTCATCGCCTCACAGGTGCGCTGGATGACGCGCGTCACGCCGGTCTCACCGACGAACATGTGATGCGCTTCCTCGGTCAGCATGAAGCGGCAGGTGCGCGACAGCGGATCGAAGCCGGACTGCGCCAGCGCCTCGAGCTGCATCTTGCCGTCGCGGTCGGTGAAGAAAGTGAACATGAAGAACGACAGCCAGTCCGGCGTCTTCTCGTTGAAAGCGCCCAGCATGCGCGGCGTGTCGGCGTCGCCGGAGCGGCGCTGCAGCAGCGCTTCGGCCTCCTCGCGGCCATCGGTGCCGAAATATTTCTGCAACAGATAGACCATGGCCCAGAGGTGACGGCCTTCCTCGACATTGACCTGGAACAGGTTGCGCATGTCGTAGAGCGACGGCGCGGTCTTGCCGAGATAACGCTGCTGCTCGACCGAGGCCGGCTCGGTGTCGCCCTGGATCACAATCAAGCGGCGCAACATGGCGCGGTATTCGCCCGGCACGTCCTGCCAGGCCGGCTCGCCCTTGTGGCGACCGAACGGAATCGTGCGGCCTTCTTGCGCCGGCGCCAGCAGCACGCCCCAGCGGTAGTCCGGCATGCGGACGTAGTCGAACTTGGCCCAGCCTTTCGGATCGACGCTGATCGCGGTTCGCAGATACACCAGCGACTCCTGGAAGCCTTCCGGCCCCATGTCGTTCCACCAGTTGATGTAGCCCGGGTGCCATTTCTCCAGCGCGCGCTTGACGCGCTCGTCCTGGCCCAGCGCGACGTTGTTCGGGATCAGGCCGTCGTAATCGACCGCTGCGATGTTCATGACTACACCCTCTCTTTGGCGAATGTCGGCGACACGCCGCTGCCGTACAGTTTCAGCGCGCCCTGCTCGCCGATGGCGTTGGGCCGCTGGAAGATCCAATTCTGCCAAGCCGTCAGGCGTCCGTAGATTTTGGTTTCCATCGTCTCGGGACCGGCAAAACGCAGATTGGCTTCCATGCCGGTCATGGCGTCAGGCGAGAAGCTGGTGCGCTCCTCGAGCATGACGCGGAGTTCGTCGTCGAAATCGAAGTCTTCGTAAGCAACGGTGACGAGGCCGAGCTCGGCGGCGACTTCACCTTCGAGTGGCGTGCCGATCTTGACCTTGGCCTTCACCAGCGTTTCCGGCTCGCCGAGAAAGCGCGTTTCCAGACGTGTGAGGCCGTTACCCATCGGGTACGGGCCGAAATTCGCGGCGCTCAGCGTGATCGCGGCGGGCGCACGGTTGTCGCCCTTGCGGGTGCCAACCAGCATTACGGAGCGGTCGGCGGCAAAAGCCAGTTCCGCCAACGTCCCGGCAAAACACGATCCCGGCTCGATCAGCGCGATGAAGCTGCGCGGCGTGACGTCGATGCGCTTGAGCGTACGTTTCAGGTAATGCCGGATTTCGCGCATCAACCAGTCGCCGCTGGCCTTCTCAAGAAATGCGTCGTGGTCGAGCACCGCCTGCGTATTGCCGTCTGTGCGCAGCAGCACGACGCCGATGGCGGACTCATTGGCGCGCAAGTGCAGAATGGCGTCTTCGAATTCTCGCGCGACCGTCAAAGGCCAGAATTTGTCGCCGAGCGCATGCGCCGCTTCGACCGACGCCGGCACGGCCTGCGAGGGGCCGCGCACCGTAATCGTCACCAGCCCGCGCGGCCGGTCGATATCGACATCCACGTGGGAATAAGACACCCGTTCGCCGTCGATCTTGCGGTCGAGCGCGCCGAACGTGATGCCCTTGGCATTTTTCGGGCGATCCGAGCGCGCCGATATCTCGTGCGCTCGCGCGGCCACCGTGTCTTTCCATTTCGAATTCGGCACGACCTCGTCGACCAGCCGCCATTCGACAGCCTTGGTGCCGCGGATACCCTCCTCGATCGAGCAGAACACATCGGCGCGGTCGCGCCGCACTTTTCGTTTGTCGGTGACACGCGTCAGGCCGCCGGTACCCGGCAGCACCGCAAGCAGCGGCGTCTCCGGCAGCGCCACCGCCGAGCGGCGATCGTCGACCAGCATGATGTGATCGGCGGCCAGCGCCAGTTCGTAGCCGCCGCCGGCGGCGTTGCCGTTGATCGCGCAGATGTAGATTTGTTTGGAATTTTCGGACGCGTCCTCGATCGCAAAACGTGTCTCGTTGGTGAACTTGCAGAAATTCACCTTGTGGCCGTGCGTCGCCTTGCCGAGCATGCGGATATTGGCGCCGGCGCAGAACACATTGTCCTTGCCCGACTTGATGACGACACAACGCACTTCCGGATGCTCGAAACGCAGCCGTTGCACGGCATCGTTCAATTCGATGTCGACGCCGAGGTCGTAGGAGTTGAGCTTGAGTTCGTAGCCTTCCGACAAGCCACCGGCCTGATCGACGTCCATGATCAAATAGGCAACGTCGCCATCGGGCTCGATGCGCCAATGGCGATACCGCGAGGGATCGGTCTGGAAGTCGATAATGGGCCTTCTCCCTGTATGCATTATTTTGCACCTCAATAGCATCATCGGGCGCCAGAGACAATTAGGTCAATTGTTAAAAGGATAAATGAGAGGCTTGCCTAGCATTATAATGCATGTAAACATGCCCGGCATGAAACCCGTCCGTACCAGAGCCGTCCCCGGTAACAGCGACGCCTATCTGCAGCGGCTGGGCGACCGCGTGCGCGTGCTGCGCAATCAGCGCGGTATGACCCGCAAGGCCTTGGCGCAGCATGCGAAAGTGTCGGAGCGGTATCTCGCGCAACTGGAGGCCGGCCAGGGCAATATCTCGATCGTGCTGCTGCGGCGCATTGCGCGCGCCATCGGGCTACCCGTCACACAGCTTGTGCATGACGGCGCGGAGCCGCCGCTTGATCTGGTATTGCTGACGCAATTTCTCGAGCGGCTGCCGCCGGACATGCTCGGTGAAGCCCGCAAGCTCGTGGTCGAGCACTTCTCCTCGCCCTCCGAGGATGTGCGCCGAAACCGCATTGCTCTCATCGGCCTGCGCGGCGGCGGCAAGTCGACGCTCGGCGCCCTGCTTGCCAAAAAACTCGGCGTACCCTTCATCGAGCTCGACCGCGAGATCGAGCGGCGCAGCGGCGCCTCTCTCAGCGAAATATTCGACATGTTCGGCCAGGAGACGTTCCGCCGCGCCGAACGCGACGCGCTCGACGACGTGCTGCGCCAGCATCCGGCTTTCGTCATCGCCACCAGCGGCAGTATCGTCACCGAACCGGGCACGCTCGAACTGCTGCTGTCGTCGTGCTTTACGGTCTGGGTGCGCGCCGAGCCAAGCGAGCACATGAAGCGCGTCATGGCGCAAGGCGACATGCGGCCGATGGCCAATAGTGCAAGGGCCATGGAAGACCTGATTTCCATCCTCAAAAGCCGCGAACCGCTCTACGCCCGGGCGGAAGCGGCGCTGACCACCACGGGCCATACGCCCGATCAGAATCTGGCCGAACTGTTGCGCCTGATCGCAATTCCGGATAGTCGCATCACGCGGCAGAGCGCATGACCCCGAAAAGTGGGAACCGGTTTTCGGGTAAGGTCATGCGCCAAGAAAATATGATGAAACAGGATTGAGCGAATGAGCGAAGCGATCAAGACCGATGTTCTGATTATTGGCGCAGGGCCGGTCGGCCTGTTTGCGGT
>CAISIV010000057.1 GCA_903885555.1 uncultured Hyphomicrobiales bacterium
CGCCCACCCCGCCGTTATGTATAGCCGCCTTTTGCCGTCTCCGGGAACGTCCAGGTCTTATTATCTTATGCCTCGCCTCGTCATGAAATTCGGCGGAACGTCGGTCGCCGATCTCGACCGCATCCGCAACGTCGCGCGCCACGTCAAGCGCGAGGTCGACGCCGGCTACGATGTGGCCGTCGTGGTCTCCGCCATGTCCGGCGTCACCAATCAACTGGTCGCGTGGTGCAAGGATGCCGCGCCGCTGCATGATGCGCGCGAATACGACGCCATCGTCGCCACAGGCGAACAGGTAACATCAGGTCTGTTGGCACTCGTCCTCGAAAACATGGGCATCAACGCGCGGTCCTGGCAGGGCTGGCAGTTGCCGATCCTCACCGACGGCGCGCATGCCTCCGCCCGCATCATGGATGTCAACGGCGCCGAACTGATCAAGCGCTTCGAGGAGCACAAGCAGGTCGCGGTCATCGCCGGCTTTCAGGGCATGCACAAGGACACCGGCCGCATCACCACGCTCGGCCGCGGCGGCTCGGTTACGTCAGCGGTGGCCATCGCCGCCGCGATCGGCGCCGAACGTTGCGACATCTACACCGACGTCGACGGCGTCTACACCACCGACCCGCGCGTCGTGAAAACCGCTCACCGCATGGACAAGATCGCCTTCGAGGAAATGCTCGAACTGGCCTCGCTCGGCGCCAAGGTCATGCAGGTGCGCTCGGTCGAACTCGGCATGGTGCACAATGTGCGCATCTTCGTGCGCTCGAGCTTCGTCAAGCCCGAGGACATCGACCCGCACAAGACGCCGCCCGGAACGCTTATCTGCGACGAGAGTGAAATCATGGAACAACAAGTTGTCACCGGCATCGCCTTTTCCAAGGACGAAGCGCAAATCTCGATCCGCCGCGTGCAGGACAAGCCCGGCGTCGCCGCCGCGATCTTCGGCCCGCTGGCCGATGCCAGCATCAACGTCGACATGATCGTGCAGAACGTCTCGGCCGATGGCGCGACCACCGACCTCACCTTCACGGTGCCCTCGGCCGACTACGAGCGCGCCCGCGTCACCATCGAGAAGGCCAAGAGCACGATCGGCTACGAGCGGCTCGATGGCGCCACCGACGTCGCCAAGGTATCGGTCATCGGTATCGGCATGCGCAGCCATGCCGGCGTCGCCGCCCAGGCCTTCAAGGCGCTGTCGCAGGAGAAGATCAATATCCTCGCGATCACGACCTCGGAGATCAAATTCTCCGTCCTGATCAACGCCAGCCAGACCGACCAGGCCGTGCGCACCCTGCATACGCTGTACGGGCTGGATAAGGCCTAGGCTTCTTCGCACGTTCGAGTCGTCTTAATCGCAGCCGCAACCGGCCGATTGACTCTCGCTGCTTCGGTGTGAAAACGTTGGTCTGCGTTGATGGGGACGAACATGAGCATCGCGAGTGGTGCCAGCCCGGCCACGTTTGCCTACGCGCGTTTCACGCGGCGAGTGCAAGGCGTTTACATCGATCTGATAATCTTGGTGTTGATTGCGACCGCGGCACTGATGATTGCCGTCGCATTCAAGTCCGACAATGTCGGTCGTGTACTCGGATTCACAGTCGCTATCACTTGGCTCTTCTACGAGCCCTTGCTGGTGTCTTTAACCGGCAGCACGCTCGGCCATCTCTACTGCAACATCCGCGTGGTCGATGATCGAAGCGGCGGCAACGTGAGCTTCGTCAAGGCTGTCGTCCGCGTCATCATTAAAACTTTTCTCGGGTGGTATTCATTCGTCTCGATGGCCGCAACATCACGCCATCAGGCGTTGCACGATCTCCTTACTCAATCGACCGTTCAGATCAGAAACCCGGCCAAGGCAAAGCCGCATCACTTCGCCAGAGAACGCCCGCCATTACCGGCCGGCGTCCCTTCGCGTGCCCGGCGCATCGTCATCACAGCCATCTATCTCGTCGTCTGCGTGGTTCTCGCAGGACTTGCTTATGCGGGTATGTTCAATGTGGGCCTCATCTCTTCCCGCTGCCTGGATTTCAATATTTGCACTGGGCCGGAGCGCTGGATCGATATCATCGCTACCTTGATCCTGTTGGCTGCCTGCGCATTGCTGCTCGGCCTCGGGTGGCGCGGCAGGCTTTGGGGCGCTCGTATCCGGCGGACAGGCCAAGGCACCGGGCATACGCTCGATGGGCTGGATAAGACGTGATTCGGCGTTGCGGCGCCGAATTCGGGGCCTGGCGTTCCATCCCGCCCCGGAATAACGGGAATATTGCACGCCACAGGGGAAAGCTTGCCCCTGCCCTTCCCCATTGGCTATAGCCTGAGCAGGCGGTCCAACTAGCCGTTTCATTGGCCGCTTTTAGGGATCAAAAGATGCGTGGCGCGCTTGGCGGTCCGCGCGTGCTGCTCCGCCGGCTCCGCGAGGTCATGGCGGAACCGGTCAGCGCGCAGGATCGTCTCGACAAGGTGGTCGTTTTGATCGCCGCCAACATGGTGGCGGAGGTCTGCTCTGTCTACGTTTTGCGCGTGGACGGAACCCTTGAGCTATACGCCACCGAAGGCCTCAAGCGCGAAGCCGTCCACGAAACCGTGCTGAAGGCTGACGAAGGCCTGGTCGGCCTGGTCGCCAGCGAGGCGCAGCCGATCAACATGTCGGACGCGCAGAACCATCCGGCCTTCTCGTTCCGTCCGGAAACCGGCGAAGAAATCTACCACTCGTTCCTCGGTGTGCCGGTGCTGCGCGCCGGCAATACGCTCGGCGTGCTGACGGTGCAGAACCGCGCACGCCGGACCTATACGGAAGAAGAAGAAGAAGCGCTGCAGACCACGGCGATGGTGCTCGCCGAGATGATCGCGTCGGGCGAACTGTCGTCGATCGCCCGCCCCGGCGCCGAACCGGCCGCGCGCCACGCGGTGCAAATCACCGGCGTCGCGCTGTCCGACGGCATCGCGCTCGGTCACGTCGTGCTGCATGAACCTCGCGTCGTCATTACCAACGTCATCGCCGACGACGTGCCGAAAGAACTCAAGCGCCTCGATACATCGATTGCGGCGCTGCGCGCCGATCTCGACCGCATGGTCGAACACCGCGACGTCGCCGACGGCGGCGAGCATCGCGACGTGCTCGAAGCCTATCGCATGTTCTCCTACGACCAGGGTTGGCTGCACAAAATCCGCGAAGCCGTCTCAACCGGCCTGACCGCGGAAGCCGGCGTCGAGCGCGTACAGTCCGACACCCGCGCGCGCATGCTGCGCGCCTCCGATCCCTATTTGCGCGACCGCCTGCACGACCTCGACGACCTCGCCAATCGCCTGATGCGCGTGCTGATGGGCCAGGATCACGCGCCGGGCCGCGAGCAGCTGCCCGACAACTCCATTGTCGTCGCCCGTTCGATGGGTCCGGCGGCGCTGCTCGACTACGACCGCAAGAAATTGCGCGGCCTGATCCTGGAAGAAGGCGGGCTAACCTCGCACGTCTCGATCGTGGCGCGCGCGCTCGGCATTCCGGCGGTCGGCGAAATCGAGAACGCCACAGGTTCCGTTGAAACGGGCGACGCCATCATCGTCGACGGCACCACCGGTCAGGTTCACCTGCGGCCGCGGCAGGATATCCAGGCGGCCTATGGCGAACGCGTCAAACTGCGCGCCCGCCGGCAGGCGCAATACCGGGCCTTGCGCGACCGTCCTTGCATCACGAAAGACGGCGAGAAGGTCGCGCTGATGATCAACGCCGGCCTGATGATCGATCTTCCGCATCTGGAAGAAACCGGCGCCGCCGGCATCGGTCTGTTCCGCACAGAATTGCAGTTCATGGTGGCGGACACATTGCCGCGCACCGGCGAGCAGCTCACGCTCTACCGCTCGGTGCTCGATGCGGCGGCCAAAAAGCCGGTGACGTTCCGCACGCTGGATATCGGCGGCGACAAGGTGCTGCCCTATATGCGCAACTTCGAAGAGGAAAATCCGGCGCTGGGCTGGCGCGCCATCCGCCTCGGCCTCGACCGCCCCGGCCTGTTGCGCAGCCAGGTGCGCGCCATGCTGCGAGCCGCCGGCGGCCGCGAATTGCGTGTGATGTTTCCGATGATCGCGATGATCGAGGAATTCGACCAGGCCAAGGCATTGGTCGAAATGGAGCTAACGCATCTGCGCCGCCACGGCCACGCGCTGCCGGAACGCGTGCAGATCGGCGCCATGCTGGAAGTGCCGTCGCTGCTGTTCCAACTCGACGAATTGCTGGAGCGGGTCGATTTCCTGTCAGTGGGTTCAAACGATTTGATGCAGTTCCTCTATGCCGCCGACCGCGGCAACTCGCGCGTGTCGGAGCGGTTCGATGCGCTGTCGGCGCCGGTGCTGCGTGCGCTCAAGGACATCGCCGACAAGGCCCGCAAGCACGGCAAGCCGGTGGCGCTGTGCGGTGAACTCGCCTCACAGCCGATCGGCGCAATGGCTCTGGCCATTCTCGGCTATCGCGCGCTGTCGCTGTCGCCCTCGGCGATCGGCCCGGTCAAAGCCATGTTGCTTGAACTCGACACCAAAAAAGGTGCGGCCGAGATTATGCCGTTCCTGGATCAGCCGATCGGCAGCGTTTCGATCCGTGAGAAACTCGAAGGCTTCGCCGCGGCCCAGGGACTACAGCTTTGATTTCTCTTCCACAGCATCGCCTCGACGCCCTGCTCTCCCGCTACTCGATGGTGGAAAACGAGCTCGCGACCAATCTGAGCACCGAGAACTACGTCAAATTATCGCGCGAGTTCTCCGAACTCGGCCCGGTTATCGAAACCATCAAGGCCTATCGCTCCGTCACCGCCGAAATTGCCGATCTCGAAGCCCTGAGCAGTGACGCCGACAACGACGCCGAGATGCGCAAGATGGCGGAAGGCGAAAAGCTGACGCTGCAAGGACAGCTCGAGCAGCTCGAGCACCAGATCCGTCTAGCGCTGATTCCCAAAGACGCGATGGACGATCACGACGCCATCCTTGAAATCCGCGCCGGTACTGGCGGCGACGAAGCCGCGTTGTTCGCCGGCGATCTGTTCCGCATGTACGAGCGTTACGCCGCCAAGCAGGGCTGGAAGACTGAAATCGTGTCGATGAGCGAAGGCACCAAAGGCGGTCTCAAGGAAGTCATCGCCGAAGTTCACGGCCGCGGCGTCTTCGCCAAGCTGAAATTCGAGTCGGGCGTGCATCGCGTGCAACGCGTGCCCGACACCGAAACACAGGGTCGCGTTCATACCTCGGCCGCGACCGTCGCGGTGCTGCCGGAAGTCGAGGACGTCGACATCCAGATCAGGGACGACGACCTCAAGATCGATACCATGCGGGCGCAGGGCGCCGGCGGCCAGCACGTCAACAAAACCG
>CAISIV010000058.1 GCA_903885555.1 uncultured Hyphomicrobiales bacterium
AGACGAGGCGCTCAAGGAGCGGGACGACGATCCGACGACCCTGAGTTATGCAGGCCTGGCACTCGGCTCGCTTGGCTACCGCGCGCTCGGGTTTCGCGTACTTGGATTTCGCTACGACGAGGCCCGACGCGCGATCGATCGGGCCCTGGACCTGAGCCCGAACCTGCTGTCGGTGCAGATGTGCGCCGGTATGGTCAGCATGTTTCTTTGCGAAGGTGACGCCGCCGTCGGACATTTCGAACGCGCCATGCGTATCAGTCCGCGCGACCCGGGGACCAGCGCGTTCATCGCCGGCATTGGGGCAGGATATGTGATGTCCGGCAGATACGAAGAAGGCCTAGTGGCGGCCCGGCGTGCCGTCGAGGAGAGTCCGAATTTCGGCAGCGGCCATCGTCTGATGGTGACCGCGCTTGGCTATCTGGGCCGATTCGATGAAGCAAAGATCGCAGCCAAACGCTTGCTGGAGCTTTCCCCCGAGTTCACGGTGTCGCGCAACTCAAGCGTGACGCCTTACAAGGATCCGGAGTTCCGGAAAAAGGCCGCCGAAATATTTCTTGCCGCAGGGCTCCCGAAGTAATCAGCGCGCGGCCTCTTATCGCGTTTTCCTTAAAATAAATTCAGATAAGGTTCGACCAGCCGGATTCGGCCAGAAGCGGACGTTCGAAAACTGCCAATCGATTGCCTTGTCGGTGCTTAAGGTTCGTACTTAATAATGCTGCCGTTGCATATCAATGCAGGCGAACTGCGATTGTCGCTATAGCATCCAAAATTAATAATTGCATCGCCGCCTAGCGCGTCGGCCTGGTTGCGCAGATCAGTGGCCCCCGCTTCAATGGAAGCGTACCGGGGTACGTTGAATGCACTCAACCAAGGTTCTATCCAGAGCCGTTTGACGATACGGTATGACTTCCCGCTTCCCGGAAAGGAATCGTATACCGCAATGCGCTCGGCCGAAGGCACAAGGCCGGTGTCGTTTTCGACGAAGCCATCGAACTGTCTATAAGCATTTGTACATCCCGCGATTGTCATGAACAAAATGCCCAACCCGATGGCAAGACTGGTGCAAATGGTGCGATTCATAGCCCTCCCGTTCTCGCGTTACCGAGCATGCGTGGGGTTGAAATTTGTCGCAATTGGTTGATTTGTCCTACGGCATCCTACGATACCGCACGTATGGAACGACATTAAATCAATGCTAATAGATTTGGCTGACATCGATCTGTCTAGATTCTGTGACGCCACGTAGGAAATAAAGTCGATGCTCTGAGCATTGAATAACTTTTATACGTCGCAACGGCGGAAATATCCGCTCCCCGGTGCATCCACGCTGGACCGAAGACTGCCTTAGACAGCATTCAACCTGATGGTCCACAAAGGCCGCTTGCGGCCACAATCGGACGTTGACTGTTACATTTGAATTCGCCAAATTTACCCCACTTCACAAAATTTCGGACACGCACCCATGGTGCGGTTGGAAAAGAATTGAAGCGCGCGCCCGGCGAAGACGTCTCCGAGGGCGACTATGAACTGGGGCAAGCTATCGCTTTTCTTATAAGTCGCAGTAAGACGCACGCTCGCGTCAACTGAAGCTATTGTCGAATCTCGGATCACAGGTAAACACGACCGCCTGATCAGTGGTGTAACGCGATGGCGAATAGGACACAAAAAGGCTATCGCTATCGCGTTCACACTGGATGAGTAAGTGTGTTGTAAGCTTTGTGGCCACTACTGGCCGACGCACCGGCAATCGATCGATCCTACAGGTGGCAAGTTTTTGCCGGCCACCGCCGTTTTTTTATAAGGCACGACTTAAAAAACCTAGCAGGTTCTATTTATCAGCCCATTAAAGCGAAAAACATACCAAATATTAAAAATCAG
>CAISIV010000059.1 GCA_903885555.1 uncultured Hyphomicrobiales bacterium
GTCACCAACGACAAAAGTCAGGTTCAGGTGATCGCCCGCGCCGCCACGATTTTGCGCGCGCTGGAAGACGAAAATTCAGGACTGAGCCTCGGACAAATCGCCCAGCGTGTGAATCTGGCGCGCTCCACCGTGCAACGCATCGTCTCGGCGCTGGAAACAGAAAAGCTGGTGATCGCCGCGACGCCGAACGGCCGCGTACGGCTCGGTCCCACCATCCTGCGGCTCGCCGCTTCGGTGCGCAGCGACTTCGTCTCCCTGGCACGGCCTTTCCTGGAACGGCTGTCCGAAGAATTGCACGAGACCGTCGATCTCTCGACCGTTAAGAAAGACCATCTGGTCTTCATCGATCAGGTGATCGGCTCGCAGCGTTTGCGCACCGTCTCCGCGGTCGGCGAGACCTTCCCGCTGCATTGCACCGCCAACGGCAAGGCCTATCTGGCGCAATTGTCGGAAACCGCCATCGAAGCGCTGATCGGCCGCGCTTATGAATCCCGCACGCCAAAGACGCACAGGCGCTACGACCAGTTGCTCGAAGATCTCAAAGCCGCACGCCGCACCGGAATCGCCTTCGACCGCGAAGAACACACGCTCGGCGTCTGCGCCGTTGGCGTTGCTTTGCACGATCCGCTCGGCAACGCAGTCGCCATCTCGGTGCCGGTGCCGACCCAGCGCTTCCCCGATCGGGCGAACCTGATCGCCGAACGTCTGCTGGCGACCAAACGCGCTCTTGAAAGCCGCATGAATTCCGCCGCCGCCTGATCGCGGTACTTACTGAAGAAACGTAAAAAGGGAGGATACCGTGACAAAGAAAATTCGCGGTGTGACGTTCGAAGAAAACCTGAAAAACACGATGGGTCTCGAGTTCGTAAACCTGTCCCACCGGTTCGGCTACCAGTCGCCGAACTGGCCGTACTTCCAGGACGTTCATATCGAGCGTATCCATTACATGGCGAAGTCGGGCGTGCTGTCGCAGCGCATCACGACCTCGATGCACAACACCACCCACATCGACGCGCCGGCCCACGTCGTCGAAGGCACGCCCTTCATCGACGAAGTGCCGCTGCCGCACTTCTTCGGCTCGGGCATCGTCGTCTCGATCCCCAAGAAATTGTGGGAGCCGATCACCTATGACGATCTCGAAAAGGCCGCCGGTAAGGTCGTGCGCCCGCGCGACGTCGTGATCATTAATACGGGCTGGCACAAGAAGTACTCGGACAGCGAAGAATACTTCTGCAAATGCCCCGGTTTCGTGAAGTCGGCCGGCGACTGGTTCGTTGAGAAGAAGGTCAAGGTTGTCGGCCACGATACGCAGGCCAACGA
The DNA here is from genome assembly GCA_903885555.1 of uncultured Hyphomicrobiales bacterium. Lineage (GTDB taxonomy): Bacteria > Pseudomonadota > Alphaproteobacteria > Rhizobiales > Xanthobacteraceae > Pseudolabrys. Next base: position 1,321 of record CAISIV010000059.1, read on the forward strand.
CCATCCACTCGCCACCGCGATCGGACCGCACCGCAACGGCCCGCTACATCCGCATCTGCAGGCCGAATACCTGAAATGGTCGGGCGGCCGCGACTGGAAGGACGATCACCCGGAGTGGGAACCCGTGCACCGCAAGCTGTTCACCAACGGCATCCTCGGCATTGAGAACGTCGGCGGCGATCTCGACAAGGTCACCGGCAAGCGTTGCACCTTCGCTTTCTTCCCGTGGAACTGGGATCGCGGCGACGGCTGCATCATCCGTCTCGTCGCCATCACCGATCCGTCGGGCAAGTACCGCATCGAAAGCGGCAAGAAGTTTTAATCAGGGAGCATTTGTCATGCACGTCAAACGCTTCGCCGACGCCAAGGCCTACGACGCACCCAATCACCGCGGTAACACGTCGCTGCGGATGTTCGGCGCCGAGGCCGGGGGCACCAAAGGCATCGTCTTTGGCTATTCGCACTTCTTGCCCGGCGGCGGCGCCGGGCCGGACGCCTCGCCCCCGGAGAAAGTCTATTTCGTACTGGCCGGCGAACTGACCGTCATCGTCAACGGCAAGGAAACCGTGCTGAAGGCCAATGACAGCTGCGTCATCGAGCCGAACGAAACGCGCGAGATCATCAATCGCGGCAACGAGGTCTGCACCATCGTTGTCGCCGTGGCGATGCCGCCGAAGTGATCTCCCTCTCCCCGCTTGCGGGGAGAGGGTCGGGGTGAGGGGGAGTTTCTATTGAAATAGCCCCTCACCCGGATCGCTGCGCGATCCGACCTCCCCCCGTAACCGGGGAGAGGTGAAAGAAAGAAACGACGGAGAAAAAAATGTCCGAAGCCTTCCTGAAGAATCCGCTTGGCTTGTTCGATATCAAGGGCAAGACCGCGATCATCACCGGCGCGTCGGGCGCATTCGGCGCGCTGTCAGCCAAGGTGCTGGCCGGTGCCGGCGCCAACGTCGTGCTCGCCGGCAGCAAGGTCGATGAACTCAAGAAGGTCGCGGCCGAATGCGAAGCGCTCGGCGCCAAATCCGAGATCGTCGCCCTGCGCCCCTCGTCGGAAGAAAACTGCGACAAAATCGTCAAAGCCGCGGTCGCCAAATTCGGCAAGCTCGACATTCTCGTCGTCGCCTCCGGCCTCAACAAGGTCGCCAAGATCGTTGACCAGAAGCCGGAAGACTTCCTCGATGTCATGGACGCCAATGTCACGCAGTCGTGGCTGATGGCGCGCGCCGCCGGCAGGCAAATGCTGGCGCAAGGCCACGGCGGCAAGGTCATTCTAACCTCCTCCGCCCGCGGCCTGCTCGGCCATCCCGCCGGCTACAGCGCCTATTGCGCTTCGAAGTCGGCGGTCGACGGCATCACCAAGGCGCTCGGCTGCGAATGGGGCGAGACCGGCATCACGGTCAACGCGCTGGGGCCGACCGTTTTCCGCTCGCCGCTCACCGCCTGGATGTATGAAGACACCGAGCGCGCCCAAACGGTGCGCAAGGGCTTCCTCGCCCGCGTGCCCAAGGGCCGTCTCGGCGAGCCGGAAGATCTCGCCGGGCCGCTACTATTCCTCGCCTCCAAGGCGTCAGATTTCTACACCGGCCACATCCTTTATGCTGACGGCGGCTACACCGCGGGTTAAGTCATGGCAAAAGCGCGCATCACCGTCATCGGCGCCGGGCTCATGGGCCACGGCATCGCCCAGGTCTTCGCGCTCGCCGGCCATGACGTCACCATTTACGACTCGTTTGAAAAGACGCTGGCGACGGCGAAAGACCGCATCCTCGCCAATCTGAAAGACCTCGGCGACGACCAGACCGCGGTCAACCGCGTCACGCTGCAGGGCGATCTCGCGCTCGCCGTGCGCGACGCCGACTACGTCGTCGAAGCGGTGCTGGAAGATCTGCCGCTGAAGCAGAAAATTTTCGCCGAAATCGAGAAGCACGTCCGGCCTGATACCATACTTGCCAGCAACACCTCGGTCATTCCGATCACGTCGATCATGCAAGGGCTCGAGAAGCGCGACCGCGCGCTCGGCACCCACTGGTGGAACCCGCCCTTCCTGGTGCCGCTGGTCGAAGTTATCGAGACGCAATGGACGTCGCCCGCCGCCGTCGACTTCACGATGAAGCTGCACGCCGCCGCCGGCAAAAAGCCGGCGCATGTGAAGAGAGACGTGCCGGGTTTCATCGGCAATCGTCTGCAACACGCGCTGTGGCGTGAAGCCGTATCGCTGGTCGAGCGCGGCATCTGCGACGCCGAGACCGTCGACACCGTCATCAAGGCAGCGTTCGGCCGCCGCATTGCGGTGCTCGGTCCGCTCGAGAACGCCGACATGGTCGGCACAGACCTGACGCTGGCGATTCATCAGAACGTTCTGGGCGATATTGAAAGTCGCCCAGGCCCGTCGCCTTATCTGGAAAAACTCGTGAAGGACGGCAAACTCGGCTTCAAGACCGGCGAAGGCTTCCGCAAGTGGAGCCCTGAAGAACAGACGGCACTCCGCGCCAAGGTTCTGCAACATCTGAAAAAAGCCCGCGCTCAGGACTCCTGAGAAGCGCGCATCATCATAGGGAGACGACCAATGAGTGACTTCAAAAAGGGTGACTTCAAGAAAATTTCCCGCCGCACGCTCGTCAAAACCGGCATCGGCGCCATCGCCGCGCCCGCCATGTTTGCGCTGCCGACGCAGGCCCAGACGGCCGTCGTCAAGATCGGCCATGTCAGCCCGAAGACCGGTCCGCTCGCCGGTTTCGGCGAGGCCGACAGCTTCATCCTCGAACAGGTGCGCGGCATTCTCGCCAAGGGCCTGCAGAACGGTGGCAAGTCCTACAAGGTCGAAATCATCTCCAAGGATAGCCAGTCGAGCGGCAGCCGCGCAGCGGAAGTCGCATCGGAACTGATCCTTGGCGACAAGGTCAATCTGCTGGTCGGCTCCGGCACACCCGACACCACCAACCCGATTTCCGACCAGGCCGAGATCAACGAAGTCCCTTGCGTCACCACCAACTGCCCGTGGCAGCCCTATTTCTTCGGCCGCAAGGGCGACCCGAAGAAGGGCTTCACCTGGACCTATCATTTCTTCTGGGGCCTCGAGGACGTCATCGGTTCGTTCCTGGCGCTGTGGGACACGCTGCCGACCAACAAGGTCGTCGGCGGCCTGTTCCCGAACGATGCCGACGGCAATGCCTGGGGCGACAAGGAACGGGGCCTACCGCCCGCGCTCGCCGCTGCCGGTTACAAGCTGCTCGATCCGGGCCGCTATCAGGTGATGAACAACGACTTCACCTCGCAAATTTCGGCGTTCAAGGCAGCCGGCGCCGAGATCGTCACCGGCAATATGATCCCGCCGGACTTCGCGACGTTCTGGTCGCAGGCGGCGCAACAGGGCTTCAAGCCGAAGATCGTCACCATCGGCAAGGCGCTGCTGTTCCCGTCGGTCATCGACTCGCTCGGCGAACGCGGCAACGGGCTGACCAGCGAAATCTGGTGGACGCCGAACCATCCGTTCAAGTCCAACCTGACGGGCCAGAGCTGCAAGGACCTCACCGACGCCTACACCAAGGCCACCAACCGGCCGTGGACACAGCCAATCGGCTTCCAGCATGCTTTGTTCGAAGTGGCCATCGACGTGCTCAAACGCGCCAAGAACCCGACCGACCCGAAGGCGATCCTCGATGCCATCGTCGCCACGAACTATGAGTCGATCGTCGGCAAGGTGCAGTGGACCGGCCAGCCGGTGAAGAACGTCACCAAGACCGCGCTGGTCGCCGGCCAGTGGCAGCGCAAGAACGGCAAGTTCGAACTCGTCATCGCCGAGAACAAGACCGCGCCGAACATTCCGATGGGCGGGAAGCTGCTGCCGATTACCTGAACGTAGGTCATGGTCCCGATCCTCGCGCTGGAAAATATCTCGAAGCGGTTCGGGGCCGTGGTGGTTGCGGACGAAATCGACCTCGCCCTCAACGAGGGCGAGGCGCTCGGCGTCATTGGACCGAACGGCGCGGGTAAGACCACGCTGTTCGGCATGGCCACCGGCACCGTCGCGCCCGACAACGGGCGCGTGCTGTACGACGGCAAGGACATCACAAGGCTGGCGCCGGAGCGGCGCTGCCGCCTCGGGCTTGCCCGCTCGTTTCAGATACCGCAGCCTTTCTCCGGCATGACGGTGTTCGAGAACGTCGTCGTCGCCGCGGCGTTCGGCGCGAATGAAAGTGAAACCGCAGTCTATGGCCGCTGCGCTGATCTGCTCGACAGCTGCGGCCTTATCGACAAAGCCAACAAACGCGCCGGCGGACTGACGCTGCTCGACCGCAAGCGTCTGGAGCTGGCGCGGGCGCTGGCGACCGAACCGCGTGTTCTTCTTCTCGATGAGGTCGCCGGCGGCCTGACCGAGCATGAATGCGGCACTTTGGTCGAGCTGATCAAGACGGTGCGGGCCGGCGGCGTCTCGATCGTCTGGATCGAACACGTCGTGCACGCTTTGCTCGCGGTCGTCGACCGGCTCGCGGTGCTGCATGGCGGCAAGATCATTGCCCAGGGCGATCCACGTATTGTGATTAAGAGCCCGCAGGTCGCGGAGATCTATATGGGGATCGCCGCCGATGCCTGATCCCCTGCTCGACATCCGCGCCATCGACGTCTTCTACGGCGACTTCCAGGCGCTGTTCGGCGTCTCGCTCCGCGTTAATGCCGGCGAAGTCGTCGCGGTGATCGGCGCCAACGGCGCGGGCAAAAGCACGCTGCTGAAAACCATCGCCGGCCTGATGCACCCTCGCGGCGGTGACATCGTCTTTAACGGCGCGCCGGTCGGCAATGCGCCTGCCTTTGATGTCGTGAAGCGCGGCATTGCGCTGGTGCCGGAAGGCCGCCGCCTGTTTCCATCGCTCTCGGTCGAAGAAAACCTGCTGATCGGCGCACAATCGAAGCGCCCCGGCTCGTGGAATCTGGCCCGTATTTACGAGCTTTTCCCGGTGCTGGCGGAGCGGCGTCATTTGCCCGCACCGTCGCTGTCCGGCGGTCAGCAACAGATGGCCGCCATCGGCCGCGCGCTGATGTCGAACCCGAGTCTGCTGCTGTGCGACGAGATCAGCCTCGGTCTGGCGCCGATCATCGTGCGCGACATCTACGCCCGACTGCCGTCCATCGTCGGCGAAGGCCTGTCCGTCGTTATCGTTGAGCAGGACATCGCGCAGGCGCTCAAGGCCTCCGCCCAAGTCTATTGCCTGCAAGAAGGCCGCGTCGCGCTGCAAGGCGAAGCGCACGAGCTAACACGCGAGCGCATCTCCGCCGCCTATTTCGGGGTCTGACGATGACCGAATGGCTCAACATCATCCTGCAAGGCGTACTGATCGGCGGACTCTATGCCATGTTCGCCGCCGGTCTGTCGCTGATCTTCGGCGTCATGCGGCTCGTCAACATCGCGCATGGCGACCTGATCGTGCTCGCGGCTTACGTTGCGCTGATGGTGACGACGAGCCTCGGCCTCGATCCGCTCACCTCGCTGGTCCTCGTCGTACCGGCCATGGCGATCATCGGCTATCTGCTGCAACGCCTGTTACTCAACCGCACGCTCGGCGACGATCTGCTGCCGCCGCTGCTGGTTACCTTTGGCCTGTCGATCATCATCCAGAATGGCCTGCTCGAATGGTTCACCGCCGATAGCCGCAAGCTTCAGGCCGGCGCCATCGAAGTGCAGACGTTCCAGGTCATGCAGGGCGTCTGGGTCGGCGCGCTGCCGTTCATCCAGTTCATTGTCGCCGTCGCCGTGATCGCCGGACTGCAGCAGTTATTTTACCGCACGGCGCTGGGCCGCGCCTTCCGCGCCACCTCCGACGATCAGTCGGTCGCGCAGCTGATGGGGCTGGATACGCGACACGTCTTCGCCATGGCGATGGCTCTGTCGCTCGCCGTGGTCGCCATTGCCGGCGTGTTTCTGGCCGTGCGCGCCAATTTCGATCCATCGATCGGTCCCGCGCGGCTGATCTTTGGCTTCGAGGCGGTCATCATCGGCGGGCTGGGCAGCATGTGGGGCACGCTCGTCGGCGGTGTCATCCTCGGTGTGGCGCAGGCCATCGGCGCGCAGATCGATCCGGGCTGGCAATTGCTCGCCGGCCATATCACTTTCCTCGTCATTCTGGCCGTACGCCCGCAGGGACTGTTTCCGAAGGTGTCGGGATGAGTGTCGTCAGCCACACCGTCCAGCACGCCACGCGCTCCAGCCGCATCGGTGTTGCGCTGATCGCCGTGACACTGATCGCGCTGGCGCTGGCGCCATTCTGGGGCGACCGGCAGACGCTGCGGCTTCTGGCCGAGGTCTATGCCTTCGTGGCTCTCGCCAGTCTTTGGAATCTGCTCGCGGGATATGCGGGCCTCGTCTCGGTCGGACAGCAGGCTTTCGTGGGGCTCGGGGGCTATCTTTTGTTCTGGCTGGTCATTGTCCTCGGCGTACATCCGGTCGTCGCGATCTTCGTTGCCGGGCCGGTAGCAGCGCTTATTGCCATTCCCGTCGCCGCCCTGACCTTCCGTCTGCGCGGCGCCTATTTCGCCATTGGCACCTGGGTTGTCGCGGAAGTGTTCCGCCTGCTGGCGTCGCAAATTTCCGTGCTCGGCGGCGGCTCCGGCATCAGCCTGCCTGCCGCCGCGGTGATCGCGATGGCGCCGACCCGCCAGGCCCGCGAGTTCGAAATCTATTGGCTGGCGCTGGCGCTCACCGTCATCGTGCTCGCCGCCATCGTCGCACTGCTGCGATCGCGCCACGGCCTGGCGCTCACCGCCATCCGCGACAATGAACTCGCCGCGCAAAGCAGCGGCATCGGTGTTTTCCGCATCAAGATCATCATCTATGTGTTGGTCGCCTTCGGCACCTCGATGGTCGGCGCGCTGATTTTCCTGCAGAAGCTGCGGATCTCGCCAGACACCGCCTTCAGTGTCAACGACTGGACCGCCTTCGTCATCTTCATCACCGTCATCGGTGGCATTGGCCGCATTGAGGGCCCAATCATCGGCACCATCATTTTCTTCATCATGCGCCAGACGCTGTCCGACCTCGGCAGCCTTTATCTACTCATCATGGGCGCGGTCGCCATCGTCGTCATGCTGTGGGCGCCGAAGGGCCTCTGGGGCCTGATCGCCGAACGCTACGGCTGGCAGGCTTTGCCCCTGCAGCGCCATCTCGTATTAAAGCCGACCAAGACGTCCGGGAGACCATCATGAGTCCGATCATCGACATTTACTGCCATATCTTTCCGCAACGATATTTCGATGAAATGACGCGCGCCGCACCCAACCTGACGAACATCGGCAAGCGCCTGCGCGGCATCACCAAGCTGTTCGATCTCGACGCCCGTTTCAAGGAAATGGACCAGTTCGGCGACTACCGCCAGATCATCTCGCTGCCCAATCCGGCGATCGAGGACATTACCGATCCCAAAACCGGCCTCGCACTCGCCCGCATCGCCAACGATGCGATGGCCGAGCTGTGCCGCAAGCACCCCGAACGTTTCCCGACTTTCGCCGCCGCTTTGTGCATGACCGACATCGAAGGCTCGGTCGCTGAAGCGCGCCGCGCCGTCAAGGATCTCGGCGCCGGCGGCATCCTGCTCTACACCAACGTCGCGGGCGAGCCACTCGACGATCCAAAATTCGAACCGATCTTCGCCACCATGGCCGAACTCGATCTGCCGATCTGGCTGCATCCGGTCGGCACCGCGTCGATGCCGGACTATCCATCCGAAAAGAAATCGCGTTTCGAGATGTGGTGGTGCTTCCACTGGCCCTACGAGACCTCGGTGGCGATGGTACGGATGGTGTTTTCCGGTCTGATGGACCGTTATCCGAAGCTCAAGATCATCACCCACCATCTCGGCGGCATGATCCCTTATTACGACGGCCGCGTCGGACCGGGCCTCAAGGTGCTGGGCCAGCGAACCTCTGACGAGGACTATTCCAACATCCTGCCGTCGCTGAAGCGGCCGCACATGGATTATCTCCATGACTTCTATGGCGACACAGCCATGTTCGGCGGTGGTGTCCATGCCACGCGCTGCGGCCTGGAATTCTTCGGCGCCGATCATGTCGTGTTCGCGACCGATACGCCACTCGGCCCTATTGCGCCGACCATCGAGGTGATCAAGAAGCTAGAGCTTTCTCCCGCCGACGAGCGCAAGTTGTTCTGCGGCAATGCCGAAAAGCTTCTCAATATGAAATTCGGCTAGGCAGCCCCGCGTGCGCGGGCTTGCGAAGGCTCAAACTAAAACGATAGGTTCCCCGCAACGGCGAAAATGCGCCGGAACGAGGAAACGCTATGAGTCGCACACGCCGCGATGTCGTTAAACTGGTTGCAGCTGCGTCGGTGCTCCCGTTTGCACCCGCCTTGGCGCAAACATCATCTGTGCAGGCTTGGCCGGCGCCGCGCGTCCGCTTTCTGGTCGGCACCGCCGCCGGCGGCAGCCCCGACGTGATCGGCCGCATGGTGTCGGAGAAGCTGTCGGACAAGCTCGGCAGTTCGATCTACGTCGAAAATCTCACGACAGCGGCCGGCGCCGTGTCCTATCGCACCATCGCCAAATCGCCGGGCGACGGCGGCACCATCGGCATTCTCACCTCCGGCTTTGCGCCGGAAGTGACATTGCGTCCGGACCCGAGCTACGATCCGGTCAACGGCTTTACCTTCATCACCATGCTGTGCGTCTATCCGCTGGTCTACGCGGTGCCGAAGGATTCGCCGATCAGGTCGTTCGCCGACATGCTTGACCGCGCCCGGAAACAGCCGGGCAAGCTCACTTACACGATCACCGGCTACGGCTCGGCCTATCACATCCTGACCAAGCTGGTTGAACTGGAATCCGGCATCTCCATGTCGCCGGTGCCCTATCGCGGCATCGCCGCAGGCGTAATGGACGTGATGAGCGGCCGCGTCGATGTCCTTGTCGATGCATCGACCTCTGTTATGCCGCGCATTCAAAGCGGAGAATTCCGGATTCTCGCGGTCTCGTCGGGCCAGCATTTCGACTTGATGCCGGATGCGCCGACCGTGTCGGAAACCTTGAAGAACGTCGACTTCATGTCGTGGCTGTGCTTGGCCGCGCCGTCGTCAACGCCGAAGGCCATGACCGACCGGCTCAGCGCCAATGTCAGGGATATTCTGCTGGAGCCAGCGTTCACCAAGCGGCTGCAGGAGCTCGGCAGCGTGCCGAAGCCGACCACGCCGGACGAAACGCGCAAGATCGTCACCGGCGAGATCACGCGCTGGGCCGAGGTTATCAAACGCGGCAATATCAAAGTCGAGTGACGGGGTTACGCGAAGGCCGCAGGAGGCTTGCCGGACGTCGCCTGTTGAAGAATGGCAGCAACGTCCTCGCGCGTGAACGGGCGCGGATTATAGCCCTTCACCTTCATCACGACGTCGGCAGCCTCGTCCAAACGGTCTTTCGGCATGCCGACATCGAGCAGACTTACCGGCAAGCCGAGTGTCTTGTTCAGTTCGAACAGCGCGAGCGGCACGCTGCCGGCGCCGGTCACCTTCTCCATCCGCGCCATCGCTTCCGGGATGGCCGGTGCGTTGAAGGCCAATGCATAAGGCAGCACGGCAGCATGGGTCTGGGCATGATCGAGGTCGAACAACTGCCGCACCTGTTGGGCGATAGCGTGATGGAGGCAGGTGGTCGCACGGAACGTCGCCGCGACCCAGGCGCCATATAGCGCTTCGTTGCGGGCATCGACGGAAGCAGGATCGGCGACGACCCGCGGCAGGCTCGCGTACAGCCGGCCGATCGCCTCGTCCGACAGCGTCTGGATGACCGGATTGGTGTCGTCGCCGTAGAGCGACTCGACCGCGTGGGCCATGGCGTTCATGCCGCTGGCTGCGACGACGCGCGGCGGCAGTTCGAGAACCAGTTCGGGATCGTAGATCGCGACCGTCGGCAACGCCCGCAGGTCATTGCCGGCGGCGCGGCCGAGGCCTCGCCCTAGCGCCCATTTCGGCGACATTTCCGAACCCGATAACGTTGTCACCAGGGCGATGAATGGCAGCTGGGCGGAAACGGCGACGGATTTCGCCAGACCAATGGGAGAACCGCCGCCGACCGCGACAAAGCCGTCGGCCTGGCTGCTCGCCAGTTGCGCCTTCACGACGTCGAAAGCCTCGCGCGGCATGTTCGGCACGGATTCGTCACAGATCCCGGCACAGGCATCGCCCAGCGACGCCGCGATCTTCTGCGCCAGTTGCGTGCGGCCCTTGGAGCAGAGGATCAGCACGCGGTTCATGCCGGCACGCTTCGCCTCGGCAGGCAATTCGGCAATCGTGCCGTTGCCGAACACAACCCGCGTCTGCGGACCGGAATAGATGAAGCGATCGAGCATGCTGCATTCCACGAAAAAGAACGATAAGCCCTTGAATTCCTAGAGAGTCCGATCCAGAAACGCCACAACAAACTGGCACGATCATCTTCCAACGCGAAAGCGCGGCCCCATGGTAAATTTCGTCCTCGTTCACGGCACGTGGGTTGGCGGCTGGATCTGGCGCGACGTTGCCGAGCGGCTGCGCGCCAAGGGCCATCTCGTCTTCACGCCGACGCTGACGGGCCTTGGCGAACGCGAGCATCTCGCCTCGCCCCAGGTGAATCTCGATACGCACATCGAGGACATCACCGGCGTCATTAAATACGAAGGCCTCGATGACGTCGTGCTGGTCGGTACCAGTTATGCCGGCCTGGTGATCTCCGGCGTCGCCGACCGGATGCCGGAGAAAATCGCTTCGCTGATCTATCTCAACGCCGGGCTGCCCACGAACGGCAAGTGCATGATGGACACTGTCAGCGCGGAGCGCCGCGCCGCCGTGCAGAGGCTCGTCGATGACGAAGGCGACGGCTACATGTCCTCGTCAAAGCTGGTGCTTGATACCGGCATTGAAGACGAAGCCGCCAACAGGCTTTTTCTCAGCCGTACGAGCGCGCACCCCTACCCGTCTTTGTTGCAGCCTATCCAGCTCACGGGAAAATATCTGGACGTGGAGAACAAGGCCTACGTGCTGGCAACGAAAAAAATCTCGCACCACTTCAAGGAATATTATGAGTGGGCAAAAATACAGCCCGGCTGGACTGCGCACGAATTGCCGACGCACCATTATCCGATGGTGACGGCGCCGGAATTGACGGCAGACCTGTTGATGAAAATTGCGTGCTGACCCAAGAAAAAGCTCGCCCCGGTAAACCGGCGCGAGCTTCTGTGCTTAACAAACTTTTTCTAGTGTTTGTCGGCGGCCTTTTTCTTCTTCACGTCGCCGGGGCCGGTCACCCCGGGGTTGAATGACGGCGGATCGCTGGCGGGGAAACTCTCATCGGAGTTGACCGTGACCTTGTCTTCTTCGTCCTTGATGCGCTCGCGCTCATCTTCCGCATGCTGCTTCGGCTTTTCGGCCATTTTGCCCTCCAAAGACCGCGCGCCCGCGTTTGCAGGCGCGCTGAAACTGCAATACCAACGGCCAGGGGCCGCTGGGGTTCCATAGCGAACGTTGAGGGGACACGATGTTGCGCGTGGCGATTGCGGGTGCCGGTAACTGGGGCACGCGGCTGATTGCGTCGGTTCAGGGCAGGAGCGACAAGATTCGCTTCGCCACGGCGGTGACGCGCGATCCCGCCGGCAAACGCCCGCTCGCCGAAAAATTCGGCCTCGCCCTCACCACCAGCTATGCCGACGTGCTCGCCGACAAGAACATCGACGCCGTGGTGCTGGCGACGCCGCATTCGCAGCACGCCGCCGAAGTCATCGCCGCGGCCAAGGCCGGCAAGCATGTGTTCTGCGAAAAGCCGTTCACGCTGACCACGGAAGACGCGCAAGCGGCCATCGATGCCTGCAAAGCCGCAGGTGTGACTTTGCATGTCGGTTTCAATCGCCGCCACGCGCCCGCTTTTCTTGAGCTGCAACGCCGCCTCGCCGCCGGCGAGATCGGCCGGCTACGCCATATCGAAGGCCAGTTCTCAGGCCCGCCGAGCTACCAGACCGAGCCCGGCAACTGGCGCGCCAACCAGACCGAAAGCCCGGCCGGCGCCATGGCGGCGCGCGGCGTCCACAGCATCGACAGCATGGTGCACCTCGCAGGCTTGGTGGAAACCGTATTTGCCTTCAGCGGCAACCTGGAACACGCCATCGACGTCGACGACACCACGTCGTGCCTGCTACGCTTCAAGGGTGGGGCCACGGGCTATCTCGGCACGCTGCACGCCACCAGTTCGTTCTACCGCATCCACGCCTTCGGCTCGAAAGGCGCACTGGAAATGCGCGGCGAAACCGAACTGCTGGTGTCGGATCTCGCCAATAATGTTCAGCGCATCACGCTTGATGCCGCCGACAAGGAACGCGCCGTGCTGGAGACCTTCGCCGACGCTGTCGCCTCGGGCACGAAATTCGTCATCACGCCGGACGAGATCGTCAATACGGTCGCGGTGATGCAGGCGGTCACCAAATCCTCGCGCAGCGGGCAAGCCGTGACGATCGGCTAGAGGTCCTGCTTCACCCACGCCGTCTGCACGTCTTCGCACCAGTTGCCGACGTTCCACTGCCCCCAGGCGCCGAGACCGCCGCGTTCGTCCGGCCCTGAGTAAACCGGCACATGGACGACCGAAAGCCCGTCGTGGCTCTGCGCGGCTTTCAGCGCTGCGCGCAGTGCATCACCAGTGTCGCCGCCAAACACCGCGTTCACGCCTGACACTGCGCCCGCGAGCTTGACGTAATCGACCGCGACGCGGTCGTTGGTTTTGAACTCAATATTGTACTGCGCGAGCTGCAGGCCAGTGATCGCCGCCATGCGGCGATTGTCGAAAATCACGATCATGCCGCGCACGCCGTGCTCGACGGCGTCGATCAGAACCTGAGGGTTCATCATGAAGGAGCCGTCGCCGGTGAAGGCGATGCCGTAGCGCGGCTTTTCCGCCAGCGCCGAGCCCAGCAGCGCGCTGGTGGCAAAGCCCATGTAGGAGGCACCGGTCTCCGTGTAGGTGTCGCCGGTGCGGTCGTCCTCGACGATCTGGAAGCCGTTGGCCTGTACGTCGCCGGCATCGAAGAATTTGGCCGCGCCGATCTGCTTGGCGAAATCGGCAACGATCTTGATCGCCGCGGGCTGCGCCAGCACCGGCCTGCCCCATACTTGGTCGTTAAGTGGCGGGCATTCGAAGCGCTGACGCTTGTAGGCCGCCCATTCCGCCTTCTTGGCGGCGCAGGCGGCGAGCCATGCACCCTTGTTGACGCTGGCCTGGATCGCTACGAGCTTCGCCACGAGGCGCTCGATCACAGCACTGATGTCACCGACCAGCGCCACGGTCTTGTTGTAATGCAGCGCATCGGCCAGTTCGCCGTTGATGTTGATGACGGCCTGAGCCTTTTTGTAGCCGATGCCGGAGCAATCGGCCTGACACACCGCGCGCGAGCCAAGGACGATCAGCAATTCAGTTTCCGCCATTGCAAAATTGCCGCTGATCGAACCTTTCGATCCGCCGACATGCATGTTCTGCGCATGCCCATCCGGCAGCACACCGGTCGAGCCGGGCGACAGCACCACGGCAGCGCCGGCGGCTTCCGCGAGCCGTTTCACCGCCGCGTCGTGGCCGCGCGTACCACCGCCGGCCTTGATCGCGACCTTGCTCGCGCTCGCGATCATCTTCGCCGCCTGTTTGATGGCGGCATCATCTGCAGGCGCAAGCTTCGGCACGTCAGGGATGCCCGGCAGCGCGGCAAGATTGAGCGTCAGCGGCGCCGGCTGGGTATTGATCGGCAGCAGCAGATAGAAGGGACCGGCGCGATAAGGATGGTTCACACACAGCGATCCGCGGCGCAGCGCGTCACGCAAAGCCTGCGGCGTGTGCAACACGTAAGATTGCCCCATCGCCGCGGTCATGCGGCCGAACAGGCCCTGCTCTTCCTTCGGCACCTGCTGCATGTTGTAACCTTCGCCGTAGGTCGTCTCGTCGCCATAGATATGGTAGACGCCGACGCCGTTCGACGCCGCGGCGAGCGATCCGGCCATCGCCTGCAAGGCACCCGGCCCGATCGATGTCACGACGGCGCAAGGCTCACCGTACTGCCAACGCAGCGCGGTCGCGGCATGCGCCATCTCGACTTCGTTGCGGCAATTAATGGTGCGCGTCACGCCTTCTTCCTGATAGACGCGCAGCACGTCGCCAAAATCTGTCGAGCCGTGGCCGAAGATCGTAAAATATTTGCGCACGCCCTGCTTCAACAGACCAAGCACCAGCGCTTCCGACAACGTGCAGTCGATCAGCTTCGGCACGCTGCCTTTGGCCAACGCTTGGTCGAGACCGCCGGCCTGCGCGATGGCGCGGGCGCGCGAACGCGCTTCGGCACGCGGGTCGGATTTGTTCGGATCGAGCATCATGTCTTGGCCTCGCATTCGCGGAGGAAGCCATCCGCGATCTTGTTCCATTCCTGCCAGTGGCGGCGATACGAATAGTGGCCGCCCTCCTCGACGATGACGAGCTTCGAGCCCGGCACGGCCTTGTGCAGATCTTCGGATTGATAGAACGGCACAGTGGCGTCGTCGCGGGTGCCGACGACCAGCGCCGGGTTCTTGATCTTGTGCAACTCGCTCGTGCGGTCGTGCGCCAGCGTCATGTCGAGCCGGCCCGCCAGCACCTCGACCGGCGCCACGGTCTTGAGCGCGCGGCGTTCCAGCTCCATCACCTTGTCGAGGTCGTAGCGGAACTGCATCGAGCCGTTGGTGAACAGCGACGACACCTTCACGTATTCTTCCGGCCCGTAGGACAGCGCGATGCGCTTGCGGGTCATCTGCACGCGCGTGATGTATTCGTCGGCCTTCACCCAAGTATTTGAAAATATACAAGAATTCAGGCGTTTCGGGTAGTCGATGGCGAGGTTCTGGAGCACGCAGCCGCCGGTCGATGTGCCGGCAACATGGGCCTTTTCGATACCGAGCGTGTCGAGCAGCGCGATGGCGTCGCGCGCCAGCGCCTGCGTCGAGTAGGAATCCTTCGGCTTGTCGCTGTCGCCTGCGCCACGATGGTCGAAGGCGATGCAGCGGTAGCGCTTGGAAAATTCCGCCATCTGGAATTCCCAGGCGTTAAGCAGCCCGACCAGACCGGGAATGAACAGGAACGCGGGGCCTTGGCCCCGCTCCTCGTAGTTCAGCGACAGTTCGCCGACATTGATGCGCGGCACGCTACTCTCCGCTCTTCAGGATCTCGGCGACGTCGACGGCGCGACCTTCGCGCGCGCTTTTGACGCCGGCCTTGATCACCGCGAGATTACGCGAGGCCCACTCACCGCCAGTTTCCGGCTTGCCGCCATTGCGGACGCATTCGGCAAATTCGTCGAGCTCTTCGCGAATGGCATCGTTCGTTTCGGTCGGCACAGCCTGCGGCTTGGCGTCGCCGCGCTTGAGGTGGCGCAGCCCGTTGAACAGGTCGTAATAGGCGGTAGCTTCCTTGCCGTAGATGTTCATCATGTAATATTCCGACGCCGAGGCGTAGGACGCCGTCAGGTTCGAGATCGCGCCGTTCTCGTGTTCGAGAATGAGATTGGCGACATCCGGATTGTCACCCGGCAGCACCAGCTGGTTCGACATGCCCGACACACGCTTCACCGGACCCATCAGGAATTCCAGCACGTCGACGTAATGAATGCCGATCTGCAGCATGACGCCGCCCGGCATGCCGGTCGACTGATAGCGCCATGACGACAGATCGATCTTGCCGAGCCGGTCGCGGCTGATGTTGGCTTCCGCCTGCACCAGTTTGCCGAAGCGCCCCGCATCGATCTCGTTCTTGATCCAGCGGAAATGGCTTTCACGACGGCGCTGATAGCCGAGCGCCAGAACGACGTTAGCCTTGGCGCAGACGCGCGCGATCTCCATACCCTCCGCCACGGTGTTGGCGATCGGCTTGTCGAGAAACACATGCTTGCCGGCTTCTGCCGCCTGCTGCGTTGTCTCGAGGTGGATGTTGTTCGGCGTCGTATTGATGATCGCCTCGATCGAGGGATCGGCGAGAATGGCCTCGTAGCTTTCGGCCTGCGCGCAATTGTATTTTTTGGCGAAGGCGGCGCGCTTGTCGGGCGAGCGCGTATAGCAGGTGGCGATATCGAACAAGGTAGAACGCTTGCAGGCGTCGGCCAGAACGTCCGACCACCAGCCAATTCCGAGAACGGCAACACGCAACGGCTTCATAATGACTTCTTTTCTTCTGTTAAAACGAACCGCGCCGCCGCCATCGCGACGGCGCGTTCAGGGTCGGGTTTAATTCGGCGTAGCGCCGTTGGCCGCAGCTTCCTTCAGGATCGGCGCCCAGCGCGGGATGTCGGACGCAACGGTCTTGCGCAGAAAATCCGGGCCGCGTTCGGCTTTCGGCGGCACGGTGCCGCCGAGATTGCCGAGCTTTTCACTGGTCGCCGGATCGTCGAGCGCCTTGTCGAGCGCGTCGGCGAGCTTGGCAACGATCTCCTTCGGCGTGCCTTTCGGCGCATAAATGCCGCTCCAGATATTGAGCTGGAAGTCCGGCACACCGGCTTCCGGGGCGGTCGGCACTTTGGGAATAGCGGCAAGGCGCTTCGGTCCGGCAACGACGATGCCGTTCACCTTCTCGCCGTTGATCGCACCCACCATGACGACGGCCTGCTCACAGGCAACATCGATATGGCCGCCCATCAGGTCGTTCATGGCGGGGCCCATGCCACGATAGGCCACCTGCGTCGGCTTGATGCCGACGGCCTGGTTGAACAAGAGACACGCCATATGTGAGGTGCCGCCGACGCCGCCATGCGCCTGCTTCACCTCGACGCCCTTTTGCCTGGCCCAGGCGACAAACTCCTTAAGGTCCCTCGCTGGAATATCCTTCTTGATGGAAACGGCCGCCGGCGCATTGGCCGACATGCCGATCGGCTCGAAGTCATTGTTCGAATCGTATTTCAGGTTCGGATAGAAGGTCGGCGCGGCAATGATGGTGCCCATGCTCGCCGCAAACACCGTATAGCCGTCGGGCTTGGCTTCCGCTGCGCGCGTGGCACCGATGGTGCCGCCGGCGCCGCCGACGTTTTCGATCACGATATTGGTACCGAGTTGCTTGCTCATGCCTTCGGCCGCGATGCGGGCGACGATGTCGCTCGGCCCGCCGGCCGGGAACGGCACGATCATGGTGATGTTATGGGCCGGATAAGTTTGCGCATGGAGCGGCGACAAGCCGGAGAGCATCAAGGGTGCAGCCAAAGCGGCACCGAGCAGAATAGCCTTCTTCATCGTTTCCTCCCTTAAAAGTCGTGTTGTGCGTTTCCCTCAGAGATTCAACTCACCGCCGACCGTGCCGCTCTTCGTCAGCTTGGTCAGCAGTGCGTCGTCATGCGTGACCAGCAGGGTCACGTTCGTTTCTTCTCGCAGTATTCGATTGAGCCAGCGCAATTGCCCCATCACCGCCGGCACGTCTTCCTTCACCCAGGGCGCCGCCTTGCCTTTGATCTGCGCGATATTCTCCAGCACCCAGCCGACATCGACGCTGTGCAGGATTTCGCGGCCCGACTGCAGTGCGATGTATACCATCTGGTGATCGGCGGAATGTCCCGGCGCCTTGATCAGCACCATGCCAGGCGCGATCGGATAGCAATCGCCGTAGTCGAAGATGTTGAACTTGTTGATCTGCTCGGCTGACATCCGCAGATGCGGCTTGTGCGGCGTGTTCAGCAGGCACTGCGCGGTCGCAACGGTGATGAAGGTCTTGGCGGCGAGCTCATCGAAATTCTCGGCCTGCGTCACGCCGGCGACGTGATCGGCGTGAAAATGTGTCAACACGATCATGCGCGCCGCGTTCAGCGCCTTTTGCAGCTTGGTAAACTCGGCCGGAAAATAAGGCTCGCGCTTGTCCGGCGTCGAGAACGAGTCGTGCGTCTCCTGGTCGAGCCCGGAATCGATCATCACAGTGCAGTCGGGATAGACCACCTGGAATGCCGAGCGCGGCATGGTGATTGGCATGTCGTCGCCGCCGGTGATGACGAATTTGTTGGGCCGCACGCTGGCAGCGACGCGGACGCAGTTGACGGCCAACGGCAACGGACCCGGCAGAATTTTTGCGAGCCGGCGGATGTGGGGCAATTCCACAGCGAACGGGAATTCCCCGACGCTCATCTGCTCCGCTGCCGCGCCCACGCTCATACCCATACTCACTTATTCAGCCGCTTGCGCGTGTTCGCGATCTTTGGCGCGGATCGCCATCAGCACTTTTTCCGGTGTCGCCGGCAGCGAGGTGATGCGCACGCCCACAGCGTCGTAGATCGCATTCATGATAGCCGGAATGGTCGGCACCATGGCCGGTTCGCCGATGCCCTTCACACCGAGTGGTCCGATCGGATCCGGATCCTCGACGATGATCGAATTGATCTGCGGCACATCCAGCGACGTCGGCAGGATATATTTGGCAAAACCCGGCGTCGTCGTATGGCCGTCCTGAAGCTGATAGTCCTCCATCAACGCCTGACCCAGCGCCTGCACGATGCCGCCTTCGATCTGGCCCTCGACGCCTTTCGGATTGACGGCGCGGCCGACGTCATGCGCGGCCCAGACGCCGAGCACCTGAACTTCGCCGGTCACGGTATCGACTTCGACCTCAGCCACCTGGCAACCGAAGACGTAGGCCTGCCATGGCCGGCCGGAGCCGTCGGCGCCATCGAGCCCGGTGGTGTCGGTGCCGAACGTCGCCGAGCCGACCGGCACGACGCCGCGCTGCTTGCAGTGCTCGACCGCCTTGCCCATCGAAATCTTGTGATTGGTATTCTCGGCGAAGACAAAACCGTTTTCGGTGCGGATCGTCACCGGATCGACGTCCCACATTGTCGCCATCACCTGAACCAGCTTGGCGCGGGCCTCGCGCGACGCCAGCGCAACGACATTGCCGATCATGTAGGTCTGGCGCGTGGCGCCGGCATGCGCCGCTTCCGGCGCGCGGGCGGTGTCGTTATCGCCGATGACGACGTCCTCGGGCTTGAGGCCCATTTCGTGCGCCGCGATCTGCGCCAGCACGGTGAGAATACCCTCGCCGATCTCGGTGACGCCGGTGACGATCTTGGCCGAGCCGCCGTCGTCGATTTCGGCCCAGGCCGCCGCGCGATCGACCGTCGCGGTGCGCGCGATGCCGTACCAGCAGGCCGCCATGCCTCGTCCGCGTTTGCGTGCCATTATTCAGCCGCCTCTTGCTTGGTGTCGGCGGCAAAGCGTGCGCCAAGCGCGACAGCGGGCCGTAAACCTTCGCCACCAAGGTCGCCGCGGCCATAGCGCTGGCCGGACACGCCCTTCTCCCAGCCGCTGGCCTTCTCGGCGGCATCGAGCACGCGGCCGATGCTGACCGATTTGAGCTTCTGCTTGGTATGGGTCGTTGCGCCGTCGCGCATCATGTTGATGCGGCGGATTTCGAACGGATCGAGCCCGAGCCTTTCGCAAGCGATATCGAGGTGCGTCTCGGTAGCGAACTGCGTCTGCAACGCGCCGAACGAACGGAAAGCACCCGACGGCGTGTTGTTGGTGTAGACGCCGATCGTATCCATCTGCAGGTTCGGGATCACGTAAGGCCCGGCCCCGAGGATCGCTGCCTTGCGCATGACGCCCTCGGTCGACAGGCCGTAAGCGCCGCCGTCCGAGATCATCTTGAACGCCACCGCGCGAATGCGGCCGTCGCGCATAAAGCCCATACGCAGCGTCGTCTTCGACGGATGGCGCTTGGCCGTGCTGGCAATCGACTCTTCGCGAGTGAAAACCAGGCGCACAGGGCGACCGGTCTTCATCGCCAGCAGGGCCAGCATGCCCTGATAGATCATGTCTTCCTTGCCGCCGAAGCCGCCGCCGACCGGCGACATGATGAAGCGCACCTTGGCGATCGGCTTGGCGATGATCTTTGCCAGCATATGACGGTGATGGGTGATGTTCTGGCTCGGCGAGATCACCACGACGACGCCGTCGTGGTCGACGTAAGCCAGGCCGGCCTCCGGCTCGAGATAGGCGTGCTCGATCGCCTGCGTGTCGTAGTGCTCTTCGATCACCAGATCGGATTCGGCAAAGCCTTTCTCGACGTCTCCGACGCGGATTGGAATGTGCTTGGTAACGTTGTCCGGAGCGTAATCATGGATGACCGGCGCGCCTGGCTTGAGCGCATCCTCAGCGTTGAATAAAGCCGGTAGCGGCTCGTAGACGACTTTGATCGCGGCAGCCGCCTGCCGCGCGAGCACGGGATCTTCGGCAGCAACGGCGGCTACAGCTTCGCCGACATAACGCACCTTGTCGCGCGCCATTACCGGCTGGTCATGGACGAACACGCCGAAGCCATCCTCGCCCGGCACGTCGGCGCAGGTGATGACGCCCTCGACGCCTTCCATCGCTTCGGCGGCCGACGTATCGATCGAAAGGATTTTGGCGTGCGCATGGGGCGAACGCAGCACATGAACATGCAGCATGTCCGGCATCAGCATATCGCCGGCATATTTCAGCCTACCGGACACTTTGCTCGGGGCGTCGATGCGGCTGACATTCTTGCCGATATAGTCGCCCTGCTCGGCGTCGATGCCGTCCAGCATGGTCACCGGCAGGTGGCCGTTCTGCACGTCGCGCGCCAGTTCGACGGCGTCGAAAATCTTCTGGTAGCCGGTGCAGCGGCAGATGTTGCCGCCGAGCCGTTCCTTGATCTCTTCGCGGTCGGCAAAGGGGTTGATGCGCAACGCCGCGGTCGCCGCCATCACCATGCCGGGAATGCAGTAGCCGCACTGGCTGGCGCCGGCCTTGTGGAAGGCCTTCTGCAGCACGCTCAGTTCGCCGGTCTTGGCCAGCGACTCGATAGTGTCGATCCTGGCGCCTTGCACCTTCGCCACCGGCAGCAGGCACGACTTCATCAGCACGCCATCGACGAACACAGAACAGGTGCCGCATTCGCCGGCGCCGCAGCCTTCCTTGTTGCCGGTCAGGTTGAGGTCGTCGCGAATGAAATCGAGCAGACGCTGAGACGGCTTCGCTGTACGCGAAATCTTGCGCCCGTTGACGATCGCGCTGAACGCAAGATCAGACATAGGCGGCCTCAAGTTCGCTCGACAGCACGGCAGGATCGGCACCGGCGCGTTTGGCGGCCGTGATCAGGCCACGCATCATGAAACCGCGCAGAATGTCGCGGCGGTATTCCTGCCGCGTGCGCGATTGAACGAGATCAAGCGGCATATCGGCGGCCTCTTCGAGCAGTTCTTCGCTCAGTTTCTTGCCGCGCAGGAACCCTTCGACGGAGCGCAGCCGCACCGGCACCGGGCACACGCCGGCAAGGCCGATGCGGGCATCCTCGATCACTCTCCCATCGGCATCGAGCCGCACCGAGAACGCGAGACAGGCCAGCGAAATCACCAGCGAGCGCCGATGCCCGACCTTTTCGAAGCTGCCGCCGTAGCCCGGCAGCGCGTCGCACTCGATGGCCGTGAGGAGCTCGCCTTCCTTCAGCGCCGTCTTGCCGGGGCCCAGCAGAAAATCATGCAGCGGCAGGGTGCGCTTGCCGGATGCCGAAACAATTTCCACTACAGCTTCATGCGCGATCAGGCACGGATTGACGTCGGCCGCGGGCGAGGCATTGACGATATTGCCGCCGATGGTGGCCTGGGCGCGGATCTGGTCGTCGGCGAACCAGACGGCACAGCGCGGCAGGGCCGGCAGCGCGCGGGCCAGCGCTGCATCGTCGAGAAAACGCTGGATCGCGGTCGCGGCGCCGAGACGCACGCGGCGCTCATCGACATGACGCTCGTTCAGTTCCGGAATCTTCGCGACATCGATCAGCACCGGGATATGAACGTCCCCGGCCCGGCCCTCGCGCGCCCACGGCAGCGTATCCGTGGCGCCGGCGACGATACGATAGCGGCCGCGATGCGCCGCCATGGCGGCAAAGGCATCGGCCAACGTTGCCGGTGTCAGATATTCGTCGCAGGTGAGCATCACGCTCCTCTTCATCCCTCCCCTGAAAGGGGAGGGTCCGGCGCAAAGCGCCGGGGGTGGGGTCATTGCGAGACGGCATGGAAATCCCCCACCCGGCTCGCTTCGCTCGCCACCCTCCCCCTTCGGGGGAGGGATAAGACGATGACTACTCCGCCGCTTGCTTGGCGGCAGCCTTCATATTGGCTTTCACCACCACCTTGATCGCATCGTCGACGCGGTCCTTGGCGTAGCGCAGCGCCTCAGGAAGATCGTCGAGCGCGAAGGTGTGGGTGTGAATGAGCGTAGCGTCGAAACGCTTCTGCCGCATGAAGGCTTCGGCACGATGCGTCGCGCTCTTGCCCTCGCCGCGGATGCCGTAAAGATAGATGTTGTTGCGCACGATATGTGCGACATCGACCGGCACTTCTTCATGCGCAAAGGCGGCAAGGCAGACGCGACCGCCGCGGTTGACCATGCGCACCGCGTCGTTGACGGCGCTGCTGGCGGCGGAGCATTCGACGACGTAGTCGACGCCCTTGCCGCCGTTGAGCTTCTTTACTTCCGCCACGACGTCCGGCGTCTTGCGGATGTTGATGACATGGTCGGCACCGAGCCGCTTGCCGATGTCGAGACGGTTGTCGCGCGTGCCGGTCAGGATCACCGGCTGGGCGCCCATCGCCTTGGCGACGGCTACAGCCATCAGCCCGATCGGGCCGGGGCCTGTGACGACGACGCTTTCACCAGCCACCAGGCCGCCGAGTTCGGTCAAGGCGTACATCGCGGTACCAGCGGTCACGACCAGCGTGCCCTCCTCGTCCGTCATGTCGTCCTGAATGGCGACCAGCGTGTTGATGTTGTTGACCTGGTACTCACAAAAACCACCGTCCGTGGTGAAACCGTTGGCGCGGTGGCCCTTGTCGACGTCGCCGTAATTCAGGCCATAGTTGTGACAGGACGTGTACATGCCCTCGCGGCAACGCTTGCACTGGCCGCAGCCGGCGTGAATCTCAACGCTAACACGGGTACCGATCTTGTATTCATCGACGCCGGGTCCGAGGGCCACGACGGTGCCCATGTATTCATGACCGGGGGTCCAGTTCTTGTTGAACGGCAAACCGCCTTCGATCAGCGCCGGCGGCCCGTGATAAATATTCTCGAGGTCCGTCGCGCAGATCGCGACGGCGTCGATGCGCACCAGCACTTCCGCCTTTTTCGGAACCGGCGTCGGCTTCTGGCCGATGCTGAGTTCGCCAGGATTGCCGAGCACCCAGGCTTTCATCGTATCGGGAATCGGAAACTCGTTATGATTGGTCTTAACAGCGGCAGGCGCGTACATAATTCCTCCGAGAAAACTTCAAGTGCTGTGAGAGTGTGGCTCGAAGCCGTCGTTTAGTTGGCGACGGCTTGCGGGCGATCGGTTTTGATTTGCGTGTTTGGGGCGCCAAATTCGGCCGACAGAGCCCGCGTTGCGGCACTGATTTCATCGCGCATCAGACCGATGTGCTCTTCGGTCGCCCGCATCGCTGGCGTCGAAGCGCTGATGGCGCCGATGACGGTGCCAGCCTGATCGCGGATCGCCGCGCCAACGCAGATCACGCCGGGCAGAAACTCCTCGCGGTCTATCGCGTAACCGTTGCGCCGGACGTGACGCAACGATTCGAGCAGCGTCGGGAAATCGGTGATGGTCTTGTCGGTGAACCGCTTGAGACTTTGTCCCAGGATGCGGCGGATCTCGTCTTCCGGCAGCCAGGCCATCATCGCCTTGCCGACCGACGTGGCGTGCGGCGCTTCGACCTTGCCAATCTTGCCGGTATCGACGCGAACGGCATGACGCGCTTCACGCACCGCCAGCGTCATGACGTTATCGCCCTGCAAACCCGCGAGATGAACGGTTTCGCCGGTAGCGCGGTTGATGGCCTCCAGATAAGGCTGCGCGCGGCGCGGCAGATCGACCTGAAGACAGGCATGCGACAGCGCGATGATGCGCGAGCCAAGCGCGTAGAGGCGGCGGCCCGACACCTTGGCGGCAAAGCCGCGCTGGATCAGCGTCGCCAACAGATGATGGCAGGTCGAGATGTTGAGGCCGGTGCGGGTGGCGAGGTCGGTCAGCGTCGCCTCCCCGCCGGCTTCGGCGATAGTCTCCAGCAGGAACAGCGCGCGATCGACCGACTGGATGCTGTGGCGGTCGCCGTTGGCGGCGCTGCGCGGCGGGCGCGCTTTGGTCGCCGGCGTCGGCAAAATGGTGATGCTCATTTTTGTTTTCTCCCTGCGCCTAGGGAATGCGGCGGAGGGTTTGGAGTCAAGGATATTTTCAGTATCCGGAATCGTATTTTCTATAGGTGAAAATAAGACAAAAAAGCCAGCGTTTAGCTGGCTTTATACGAAGCATATGGATCGATGGATCAGGCCAGTCCGAGCTCGATTTCGAGCGCCCCGCACAGCATCTGGCCCAGCAGGATGTGCATTTCCTGAATGCGGGCGGTGGTATCCGACGGCACCACCAGCAGGTGATCGGCGCACTGCGCCAAATCGCCGCCGTTCTTGCCGCCAAGCGCGGCGGTGATCAGACCGCCCGCTTTTGCCTGCTTCAAGGCAGCGATCACATTGGGGCTGGTGCCCGACGTCGAGATCCCGATGGCGACGTCGCCGGGTTTTCCCAAAGCCTCGATCTGCCGGGCAAAAATCTGGTCGAACCCGAGATCGTTGCCGGCGGCGGTCAGCGCCGAGCTGTCGGTGGTGAGCGCGATGGCGGCAATTGCCGCACGGTTCTTCTTGTAGCGAATGGTCAGTTCGGTCGCGAGGTGCTGGGCGTCGGCAGCGCTGCCGCCATTACCGAACAACATCAGCTTGCCGCCCGCGCGGATCGACGTGACGCAAGCCGTAACAAGCCCGGCGAACGCGGTCTGCAGCCCAGCCTCGGTGCGCTGCGTCACCTCACGGTGCTCGGCGAACTCGGTCTTGAAAAATTCTGCCAGGTTCAAGCGCGGCGCTCCTTCTAAAGCTTGTTCTCTTCGCCGCGAAACTCCGGAACGGCGTCGCGCAGGATACTGTAGATGACCGCCCGATCGTTGCCCACCAGAGCGTCTTCGAGCTTTGCCACCCAGCCGCGGATTTCCTCAAGCGTCGGCCGAACCGGCTTCGCCGCAACAATGCCGGGAATGCCGATCTCGGATGTTTCTTCCTGCTGCGCAAACAGAATCTCATGCAGCCGCTCGCCGGGACGAATACCGGTGAAAGTGATCTTGATATCGCGGCCCGGCTCCAGTCCGCTGAGACGAATGATGCGCTCGGCCAGATCGACGATCTTTACCGGCTGACCCATGTTGAGCACGTAGACAGAGACGTCGTGTCGCTCCGGCGCCAGCGCATGGCTGGCGGCCGTGACGACCAGATCGCACGCTTCACGGATGGTCATGAAATACCGCACCATGTCCGGATGCGTCACGGTAACGGGGCCGCCGGCCTCGATCTGCGCCTTGAACTTCGGCACCACCGATCCGTTCGACGCCAGAACGTTACCGAAGCGCACCGAGATCAAGCGCAAGGCGCGCTTGCCCTCGCCGCCGCGACGGCCGAATTCCTCGTCGAGCGCTTCGCAATACATTTCCGCCAGCCGCTTGGTCGCGCCAAGCATCGACACCGGCTCGATCGCCTTGTCGGTCGAGATCATCACCATCGCGGTGCAGCCCGCCGCGGCTGCGGCATCCGCAACATTGATAGAGCCGAGCACATTGGTCTTGATGCCTTCGTCCCAGTCGAGCTCGAGCAGCGGCACGTGCTTGAGCGCCGCGGCGTGGAACACGATGTCGGGCTTGAACTGCGCGATCAGGCTCATGATCCGCGCACGATCGCGTATATCGGCAATGCGGCCGGAAAGTTCGGCCTGACTGTCGGTTCCCTTCAGCGTTTCCATGATGGCGTGCAGCGCCGGTTCCGAATTCTCGATCACCAGCAGACGCGACGCGCCAAAGGCGACAATGCGGTTGCAGATTTCCGAACCGATTGAACCGCCGCCACCGGTAACGACAATGGACTTTCCGGTGACGAATGCCTCGAGCCGGTTGTAGTCGATCCGCACGCTCGGACGCAGCAACAGATCCTCAACGGCGACAGGCGCCAGTTGCACCGCCGTGGTTCCGGCGTCGAAGGTCGGCAATTGGCTGAGTGTCAGCCCCAACCGGCGTGCGCGCATCAGAATGCTTTCCGGGCTCGCTTCGGGCGACAGCGCCGACGACGCCAACACCAGCCGCGTCACCCGCGTGCCACGCGTCGACAGATCGGCGACCACGCGTTCGAGATCGTCGACATCGCCAAGAACCGGAATGCCACGGATCGCCTGTCCGCGATCGGCGGGCGACGGCGACAGGATGCCGACCGGCCAGATTTTCTTTACGGCGCCGCTCTCGATGGAGCGCAGCAGCACTTCCGCATCGGCGGCGCGACCGAGCATCAGCGTTGGCGTCGCATCGGCGATTTTGACGCGCTGGATCGCGCGGGCGTACTGGAAGTAGCGGTAGGCGACGCGCGCGCCGCCCAGGAAGAACATCTGCAGAAACCAGTACAGCAGGATCGTGATCTTGCCGAAGAAGAACGTGCCGTAAAAATTTGGCGACAGCAGCACGTAATCCAGCGTCAGCAATGCGATCGCCAGCACCGTGGACACACGGAAGATATTGTAGATGTCCGGGACCGAGGTGAACCGCCATTTATTGCGGTGCATGCCGAAGATGAAATAGACAGCCGCCGCGAACAGCAGGAAAAACGGCAGAATAACCTTGAGCCCGACCAGCTTCTCGGCAAGCCGCGGTCCCTCGAACCGCATAAAGAATGTGAGAATGATCGCCGCGGCGGTCGCGACCAGATCGTGCAGCACGATCAGCGCCTGGCGTGTCGTCAGTGTCGGCAGCCGTATCATGTCGTGGTCATCCCTGCCGAACGCTTCGCGTCTCGTGCCGGCCAGCGCGGCCGATAGCACTTTACCAGCATTTGCCGGCCATAACAGACGAGGACGTTAAACGAAGCCTCAAGCTGTGCACCCAACCCGGCGAGGACAACGTTGTCCTCGTTGCAAACGGCAAAGATATCGAGACGAGGTGCCATCAGGACACGACATTCGCGTTCGTGAGGAAGCCCCATACATCCACCACCGGCTTGCCCTTGAGGTTGGCGTCTTTGTAGGCCGAATGCGGCGTGCACAAGATCAGGATATCGCTGCGCTCCACCACCTGATCGAGCGGCAGAATGGAAGCGTCGGTGGTAACGAAGGGATCGGCGGTCAGCACGTTACGCGCCGACATCTGCAGGGCGCGCTTGAGCTTGTAGCTCAGCGACGCGCGAGTGTCATCGATTTCGGCCTTGAATGCCATGCCGAGCAGACCGACGGTCATACTGGAAATATCATAAGCCCGCTTGAGATCGTCGACCAGTTGCAGCACGAGGCCTTCGTTGACTTGCATCGCCGCATGGCCGAGCCCGAATTGATTGCGCGCGTAAGCGGCAAGCTGCATCGTATCCTTGAGCAGACAAGGCCCTGCGGAAAAGCCGGGACCCGGGAAACTCTTCGCCCGCGGATAATTGTGCTTCATCGCCTTCATGACCGCTTGATAGTCAACGCCGGCGGACTTCGCGATCATGTAGAACTGGTTGGTCGCGGCAAATTCGATATAGCGGTAGGCATTGTTGAACAGCTTGGCGAACTCCGCTTCGAGCGGTTTGACGACGACAAGTTCCGGCGCGATCCGCAGGAACAGATCGGCGGCTTCGCGTTCGGCCTCGGGCGTCGTCGCGCTGACGATCTGCGGCATCTCGCGCAGTTCCTTGACGCCGTAACCCTGCACGACGCGTTCGGGACAAAACGCAATTTTATTCTTGCGGCCGAGCCGGCCAAGATAGTCGTGCAGCCAGTCGGTCGTGCCCGGATAAACCGTCGAGCGCAGCACCAGCAATTGATCGTCGGAAATATGAGGCAGCAGATCGTCGATGCATTGCTGCACCGGCCCTGGCACCGGATTGAGGAATTCATCGACCGGCGTACCGATAGTGACGATGACCGGACCGGTGCGGCTGATGGCAGCGGGTGACGATGTAAAGACCAGCCGGTTGTCCGCCAGCGCCTGGGTCAAGAGCGGCGCGGCGCCGTGCTCGATAAACGGCAACTTGCCGGATTTTAGCGTCGCCAGCGTCGTTTCGTTGAGATCGTTGACG
This sequence comes from uncultured Hyphomicrobiales bacterium, assembly GCA_903885555.1. GTDB lineage: Bacteria > Pseudomonadota > Alphaproteobacteria > Rhizobiales > Xanthobacteraceae > Pseudolabrys. The sequence continues at coordinate 29,447 of CAISIV010000059.1, forward strand.
TTGACCGTCATGCCCGCTTCGGCGAAGGCCAGCACCAGCGGAATCCCGACATGCCCGGCGCCACCAACAACCGTAATGTCGGCGGGCGCCGTTTTGCCCGGGGATGCCGGAGCAGTTTTGGATGACGGAACGGTCAAGCGGGGCCCGCGGGCTGAGGGGTCAATTGAGGGGTCTAACTAGCAAATTCCCGACCCAAAAGAACAGGGGAATTGCCCATAGTGACCGCTAGTTGGCTCTATTCGGCCGCCGTACGCGGCAAGCAACAAAAAAGCCCCGGCTGGACCGGGGCTTTTTTCCAGTACCGAAATTTGCGGTCTAGGCCTTCTGCAGCAGCAGTTCGCGCGTCCGCTTCTCGGACAGCAGATTTTCGAAATAGCTGATGGTACGGCCAAGGCCTTCCTTGAGCTGGGTGCGGGGCTGCCAGTCGAGATGTTTCTTGGCGAGCGAAATGTCGGGCTGGCGCTGGCGCGGATCATCGGCCGGCAGCGGCTTGCGGACGATCTTGGAACGCGAGCCGACCATGTCGACGACCATCGTCGCCAGTTGCAGGATCGTGAACTCGTTCGGATTGCCGATGTTGATCGGCCCGGTGACGGAGTCGTCCGTCGCCATCAGGCGCATCATGCCATCGATCAGATCGTCGACGTAGCAGAACGAACGGGTCTGCGAACCTTCGCCGTAAATCGTGATGTCCTGGCCGAGCAAAGCCTGCACGATGAAGTTCGACACCACGCGGCCGTCATTCGGATTCATGCGCGGGCCGTAGGTATTGAAAATGCGCATGACCTTGATGCGAAGCTTGTGCTGGCGCCAGTAGTCGAAGAACAGCGTTTCGGCGCAGCGTTTACCTTCGTCGTAGCAAGAGCGCGGGCCGATAGGGTTGACATGACCCCAGTAATCTTCGGTCTGCGGATGGACGTTCGGATCGCCGTAGACTTCCGACGTCGAAGCCTGGAGAATTTTTGCCTTCACGCGCTTGGCAAGGCCCAACATGTTGATGGCGCCGTGCACACTGGTCTTGGTCGTCTGCACCGGATCATGCTGGTAGTGGATCGGCGACGCCGGACAGGCCAGATTGTAGATCTGATCGATCTCAAGATAGATCGGGAACGTCACGTCGTGACGGATCAATTCGAAATTCTTGTCGCCGATCAGATGTTCGACGTTCGTGCGGGCGCCGGTAAAGAAGTTGTCGAGGCAGATGACGTTGGCGCCTTCGGCCAGCAGGCGTTCGCACAAATGCGAACCCAGGAAGCCCGAGCCGCCGGTCACGAGGACGCGCTTTTGCAGGTGCATAGATCCAACCGCGATCGGCTCAACAGAGGGTGATTCAACCGTCGGGAGCATACTTAACGAATTGTCTCTTGTCGCGTCGGAATCGCTTTTCTTGGCCTGTCCGGCGTCAGCGCCAGTGAGACAGATTTAGCGGCTTGAGGAAGGGAGGATTTCTGGCTCATCGTAACCATCAAGGAGTGGAGATGAGACAGAAATCCGTGACCAGTGAATCCCCGTCCGAGCGGATCGTGAAGAACA
>CAISIV010000060.1 GCA_903885555.1 uncultured Hyphomicrobiales bacterium
GGGCCTGCCCAAGGTGCCCTCGGCCGACAGCATCGACGTCGGCGCCGACGGCACGATCGTCGGGCTGTTCTAGAGGTTCGACTTGACCCTCCCCTGGAGGGGGAGGGTCGGTGAGCATTGAGCACTGTGAAATGCGAGACGGGGTGGGGTGACTTAACAATCACCCCACCCCGCTTGCCTTCGCTACGCTTCGTCAAGCGACCCTCCCCCTCCAGGGGAGGGTGAAGAAGCTACCCCATCGCCTTGAGCGTAGCCCGCGCGACGTTCGCGACAGTCGCGTTGCGCTGTTCCGGTGCCGCCGGCGACTCCGTGAAATAAACTGTCACCAGGATCGGCGGGCGGTCAGGCGGCCAGATAATCGCGATATCGTTCGTAGAGCCGCGCTCGCCGGTGCCGGTCTTGTCGCCAATCCGCCAGCCTTGCGGCAGTCCCGCGCGCAGCCGGGTATCGCCGGTTTTGTTGGCGATCAGCCATTGCGTCAGCTGCTTGCGGGACGCTCCCGTCAGTATTTCGCCGATTAACAGAGTCTGCATGCTCCGGATCATTGCGTTCGGCGTTGTGGTGTCGCGCGGATCGCCGGGTATGGATTCGTTCAGCGTCGGTTCGTTGCGGTCGAGCCGCGTTTGGGTATCGCCGAGTGTGCGGGCAAAGGCGCCGATGGCCTGCGGCCCGCCAAGGCTGGCGAGGATCAAATTGGCGGCGGTGTTGTCGCTGTAGATCATTGCCGCTTCGCAGAGGTCGGCCATCGTCATGCCGCCGGGCACCGGCGCCTTGACGCGCGACGAGCCCGGCACGACGTCGCCTTCGCCGACCGGAATAGTCCGCCCGAGTTGCTCCTTTCCGTCATCGACGCGCTTGAGTACGGCGCCTACGGCAAGAAACTTGAACGTGCTGCACATCGGGAAACGATCGTCGCCGTTATGATTGAACGGCTCCAGCGTTTGCGCATCGAAAATCGAAACGCCCAGCCTGCCGTCACATTCGGCTGCAATGCGGTTGATCTCCTTGCGCAGCAGGCCGCGGTCGAAAGCGCGAGCCGTGCCGACGATGCCGCTGGCGGCGAGTGCGCCGGTGCCGATCATGAAGCTGCGTCGTGTCGTCATTCGATTGGTTTCCCGCGTAATGTGACCTGCGGTACTTGAATAAAGCTTGCCGGCAAAACGTGGATCGAACCGTGGTCGCAATATGGCAGTCTGACTGACGTATAATAGTGGACCGCAAGCCAACGTGTTAGGAAGATTACACCCTCTCAAGATGGATCGGCTCTTATGGACCTCAATCTTATTCCGGCGGGTCGCAATCCGCCGAAGGACGTCAACGCCGTCATCGAAATCCCGCTGGGTGGCGTTCCGGTCAAATACGAGTTCGATAAGGTCTCCGGCGCGATCTTCGTCGACCGTTTCCTGCACACCGCGATGTTCTACCCGGGCAACTATGGCTTCATCCCGCACACGCTGTCCGACGACGGCGATCCGTGCGACGTGCTGGTCATCAGCCAGGTGCCGGTGGTGCCGGGCGCTGTCATCCGCTGCCGTCCGGTCGGCGCCTTGTTGATGGAAGACGAGGCGGGCGGCGACGAGAAGATTCTCGCGGTCCCGGTGGACGCGCTGCACCCGTTTTACACCGGCGTGAACAGCTACAAGGATTTGCCGGTGGTGATGACCGAGCAGATCGCCCATTTTTTCCAGCACTATAAGGATCTGGAAAAGGGCAAGTGGGTGACCATCGTGCGCTGGCTCGAAGCCGCCGATGCCGAGGAACTGATCCTCAAGGGCATCGAGCGCGCCAAGCGTAAGGACAGCTACAAGGTAATGACCGGCGGCGACTCGGAAATCTGAACAGGTGCGTTCTACCGTCCGCCCTTAATTCCCGGATAGGGCTCCGCCTTCAACAGCCGCGCCAGATGCGCGGTGTTCGACGCCAGCATCGCGTTCCACTTGGTCACGACCTTCGGCGACGGTTTCCGGTCCTTGTATTCGTCGCTGCCCATCGCTTCGCCGGTCCAATAAGTCGGCCCGCCGGACGGCACCGTAAACCCGACCTCCAGCAGCGCGCTTAGAATCTCGGCGGCGCTGTGATGCGCGCCGTCTTCATTTCCCACTACGCAGCAAATCGCGACCTTGCCGTAGGACGGCATCCGCCCGCGTTTGTCTTTCTCGTCAAGAAAGGCATCCATGCGTTCGAGCACGCGCTTGGACACGCTCGACGGCTGGCCGAGCCAGATGGGCGTGCCGATGACAAGTATGTCCGCCGCGAGCGCGCGCTTGAGCAGCTTGGGCCAGTCGTCGCCTTTGCCCTCGTCCGATGTCACGCCCGGCTTGATGTTGTAGTTGGCGGCGCGCACGAATTCGCCTTCGGCGCCGTTTTTGGCGAGTTCGTCGAACATCTGCTGCATCAAAACGTCGGTCGACGAGCTTTCCTTCGACTGACTGCTCTTGAGGCTGCAATTGAAACCGAAAACCTTGAGGTTGGAATTGGCCATGGCGCTTACTCGGCCGGCCGTGGGAACACGCGGTGGACGCTGGCCGCCGGGCGGGCCGCGTCGCTTTCGCCGGGGGCGTCGGCGGAGGGCTTGCGACGCCCCATCGTCCAGTTGAGCGCCATGCGGATTTCCGGGTTCGGTACCGACCAGCAGGCACCGTCTTTATCCATGAATACGACCCACACCAGATCGGCTTCCGGCCCATAGTCGATGACGAAATGCGCCAGCCCTGCACCTTTCGGTGTCTCGAGCGGCAGCGGCGGGTCTAACTGCGTGATCATGGCGGTGCCTTTTGGTGACAGCACCCGATAACGAACAATCCCGGGATTCCGTTCCAGCGTCGGGTAGTTGACAGAGCCCGTCTCAGTCGGAAAGCAGCGGCGCGACGCGGCGCGCTTCCATCACGAGTGCCGCCGTCAACGGCGTCATCGGTTCGCGCGCCGGCGCCACCAGGCCGATGGTATGAGTAGCTTCCGGCTCGACGATGGGAATAGCGCGCAACATCTTGCTGTCCATAAGGCCGAGCGTTGAAGCCAGCCGCGCCGGCATCACACTCGCCCAGCGTCCAGTACGCACGTGCGAATAGAGCAGAATCATCGAATCCGATTCCAGCGTGATGTGCGGATCGGCGCCGGTGTCGCGCAGCAACTGCTCGATGATGCGGCGGTTCTGCATGTCCGGAGTCAGCAGGCACAACGGCACTTTCGCGACTTCGGCCCAGGTCACCGATGTGCGGTCGCCGAGCGGAGCGTCGGTCGCGACCAGCAGGCGATAGCGTTCGGTGTAGAGAGGTATCGCGGTGACGCGGCCGAGCGGCTCGTTGTCGAGATAGGTGAGGCCGGCATCGATCTCGAGATTGTCGAGCTGCGTCAGAATCTCGATCGAGGTGCGCGACAGAATAGTGAACTGTACTTCCGGGTGCCGGGCACGAAACGGCGTTGTCAGCGTCTCTACCATCGCCAGAGCCGTCGGAATGGCGGCCAGCCGCAGCCGGCCGGCGAGGCCGTGCTTGAGGGCATGGACCTCCTGCCGCATGGCGCGGGTGTCGCCGACGATACGGCGGGCCCAGTCGAGCACGCGCTCGCCTTCGGCCGTGAAACTCTGGAAGCGGGACCCGCGGTTGACCAGCAGGACTCCGAAGGTTTCCTCCATCTGCTTTACGCCGGCCGACAGCGTCGGCTGGGTCACGCCGCAGGCGTCGGCAGCCCGGCCGAAGTGCTTTTCGCGGGCCAAAGCCAGAAGAAATTCCAGTTTATCGATCAAAGGCTGCTCGGTTGCTATCGTATGAATTAGTTACAGAGATGGGGGAATTTCGGAAACAAACCATGCTTATGCTGAACTGTACGCTCCTATGATCGGAAATTACAACGACGAGACCCGGTTTAATAGGTTTTTTCTATCATACGATTTCAACCACGGGGTTGTCTGCTGTCTGGAATGGTTTCAAATCAGCGGCTTGGGAGCGAAATAATGAACATTCACACGCCGCCGCAGACAAACGGCAAGGGCGGCGGGCGCGGCGATGGCCGCCGCAAGCCGAATCGTACGCCGAAGGGGCGCCAGATTGATCCGTCGGCTTTGGCCGATGTGCAGGCGCTGCTGACCGACCGCCCGCGTCGCCGCGATCTGCTGATCGAACATCTGCATCTCATTCAGGACCACTACGGCCATCTGTCTGCCCCGCATCTCACTGCGCTGGCGTTCGAAATGAAGATGGCGATGGCCGAAGTCTATGAGGTCGCGACCTTCTATGCGCACTTCGACGTGGTGAAGGAAAACGAGACCGCGCCACCCGCCGTCACCGTGCGCGTCTGCGATTCATTGTCCTGCGCCATGGCTGGTGCAGAAAACCTGCTGGCGAGGCTTCCGGACATTCTCGGTAAGGATGTCCGCGTTGTGCGCGCGCCCTGCATGGGCGCCTGCGACCGCGCGCCTGTGGTCGCCGTTGGTCACATGCAGACCTTCAAGGCGAACGCCGATAATGTCGCTGCCGCCGTCAAAGCCAAACCGCATCCGCACGCCTGGCATCCGCAATCCGATCTCGCCGCCTATCAGAAGGATGGCGGCTATTCGCTGCTGAAAGACTGCCTGTCGGGCAAGCGCACGCGCGATGAACTCATCAAGATCGTCAGCGACGCCGGCCTGCGCGGTCTTGGCGGCGCCGGTTTCCCGACCGGTCGCAAATGGTCGCTGGTGCGCGCCGAGCCCGGCCCGCGCATGTTCGCCGTCAACTGCGACGAGGGCGAACCCGGTACGTTCAAGGATCGCTACTATCTCGAACGCGACCCGCATCGCTTCTTCGAAGGCATGCTGCTCGCCGCCTGGGTGGTCGAAGCGACCGACACGTACATCTATGTGCGCGACGAATATCCCGAACTGCGGCTGATGCTGCTCGACGAAATCGAAAAGCTCGAAACCTCAGGCCTGACGCCGCACACCAAGCTGCATCTGCGCCGCGGCGCCGGCGCTTACATCTGTGGCGAAGAGTCGGCGATGATCGAGTCGATCGAAGGCAAGCGCGGCCTGCCGCGCCATCGCCCGCCTTATCTCGCGCAAGTCGGCCTGTTCGGCCGCCCGACGCTGGAGCAGAACGTCGAGACGCTGTTCTGGATTCGCGACATCATCGAGAAGGGCGTTGAGTGGGTGACCTCGCAAGGCCGCCGCGACCGCAAGGGCTTCCGCAGTTTCTCGGTGTCGGGCCGCGTCAAGAATCCCGGCGTGAAGCTCGCGCCTGCGGGCGTCACTATCCGTGAATTGATCGAGGAATTTTCCGGCGGTATGCAGGAAGGCCATACGTTGAAGGGTTTTCTGCCCGGCGGCGCATCCGGCGGCATCTTCCCGCCCAAGCTAGCCGATCATCCGCTCGATTTCGGCACGCTGGAACCGCATGGCGGTTTCGTCGGTTCGCACGCCGTCGTCATTTTGTCCGACAAGGATGACATGAAGGCCGTGGCGCTCAATCTGATGAAGTTCTTCGAAGACGAGTCCTGCGGTCAGTGCACGCCGTGCCGTGTCGGCACCGAAAAGGCCGTCAAGCTCATGGAGCAGGGCCCCTGGAACGTCGAACTGCTGACCGAGTTGTCGCGATTGATGCGCGACGCCTCGATCTGCGGCCTCGGTCAGGCTGCGCCAAATTCGTTGTTGAGCGTGCTGACCCACTTCCCCGACGATCTCAGCAAACCGCTGGGAAAATGGTGACCCATGGCTGACGCACCGAAGTCCAACACCTTCTTCATCGACGATCGCGAGATCGATATCCGCGAGGGCGAGTCGATCTTCCGCGCCGCGCGCCGCCTCGACATCAAGCTGCCCCACCTGTGCTACTCGCCGAAACCTGGTTACCGCGCCGACGGCAACTGTCGCGTTTGTATGGTTGAGATCGAAGGCGAACGCGTGCTGGCCGCGAGCTGTATCCGCCAGCCCGCGCCGGGTATGAAGGTCAAGACTTCGACCGACCGCGCCAAGACTGCGCGCAAGATGGTCGCCGAATTGCTGCTGACGGATCAACCGGCGATGGAAGTCGCGCATGACAATGATTCCGAGTTCTGGAAAACCGCCAAGCGGCAGGGTGTTGTCGACGGCCGTTTCCCCAAGCGCGAGCGTGAAGCCGTGCCCGCGCCCGACCGGAGCCATCCGGCGATGGCGGTCAATCTCGACGCCTGCATTCAGTGCAATCTCTGCGTCCGCGCCTGCCGTGAAGTGCAGGTCAACGACGTCATCGGCATGGCCGGCCGCGGTCATCTCGAGAAGATCGTGTTCGATTTCGACGATCCGATGGGCAACTCGACCTGCGTCGCCTGCGGCGAATGCGTGCAGGCCTGTCCGACCGGCGCCTTGATGCCGGCGACCATGGTCGACGATAACAACGTCTATCTGGGCAAACCGGACCGTACCGTCGACTCGGTCTGCCCCTATTGCGGCGTCGGCTGCCAGCTCACCTATCAGATCAAGAACGACAAGATCGTCGCCGTCACCGGCAAGAACGGCCCGGCCAATGCCAACAGGCTCTGCGTCAAAGGCCGCTTCGGCTTCGATTACGTCGCCAATCCGCAGCGCCTGATGAAGCCGATGATCCGCAAGGATGGCGTGGCCAAGGTGGCCAACGAGCAGATCGATCCGTCCAATCCGTGGACGCATTTCCGCGAAGCCACCTGGGAAGAGGCGCTTGATCGCGCCGCCGGCGGCCTCAAGAAAATCCGCGACCGCGATGGTTCCGATGCGCTGGCCGGTTTCGGCTCGGCCAAGGGCTCCAACGAAGAGGCCTATCTGTTCCAGAAGCTGGTGCGCACCGGCTTTGGCACCAACAACGTCGACCACTGCACACGCTTGTGCCACGCCTCTTCGGTGTCGGCGCTGCTCGAAGGCGTCGGCTCGGCCGCCGTCACCGCGACCTTTAACGAGGTCAAGAACTCCGAACTGATCATCGTCATCGGCGCCAACCCGACCGAAAATCATCCGGTCGCCGCCACCTTCTTCAAGCAGGCCGCCAAGCGCGGCGCCAAGCTGGTCA
>CAISIV010000061.1 GCA_903885555.1 uncultured Hyphomicrobiales bacterium
CCACCGTGCCACCCGCCGCCACCGTGTCCGTGACCACCGTGGCCACGCTGGGCCAACGCCGCACCGGACGTTGCCGCCATCGCGCCGGCGAGCACGCCGATAACTGCAAATATCTTGAATAGTTTGGACATCGCAAAACCTCCGAAGGCGCCCCAGCTTTCCGATTCAACGGCGGGCGGCTTGAAACCCTGCGATGATCATGAGCACTGCCGCACACGCCGCGTGACGGCGTGGCCGTTGCGCATGACCCGCACTTGCGTCCAACTGCATACCGGTTCCGGCACCGAAGCCGGCGGCGGGTAATATCGCCAGCCATAGACCGGGCCGTAGTACTTGGCGTCGTTGGGACGCGCACCGGGGCCGCGTGCATAGGCTGCGACGGACGAAAACGCCCCTAACAATGCGATGACCGTTATGTATTTTGTGAATCTGGACATCAGGTCTCCTCCGATGCCCCCGTCAGAACTAACCAAAATGTCTGACGGTTATTCCCACCAGCACTGCATGCGCGGCACGATGACAGTGCCGCTGGGGCGATATTCCTTCACCAGCTGGCTGCGGCACTGACGCACCGAATTGCTGCTGAGTTGCTGGCGGCGGGGATAGATGGTCACGCGCGGGCGCGACGACTGCGCGGCGAATTCGTGCGTAGTGCGGGCGCTGGCATAGTGGCTCGACGCGCCGCCGTAGTTGCGCACGGTCACTTTCGGATCCTTGCAGCCGAAAAATTCGGCCGCCGCCGGTGTCACCATTACGGCAACTGCCACGGCCGCCAAGGCGATGCCCGCCAAACTGCGCATCTCAATCCCCAGTCCTTGCCTTAATAGTTAACGGTCGCCCATTTCGGGTGTTCCGTCAATACCTTGGTAGAAAGCCTGGGTTGGCCTAAAAGATGGACATGGCGGACAAAACCGACGGCTTGCAGGTCTGGCGAGGGCTCAAAGCGCCCTCTTTGGCCGATTTCGAGGGGTTGGCCGCCGAGGCCTATGCCCGGCTGCCGGACACCTTCCGGGGGCTGTGCGAGGGCCTGATTATCCGGGTGGAGGACTTCCCGACCGAGGACGTGCTGGAAACGATGGGTCTGGAGAGCGAATTCGACCTGCTCGGGTTGTTCCAGGGCGTGGGAATACCCTTCCAGACGCCTTCTAATCCCCAGCAATTCCCCAATCTGATCTGGCTGTACCGGCGGCCGATCCTCGACTACTGGGCCGAGCACGACGAGACCCTGACCGACATCATCACACACGTCCTGATCCACGAGATCGGCCACCACTTCGGCCTTTCCGACGATGACATCGATGCCATCGAAGCCGCGGCTGATTAGTGAAAACCGCATAGCAGACCGCCTCAGCTCTGCTATTGACCCCTACATTGGACCTTCTAGAAACAAGGCGGCTTTTGAGCCGGGAGCACGAGACGATGGAAAAATTCACGGTCCTGGAAGGCGTCGCGGCGCCTATGAAGATGATCAATGTCGACACCGACATGATCATCCCGAAGCAATATTTGAAGACCATCAAGCGCACCGGACTGGGCAAGGGCCTGTTCTCCGAGCAGCGCTACAAGGACGACGGCACCGAGAACCCGGATTTCGTGCTCAACCAGCCGGCCTATCGCAAATCCAAGGTCATCGTCGCCGGCGACAATTTCGGCTGCGGCTCCTCGCGCGAACATGCGCCGTGGGCGCTGCTGGATTTCGGCGTGCGCTGCGTGATCTCGACCTCGTTCGGCGACATTTTCTACAACAACTGCTTCAAGAACGGCGTGCTGCCGATCCGCGTCTCGCCGGAAGATCTCGAGAAGCTGTTCGATGACGCCGATCGCGGCGCCAACGCCACGCTGACCATCGACCTCGAGAAGCAGGAAATCCGCGGTCCCGACGGCGGCACGGTCAAGTTCGAGATCGACGCCCACCGCAAGCACTGCATGCTCAACGGCCTCGACGATATCGGTCTGACGCACCAGAAGAAGGCCAAGATCGAAAGCTACGAGGAAAAGGCCAAGGCCGAGCGCGCGTGGGTCTGAAGCTGGCAATCGCTGTGACGGCGTTGGCGCTCTGCGCCGCGCCGGCGATGGCGCAGAAATCGACGGAAGACGGTTTGCGTGACTGCGAGAAGCTGGCTGCCGTCAACTTCAAGCAGGAAAACCGCGCATTTAAAAAGTTCGTCATCGAACGCGCCGACATCAACGAAGACGTCTATACTGGCAAGGTTGGTTCCCAACCGGTCACGACCGTTTATCACGGCAAAGCCGTCTACCAGGCCGGTGGTGAGCCCGCCAATGTCCGCTTCATCTGTTTGCACGCCGGCCTCGGCAAAGGCGCGGTCTTTGTCTACATGATGCTTCACTAGAGATACCCATGACCGTTGAACCGCTGCGCACGGAAACCGACGTTCTCGTGATCGGCTCCGGCGCCGCCGGCATGTATGCGGCGATCGAAGCGGCAAAAAGCGGCTGCAAGGTTTTGCTCGTGGACCGCAGCCTGATCGGCCGCGGCGGCGCCACCGTGATGGCGCAAATGACGGTCGCCGTCGCGCTCGGTGCCGAAACGCCGGACGACTGGCACTACCACTACAAAGACACGCTCGCCGCCGGCCGCGGCCTCTGCAACGAGTCGCTCGCGCGTCTGCTGTGCGAGGAAGGCCCCGACTGCATCCGCGCAATGGATGAGTGGGGAGTCGGCTGGGCGAGAAAAGATGGCCACATCACCGCAACCATGGCTCCCGGTCATGACCGGCCGCGTTGCGTCTATGTCGATTTCCTCAATACCGGCCCTGCTGTATCGAAGACACTACGGACGAAGGTCAACAAGACCGACGGCATCCGCAAGGCCGGCGATCTCTGCGTCGTCGACCTGCTGAAACACGACGGAAAGATCGTCGGCGTCGGCGCGTTGCATCTCGGCAGCGGCGCGCCGGTGATGATCTCCGCCAAGGCGACCATCATCGCCACCGGCGGACTGACGCGGCTGTACCGGCGCAACAGCGCTTCATCCAACATGGGCGGCGACGGCTATGCGCTGGCGCTGCGCGCCGGCGCCTCGCTGGTCGACATGGAGTTCGTGCAGTTCTTTCCGATCGGACGCCTTGCTCCGCGGCTGATCGGCATGGACCCGATCATGTGGGACCCGTTCCGCTACAAGCTCGGCGGCAAACTGCTCAACAACCGCATGGAAGAGTTCACCCAGAACTATGGCGTCAACGAGGGCGGCAAATATACCATCACCCGCGACGCCGGCAGCTATGCCATCCTCAAGGAAGTCGAAGCCGGCCGCGGCTCGCCGCACGGCGGCGTCTATCTGAGTTTTCAGCACGTGCCGGAAGTAAAATTGCGCGAAGCCTTCGGCCCGGTCATCGACAAGCTCGCCGAGAACGGCATCGACCTGACCAGGATGCCGGTGGAGGTGGCGCCGATCGCGCATTATCACATGGGCGGCATCGCGGTCGACACGCAGATGCAGACCGGCCTGCCCGGCCTGTTCGCCGCCGGCGAAGCGGTCGGCGGCGCCAATGGCGCCAATCGTTTGTCCGGCAACGCCATCACCGAAGCCTTCGTGTTCGGCCGCCGCGCTGGGCAATCTGCCGGGGAGTTTGCCAACCGGGCCTTCGCTCCTGCCGTGCCCGCCGACAATGAAGCTGCAATTATCGATCTCGTGACGGCGGATGAGCCCGCGCACGCAATCAACACCGCCGAACTGGTGCAGACGCTGCAGGCCACCATGCAGGACGACGTCGGAGCGCTACGCACCGCAGCAGGTCTGAAACGCGCGCTCGCCACCATCGATGCGATGACGGCGCAGATCGGTGATCGGCCGCAGGGCAGCGGCAAGAGCTTCGACATGCGCCGCGTCGATTGGCTCGACCTGCGCAACATGCTGATGGTGGCGAAGTCGGTCGCCGAAGCCGCGCTGGCGCGCACCGAAACGCGCGGCGCGCAGCATCGCGAGGATTTTCCCGAAACGTCGCCGGACTGGGCGGTCAATCAGTTCGTCAAGCTGCGCGACGGCCGCGTCACGCTGTCGAAGCACGCCGTACTACAAAACACGCTAGTTGGAGCGGCCGCGTCATGACCGAACAGGCCACCCTGAAAATCTGGCGCGGCGACGCGCCCGATGCCGGCCGCTGGGAAACCTACGAAGTGCCCTTCGAGCACGGCCAGTCGGTGCTTGATGGTTTGCGCTGGATCCGCATACACCGCGATCCGAGCCTCGCGATCCGCTTCTCCTGCATCAACGCCAATGCCTGCAAGGAATGCATGATGGAGCTGGACGGCAAGACCGTCTACGCCTGCACCGCGCGGCTGCAGCCGCACGAGATGACGCTGGCGCCGCTGTCTAACAAGAAACTGGTGCGCGATCTGGTGACGGAAATCGCGCCACCGGCGGAGCGGTTCAAGTAGTTGAAACAGCGTTAGGTCATCGGCTGACAAGTGCGCTGCGAATTCGGCAGCGCTATCGGCAGCGATTTCAATTCCTGCATGGTGCGCGGATTCCACGCCTCGACCAGCTTCTTGGCTTCGTCCATTTGCGCCGACGTCATCTTCGGTTCGATCGATGCGCGGATCTGCGAATTGTCGTGATAGGGACTGCGTGCCGCCAGCCGAAACCAGAAGTCGGCCTGCACCAGATCGGCTGCGATCACGGTACCGCGCGAATCCTTCTCGCCGTCGGTGAACATCATGCTGAGCTTTTCGTGCGCCTGCGGCTGGTCGAGCAGCGCCGCGCGCATCAACCAGCAATATCCTTCCGCCAGATCGGCCTGGCTCGACGGCGTGCCGATCGGCGTATTCATCGACATATAGCCGAGGCTCAACATCGCATCGACATTGCCGTGGCGCGCCGACGACGCCAGCCATTTCAAGGCTTCGGGGCGGCTCGCCGTCACACCCGGCGCGCCGCGCAGATAAAGATCCGACAGATCCTTTTCGGCAGCGAAAGAACCTTTCTCAGCGGCACTCTTGATCATCGCGAGGCCGGCGGCGGGATCCTGCTTGACGCCACGCCCGCCGATGATCATGGGACCTAGCGCGCGCATGGCTTCAACTTCACCGGCATCCGCAGCCGGCTTCAGCGCTGCCACAACCTTGTTTTCATCGATCGTGATGCGGTCGCCGTTGCGCAGACGGTAGGCGATATCACGCGCGGCGGCAGGCTCACCCTGCTCCGCCGCTTTCACGACCCAAAGCACTCCCCCCGCGCGATCGCCCGGCAAGCCGTCGCCTGTCAAAAGAGTCAGCCCCAGGAGATGTTGCGCGGAGCGGTCCGCAGCGACGGCGCGCGAGATAACGCCGCGAACCTGGCTTGTGACCGGGCAGGTTACCGGAATCATACAAAGCCAGCCGAGCCGGCCGTTGGTTTTCAGGATATTGGCCGGTGCGTAATCGCCTTCTTCGGCGGCACTTGCGCCAACCGCAGTCAGCGCCCCCATCGCGAGGATCGCGGCCGCTACAAGTTTCCTGATCATTGCCGGTAAGCTCCGATGTGGCCACGAGCTTACAACAATGTTCCGGAATAGGAACCGGTCAATCCGGGATTGACGGCGTCCATGAGCCCACCGGCGCGGCGCTCAAGCCGACGATGCCGCTCTTGTCGATCGCGCTTTGCAAGAAGCCCGATGCGCGCACGTCATCGATGAAGCGATTGACGCCCGCGAGCGCCTCGGCCTTGCCCTTCGGCACAATGATCGTCTGCGTCACGCCAAACAGACTGTCGGGCAACAGGCGATAGCCGGGCATGTCCTTGAGCATGGTGGTGAGACGCTGGCGGTTGGCGCCGAAGGCATCGATTTCGTTTGCCGCCAGCTTCTTCTTCGCATCGGCCGGCGTGTTGTCAGTTTCTATCAGCGTCGCCAGCTTCAGCTTGCGCTTCATGTAGAGCGTCACGGAATCGCCAGCGCCGCCTGAGATCCGCAAACCCGCGGCATCGATGTCCTTGACCGACTTGATGCGCGAAGTGTCCGGCACAATGAAGGATTGCTGCACCAGCATGTAGACCTGGCTGAACTCGACGGTGCCGACGCGCTCCGGCGCGAAAGCGACAAAACCAATATCCGCCTCGCCCTTGGTGACAGCCTCGATCACCGTCGCCGGATTGGCCGACGGGATGAGCTGTACCGGCATATTGTGGCGCTTGGCCAGTTCGCGGGCGAGGTCGGCCGACGCGCCGCGGATGTCGCCGGTGGCTGGATCTTTCACCGCTTGCGCCGGATTGGTGGCGAGATAGACGGCACGCAGCGTGCCGCCAGGTGCGAGATCGTCGGCCTGCGCTGCTCCAAGTGGCACGGCGAACGCCATTGCCATCGCGAAAGCGATCAAAATTTTCATGTGTCTCCCCCGGCTTTTTGGCGAGCTTACCGCAAAGCCTATCGGGGCGGGAGATTTATCGGGCGGCGACCGCGTCGGCGATTGCGACCGTACGCCGCGCCATTTCGGCGTGCAGACGCTCGACCATCTTGCCGTCGATCGAGACCACGCCCTTGCTCTTGTTCTCCGGCAGATCGAAGGCCGCGATCATGGTACGGGCCCATTTCACTTCGTCGTCCGACGGCGTGAAGACCGTGTTGCACGGACCGATCTGGTTGGGATGGATCAGGGTCTTGCCGTCAAAGCCCATGTCACGGCCCTGCTCGCATTCCTTCACGAAGCCTTCGGCGTCGCCGATATTGTTGTAGACGCCATCGAGCACATCGATGCCATAGATGCGCGCGGCGGCGATGACATTCATCAGCCAGCCGATCATCGGCCAGCGCCCCGGCACTTGCCGCGCCCTCGTATCCTTGGCGATATCGTTGGTGCCCAGCACGAAGCCCGCGAGCCGCGTCTCGGAATCCTGGGCGCAGGCCGCGATCGACAGCACATTGAACACCGCCTGCGGCGACTCGATCATCGCCCAGATCTTGGTCTTGTGGTTGGTGCTCATGTCCAGCAGACGCTGGCCGATGGTCTCGAGCTGCTCGGGCGAGGAAATCTTCGGCACCACGATGCCATCCGGCGCCGCATGCGCCGCCGCGGTCAGGTCGTCGGAAAACCACGGCGAATCGATGCCATTGGTGCGGATGAAGACTTCGCGCGGGCCAAAGCCGCCGGCCTTGACCACATCGGTCACCTGCTGGCGGGCGCTTTCCTTGGCGTCTGGCGCGACCGAATCTTCAAGGTCGAGGATGACGCCGTCGGCGGGAAGGGTTTTGGCTTTTTCCAGTGCGCGGGCATTGGAGCCCGGCATGTAGAGAATGCTGCGGCGAGGTCTGAGGGTCATGCGCCGACTTTATCGGGCGCCGGAAAATGATCAAGCGCCGCGGCTGCCCGAACTTCAGTCAAACCGCGTCTTGGATTTGATCACGTTCATGCTTTCCGGCGTGCCGGTCATGCCGGGCCGCAGAATCCGGTAAAGCTGGAAGCGGTCGCCGTCGGCGACCAGACGCAGCCGCGACGGATCGGGATTGGGCGCTTCGTCTTCGGTGAACAGCACATAGAGATAATCGAACTTGGTCCAGTTCAGCCAGAACGCCGGCGTGCCAGGCACCGGATGCTCGGCGGCGACGATGAGCTGGGCGGTCTGCGGCGGCGTGCCATCGATGGCGTCGACATAGTCCTTGTATTCGGGCTTGGCGTGCAGCACCTGCTTGCCGAAGACGGTAAACAGCGTCGTCACCAGCGCGCCCTTTTCGATGGCGGCGATGCAGGCGGCGTGGACGAGGCCGAGATCGCGGACATCCTCGCCGAGCGAACGGTCGGCGTAAGCAACGAACACTTTCGAGCCGGGCTGGATGCGACGCACCGACGAGCGGAACTGGCTCGTGGAATCCGACAACTGCGACCAGTTGTAGTCGATTTCGATCAGGCGGCCGGCGATCAAAACGATCAGCACGACGAGGAAGCCGCGGCGCACCAGACGATGACGCAAGTGCAGATCGCCGCAGGCAAACAGCATGAAGGCGATGCCGATCGGCACGCGCTGGTCCGTCATGTACGTATCGAACATGATCCGGGGCAGCGCGAAGTAGACCGCGCCGCCTACCACGAGCAGGACAAAAACCAGCGGATGGAAACGCAGGATGCGATGACGCACGGCCCAGACGACGCCGGTCGCCATGATCGCGGTCAGCGCAAAAGCCGCGATGTCGGAATAATCGCTGATGACATACATCAGACCGTCGATCTTGCCGCGCTGCTCCCAATACGTATTGGAAATCAGGTTCATCGTCGGACTGAGATACAAGAGCGGCGCGGCGGCGAGGAACGGGAAACCGCTCAGCACGAAATCGGCGATGCGGCGCACCCCGAGTTCGCGGCGCCAGTCCCACAGCCGCAATACTTCGAACGACAGGATGCCGACACCGTAAATGCCGAGCGCCGACAGATGACAGAAGAACAGCGCCACCACGGAGACGATCGACAGCAAATAGCGCAGCGGCCACGGGCGGTCCCGCAGCGCGATCCAGCCCGACAGCGCCCACAGCGCGATGCCGATGCCGAACAGGTAGTTCATGAGGCCGACGAGGAAGACGTAATTATAGACCAGCGGGAATGCGAACAGCGGCAGCACAGTCCAGCGGCCGACCAGGACGCGGTTCAGCGCCAGCGTGCCGGAAATGAGCAGCGCAAACATCGCGACGATATAGGTCGAGCCGGCGGTGTAGATGTTCATCACGCGCGCCAGTGCCGGCACGATGAAATCCATCGTCAGATTCGGAATGACCTGCCAGTTCAGCTCGTAGAAATTCGACGCCAGAGGATTGGCCTGGAGCTGCACAATGATCTGCATGCGCGCCAGGTGATTGACGTAGTCCGACAGCGGCGGCAGCGGGTGGGTCCAGATCGGGATGGAGATCAGCAGCGTCAGCGCCGCAAACAGAATACCGATCTGCGCACCCGAGATTCCGGACGTGCGGAACCGCGGCGGTGCCGGGGGCGAGGTAACTGGCTTGTTGGGCGACAGCATGCGTGGTTAAGGCTGTTCTCGTCGATTTCAGGTGAACAAGTGATGAATATGTCCGGTTCCCTGTTCAGGACGCGGATTTACAGGCCATTTGCGGCTCAGGCATGACGCTTGCTTGGAGTGCCCGGGCGTGGAATTGAACAGGTTATTGCGGACTTTAGAGCCAAGAGCTTAGCCATGACCTTCCCCCAGCGTCTGATCGACGGGTACACTGCCTTCGCCGAGGGCCGCCTGCAAAGGGAACAGGCCCGCTATCACGAATTGGCAGAGGCCGGCCAGTCGCCCGAGGTGATGGTCATCGGCTGCTGCGATTCGCGGGTCTCGCCCGAGGTCATTTTCGACGCCCGTCCCGGCGAGCTGTTCGTCGTGCGCAATGTGGCGAATATCATTCCGCCCTATTCGCCGGACGGCCAGGCCCATGGCGTCTCGGCCGCGCTGGAGTTCGGCGTTGGCGCGCTTCGCATCAAACACATCGTCGTCCTGGGGCATGCCCACTGCGGCGGCGTCAAAGCTTTTGCGCAGGACAGCGAGCCGCTATCGCCCGGCGACTTCATCGGCAAATGGATGCAATTGATGGCGCCCGCCGCCAAGAAGGTCGGACCCATGGGCGGCGCGGAAGATCATGCCGATTACCTCAAGCGGCTGGAGCACGCCAACATCGCCAACAGCCTCGCCAACCTCATGACCTTCCCCCAACTCGCAAAGCTGATCGAGAAGGGCAAGGTTACGACCCACGGCGCCTATTTCGGCGTCGCTGAAGGCGACCTCTCCGTCATGGACGAGGCGACCGGCGAGTTCAAACCGGTCGGACGTTGATGCCCAGCACGCCACAACGATTTTAAGCAAGCCGCTTGCCGCGCCTTAACCTTGATGCCGGCACGATCCGTATTGTTTTAGCTTTAATCTGCGGTCTTTGCCTAAGACGATAGTAAGTTCCACCCGCCAAGGATGATCGCTGTCATTCCCTGAACGGTATTGCCGGTGATGGTCGAGCGATCGCTACTGGCCGAGATCGAAGGCGCCTTCGCCTCCGGCTCGGCAAAAAAACAGGTTGAGATTCTGCGGCGCGTCACCGACCTGTTCCTGGCAGGCGCCACTAATTATTCCGACGAGCAGGTCGACCTGTTCGACAATGTGATTTCGCGTCTCGCCGATAAAATCGAGATCAAGGCGCGCGCTGAACTCGCCATCCGGCTGGCGCCGGTCGACTACGCCCCGCTCATGACGGTTTATCAACTCGCCAGCGACAGCTCGATCGAAGTCGCAGGACCTATCCTGCGACTGTCATCGCGGCTGACGGATGAAGACCTTCTGCTTATCGTCGAGCATGAGAGCCAGGACCGGCTGCTCGCCATTTCACAGCGCGCTACGCTGAGCGAAAACATCAGCGACGTACTGGTCACCCGCGGCGACCGCGACACCGTTCTCTCCGTCGCGCGCAACGCCGGCGCGCGGTTTTCCAATAACGGTTACGGCAGACTGGTCGACCGATCCATCGACGACGAGGTTCTGGCGATCTGCGTCGGCATACGCAAGGACATTCCGCGCGATCATTTTCATACGCTGATTTCGAGAGCTTCGGAGGCGGTTTTCGCCAAGCTTGCAGCGATCAATCCGGCTTCAGTCGCCGAAGTTCAACAGGTGTTGACCGGCATTACCGGTCAAGAGCTGACCGCCGAATCGAAGGTGAAACCGAGAGCCCTGCGGGACTATCGCTACGCCGAAGAGCAATTCAACAATATGCGGCGGTCGGGTGCGCCTATGGACAACGCCGTGCAGGAATTTGCATCGAACGGCAAGTTTCTGGAAACCGTCGCTGCGCTGGCGGCGCTCTCGCACGCACCGACAGAACTCGTGGAATTCGTCATCAGCGACCGCCGCGGCGACAATGACCCCCTGCTGATCCTGGCAAAGGCTGCGGGACTATCGTGGCCGACGGCGAAAAAGCTATGCATCTTGCGCCGGGGGCCGGGCGGCATGCCGCCGCAGGTCATGGAGGCGGCGCGTCAGAGTTTCGAGAAGCTCAAAACCGAAACCGCGCAATGTATCGTTCGCTTCTACAACGAACGGCACAACGCGCTCGATACCTTTCAGCATCTCGCGCAACAATTCCATGAGCAGGATGCAGAAACGACGATGCCGCGCGTCAGCGCGGCATCGTAACGATCGCACAAATCAGACTTACGCCGCCTTGCGCTTGGCCTGGATCAGCTTGCGGTTGATCAGGCACTCGGCGATCTGGATGGCGTTGAGCGCCGCGCCTTTGCGCAGGTTGTCCGAGACCACCCACATCTGCAGGCCGTTATCGACGGTCGGATCCGTGCGGATGCGGCTGATATAGGTCGCATCCTCGCCAACGCATTCATACGGCGTGACATAGCCACCCGGCTCGTGCTTGTCGATCACCAGACATCCCGGCGCGCTGCGCAGGATCTGCGTGGCTTCCTCGACGCTGATCGGATTTTCGAACTCGACGGCGACGGCTTCGGAATGGCCGACGAACACCGGCACGCGCACGCAAGTGGCGGTCAGCTTGATTTTGGGATCAAGAATTTTCTTGGTCTCCATCATCATCTTCCACTCTTCCTTGGTGTAGCCGTCTTCCATGAACACATCGATTTCAGGAATGACGTTGAAAGCGATGCGCTTGGGGAATTTCTTGTTGACGATCTCACCGACCGTGAACACCGCCTTGGTCTGATGGAACAGTTCGTCCATCGCGTCCTTGCCCGCGCCCGACACCGATTGATAGGTCGCGACGACGACGCGCTTGATGGTCGCCTTGTCGTGCAGCGGCTTGAGCGCGACGACGAGCTGCGCGGTCGAGCAGTTCGGATTGGCGATGATGTTCTTCTTGGTGAATCCCGACAGCGCGTCGGCGTTCACTTCCGGCACGACCAGCGGCACGTCCGGGTCCATGCGCCAGGCCGACGAATTGTCGATCACCACCGCGCCCTGCGCGGCGATCTTCGGCGACCATTCCTTCGACACGCTGCCGCCGGCCGACATCAGACAGATGTCGACGTCGGAGAAATCGTAGTGGTCGAGGGCTTTCACCTTGAGGGTTTTGTCGCCGAACGAGCACTCCTGGCCCATGCTCTTGCGCGACGCCAGCGCCACGACCTCATCGGCGGGAAAGCTGCGCTCAGCCAGAATGTTGAGCATTTCGCGCCCGACATTGCCGGTGGCACCCACCACAGCGACCTTGTAACCCATTGTTAACTCTCCGAAATAATATCCGCAGTGCACACGCACGCCGCACAACCGGAATGCAGGGCTTCTAAGCGAGATTGGGCAAGATGACAACGGCGGCTTGCGATGGACGACACCATGCACCCGGCCCTGCATTCCTGGCGCGACGACCTGCCCACCACCTTCGTGCGGCTCCTCGCATATGTGGGGGGCCTTGCCGTGGTTTCCACCGTCGCCGCTCAGTTCTTTCAATCACAACCGGTGATAAGCACCATCACCCCGGTCCATAAGTCGGACTGGATCGAGATCGAGCGGCCGTTTCCGGCCTTCGCCCTTTCCATTCCCGAAGCGGCCGACGTGCCGGCCAGCTACGCCATACGCCGTCATGCCGATGGCGGCGGCCGCAAGGACATCCTGAGCCTTGGCCAGGCAGACGGCGTTGCGCCCTATCTCCAGGTCGAGATCTACCGGCCGGGCGTCGAGACGCCGCGTTTTGCCGATCCAAAAACGGAAATCGAGATTGGAGCCGCGGGCCTCGGCCCGGCCGACGTGACGAGCGATAACGAGCCGCTGGCCAGCAAGTTCGGCCCGCTGTCGATTATCACCTTTACTGCAACGAAGTCGCCGCCGCGCAAATGCCTGGCCTTCGTGCGCAGCACTGACGACCCGCGCATGCAAATCTCCGGCTGGTTTTGCCAGGGCGGCAGCGACCTCATCGAACGCAGCACACTGGCCTGCGCACTCGACCGGTTCTCTTTGCTGGCTGCTGGCAGCGAACCGAAAGTCGGCGCACTGTTCGCGCAAGCCGAACTCAACCGGACCTTCTGCGGTCAGCGCAATCCGCTGATGGCGCCGACGCCGAAGCATCGCCTGCTGTGGAAAGCGGCTTCGCGATAAGCGCGATACTTTTTCTTGCGCATGATCTTATCCGAAAACCGGTTCCCACTTTTCGGGATCATGCGCGGTCAGCGCTTCATGAACGGATTTTGAAAACCGCCACCGCCCGCAGGCGCGCGCGGCGGAAATGCCGCTTCGAGATAATTGAGCACGGCGTCGCGCTCCTTGGCTTCGAGCGGCGGCATCCTGTGCTTTTCCATCATCCAGTTGATCGAGTCGTCCCACTGCCGCCGGTTCATGCCTTGCGCTGCGACAAGCTTGAAACCGTGGCACGCCGTGCATGTATAGAAAGTTTCGTCACGGCCGGCGCCCGCAGGAAATTCCTCGGGACTTTCATCGCGCGGCGTGAACGTTTGCGCGACAGCGACGCTCGCGGATAACGCAATGCCTATCGTCACGAAAAGCAGCAGCCGCGCCAAACGCGCGGCGGCAATGGCGTGAGAATATGTCATCAGCCGACCAGCACCGCCACGCGATGCATCGGATTGCCGCCATAACCCTGCGGATTCCAGTTGCCGGCGATGTGGGGCTGCATCGTACCTTTGGCGTCGGTACCCCGCGTCCAGATTTCGAAGTAACCGTCGGACGGCAGCTTCACGGTCGCGGTCCAGCGTTGCCAGTCGTATTTGTTCTTCGGCTTTTCGACCTTGGCTGAAGTCCAGGTGGCGCCGAAGTCGGTCGACACATCGACCTGCCTGACGGTGAGATCGCCGGCCCAAGCAGCACCGCGCAATTTCACTTCCTTGGTACCCGCAGGAAGTTTCGTGCCATTGGCCGGGCTGGTGATAATCGAGCGGATCGGCATCGACTCCAAATCGCGGAAGTTCTTTTCGTCCGGCTTGTCGCCCGGCACCATCGGCTTGATGGCAACACGATACGACGTCGCACCCATGCCGGGGCCGTCGTGAATCTTGTCGCGAATCCAGATGCGGTTCAGCCATTTGGCCGATACCGAGCCGGGCCATCCGGGAATCATCAGACGGACCGGTCCGCCGTGGATATTTGGCAACGGCTGGCCATTGAGTTGCCAGACGATCAGATTGTTCTCGTCCATCAGCTTCTTGATCGGCACGCCGCGCGACAACGTCACGCCGGTGCCGGACAGATGCGGATCGGCGCCGTAATGCCCGCTGAACACCGCCGACGATTTCACGCCCGCCGCCTTGAGCACGTCGGCAAGCCGCACGCCGGTCCATTCCGAACAGCCGGCACCGCCATTGGTCCATTGATTGCCCCGCGCCTGCGGTGTGAAGAACGAACGGCCGTTGCCGCCGCATTCCAGCACGAGGCGGCGCGTCACCGGCTTGTACTTCGCCTTCAACTCACCGAGCGTGAGTTCGAGCTTATTGTTGACCTCGCCGTCGACGACGAACTTCCATTTGTCCGGTTCTTTGTTTTCTTCCGGCGTCTGGCCGTTGTTGCGGACGAACAGCTTGTCGGTCGGCGTGGTGTCGTCGTCGAGCAAATTCTCCGGCGTCTCGGCAACCAAAGGCCGCTCGCCGAGCACGACGAGCTTGTCGCTCTTGCCGGGGAATTTCAGATATTGCGGGCCCTTCGGCGCCGCGGAGGCAGGCGCAGGACTTGCGCTGGGTGGCATACCGGCCGGCGAGCTTTGCGCCATTGCCGCCGGAATCATTCCGCCCGGCATGTTGGCCGCGAATGGAATGGCACCGCCGACAGCGGCACCCATTGCGGCAAGGCCGGCGCCATTGAGAAAGCCACGGCGGCTTGGACCCGTCTCACGCCCGAACACCTCGGCATCGGCTTTCGCCGGGTCGTCGCGATAAAGCTCCTCGATAGAACGTTCGATACGCTCCGGCATCGTTGCTCTCCCTTATTTGCCCTCTCCAAGGCTTGGCAAACCCTAGCGCGTGGAAATTTCTTTCTCAATCGAGGGGTCTTGCAGCATGGGATTTCCGTACGGCGCCATGCGGCTCGGGAGATGCGATAGCGAATCGAAACGCCCCGGGCGGTGTTGCCCCGGCGGCGCAGGCACCGGGAAATCGACCGGCGCGAGCTAAATGGCCGCTTTTCTTAAGCAATAAGCCGCACAATCGGCCCAATCAGACCTGTCGCGACGAACCGAAGGCCGCTAGACTGCGTTGCAACATTCGGACTGGGGACTAGGGAATTATGGGCTTGAAAGTCATCATCAGCGCGCTTGCCGTTTGCACGGTGCTCGGCCTTCTGGCCGCCCCGGCCGATGCCGCGCCGAAAAAGCGCGTCGCTGTCGCCGATGCGCGCGGCGCCACGGTCTACCACAGCCGCGATGAAGACGGCCGCCGCCGTACCCGCGTCATCATTCAGAAGCGTTCCTATCTCGATCCGGGCACAGAAGTGTTCAAGGGCGAAAACAGCGACCACCGCTACGCCTATACGCCCGGCCACAAGGCGACCGGCGTCTTGGACAACACCGCTTTCGGCACCAGCCAGTCGCCGCTGCCGAACGGCTTCAATATGCCGAGCCGCAACACGCCATTCCTGCAGTTCTGATCGCAGCGAAATCGGAATAAAAAAACGCCGCCCTCAAGGCGGCGTTTTTGTTTGTGCGCGAGCGGCGCCGACTACATCGCTTCCAACTCAGCCAGAATCGCGTCGCCCATTTCCTGGGTGTTCACGACCTTGGAACCTTCCGACTTGATGTCGCCGGTACGGATATTCTTGTCGAGCGTCGCGGCAATCGCCTTGTCGATCATGTCGGCCTGCTTGCCCATGTCGAACGAGTAGCGCAGCGCCATACCGAACGAAGCGATCATCGCGATCGGATTGGCGACGCCCTTGCCGGCGATATCCGGCGCCGAACCGTGCACCGGCTCGTAGAGCGCCTTGCGCTTCTTGGTCTTGGGATCGACTTCGCCGAGCGATGCCGAGGCCAGCATGCCGAGCGAACCCGTCAGCATTGACGCGACGTCCGACAACATATCGCCGAACAGATTGTCGGTGACGATGACGTCGAACTGCTTGGGATTGCGCACCAGCTGCATGCCGCCGGCATCCGCCAGCATGTGCTCGAGCTGAACGTCCTTGAACTCGCGCGCATGGATTGCGGTGATGACCTCGTTCCAGAGCACGCCCGACTTCATGACGTTGCGCTTTTCCATCGAGGTGACTTTGTTCTTGCGCTTGCGCGCCAGCTCGAACGCGACACGCCCGATGCGCTCGATCTCGTAGGTATCGTAGACCTGCGTATCGATGGCGCGCTTCTGACCGTTGCCGAGATCGGTGATGGTCTTGGGCTCGCCGAAGTACACGCCGCCGGTCAGCTCGCGCAAAATCATGATGTCGAGGCCTTCGACCAGTTCGCGCTTGAGCGAGGAGGCATTGGCCAAAGCCGGGTAGGTCACGGCCGGACGCAAGTTGGCGTAAAGCTCGAGATCCTTGCGCAGCCGCAGCAGGCCTGCTTCCGGACGATGCTCGTAAGCCACCTTGTCCCACTTCGGCCCGCCGACCGAGCCGAAGATCACGGCGTCGGCTGCTTTGGCCTTCTCCATGGTGGCGTCGGTGATGGCGACCTGATGGGCGTCATAAGCAGCGCCGCCCACCAGATCTTCCTGGATGGCGAACCTGTCGGGGCCCCTTTTGTTGAAGAAGTCGATGATGCGCTTTACTTGCGCCATCACTTCGGGGCCGATGCCGTCGCCCGGGAGCAGCAGGAGATTATGGGTCGCCATTGTCTACGCCTCACTGGAGTTCGTCGGAGTTGCGGATTGCTAAAGCCTCGCCACCGGCTTGGCAACAAGGGCTTGGCAACCAGTGCTTGGCAATCGCCGTGCGAGGGCGGAAACTGGCCGCGACCCAGGAGCGGCCATGCCGGAACAGCGTCCCAAAGTGGTCATTATCGGCGGCGGTTTCGGCGGCCTCGAGGCTGTCAAGGCGCTGCGGCGCGCCGATACCGACATCACCGTGGTCGACCGCCAGAACCATCACTGCTTTCAGCCGCTGCTCTATCAGGTCGCGACCGCGGCGCTGTCGCCGGCCGATGTCGCCTGGCCGATCCGCCATATCCTGAAGTCGCAGAAAAACGCCACCGTGCTGATGGCCAATGTCAGCGGCGTCGATGCCGCGCAAAAGCGCGTTCACACCAATTCCGGCGACCTGCCTTACGACTATCTGGTGATCGCGACCGGCGCGATGCATTCCTATTTTGGCCATGACGAATGGGCCGACGTCGCACCGGGCTTGAAGCGCATCGAAGACGCCACCCGCATTCGCCGCAGCATCCTGATTGCGTTTGAGCAGGCCGAGATCGTGTCCGATCCGGACGAGCAGAAGCGGCTGCTGACCTTCGTCATTGTCGGCGGCGGCGCCACCGGCGTCGAAATGGCCGGCGCCATCGCCGAGATCGCACGGCAGACTTTGGCCGCCGATTTCCGGCGCATCGATCCGCGCACCGCACGCATCGTGCTGATCGAAGCAGGGCCGCGTCTGTTGCCGGCATTTCCACCGGCGCAATCCGACTATGTGCGCGACACGCTGATGCACGCCGGCGTCACTGTCATGACGGATACGATGGTGACAAAATGCGACACGCGCGGCGTCGATCTCAACAGCGGCCGGCTGGATGCCAGCACCATCGTCTGGGCCGCAGGTGTGACGGCATCGCCCGCCGCCGTTTGGCTATCAGCCGACGCCGACCGCGCCGGCCGCGTGAAGGTTGCGCCCGATCTGTCGGTGCCCGGGCAGCCGGATGTTTTCGTCATCGGCGACGTTGCCGCCGTCACCGACAGCAAAGGCAGACCGGTGCCCGGCATCGCGCCGGCCGCGAAACAGATGGGGCAATATGTCGGCAAACTGATTGCAGCGCGCTTGAACGGCGGCACAATCGCCAGACCATTCCGCTACATGCATCTCGGCAATCTCGCCACCATTGGACGCCATGCCGCGGTCGTCGAGTTTGGCCGTCTTCGCTTGCATGGCTTCGTCGGCTGGCTTTTCTGGTGCGTGGCGCACGTCTATTTCCTGATCGGTCTGCGCAACCGCTTCATCGTCGCATTCAGCTGGCTGTGGAGCTATTTGACGTTCCAGCGCGGCGCCCGGCTGATCATCGGCAAGCCGCCGGACGAAACCCAGCACCCCGGCTAGACGCTTGCCCGCGAAAACAGGACACTTCCTGTAACCGGCGCTTAAGCCGCCGGATCAGGGAGGCGACCATGAACCATTTCGCGAAACTGCTCGCTGCCGTTTTGCTGTCCGTCGCATTGCCGGCGCAGGCCGTCGAACTCGACCCCAAGGCCGTCGTCTATCAACTGCCGGACCAGATCAAATGGGGCCCGGTGACGCCGGCTGGCAACCAGCAGGCCGTTTTGTTCGGCGATCCGTCAAAGCCCGGTCTTTATGGCGTGCTGAACCGGTGGGTCAAAGGCGATCACTTCAGCAAGCCGCATTTTCATCCCAACGACCGCTTCATCACTGTGATTTCGGGCACCTGGTGGGTCGGCAGCGGGCCTAATTTCGATCCGGCGAACGGCAGCGTCGCAATGCCGGCTGGCTCGTTCGTCACGCATTATGGCAAGCAGGTGCACTGGGACGGCGCCAAGGATACCGACGCTGTGCTGCTGATTGTCGGTGACGGACCGGCAACATCGACGCCGTTCGTGCCGGCGCCGAAATAAATTACTGCCCGCCGAACCAGTTGTAACCCTGGTCTTCCCAATAGCCGCCACGGTCGGTGTTGGTGACTTCCATGGCGACAACGTATTTCGGATTCTTGTAACCGAGCTTGGTCGGCATCCTGATCTTCATCGGGAAGCCGTAGGCGCGCGGCAGGATCTTGTTGTCGAACCTGAACGTCATCTGCGTCTGCGGATGCATCGCGGTCGGCATGTCGATGGTGTTGGTGTAACCCTCGGCGCATTTGAACCAGACGTATTTGGCGCGTGTATCGGCGCCGATGCGCTTGAGGAATTCCGACAGCTGAGCGCCCTGCCAGGAGCCGATGGCGCTCCAGCCTTCGACGCAGACGTGCCGGGTGATCTGCGACACTTGCGGCAGCGCGTAGAGTTCGTCGAGCGTCCAGGACTTCTTGTTGTCGACCAAACCTCCGACCGCGAGCTTGTAGGCTGCACCGTCGACGTTGGGCGCATCGTCCTCATCGTAATAGGCATTGAACGGGAACGGCCGGGTAATCGCGCTTTCCGGATAAACCGGCGCGAGCTTCGTCGAGCTGAACAGAGCGGCCTGGGCGCCATCGTTGAATTCGGAAATCTTGCGCAGAACGCCTTCGGCGGCATCGCTGTCGATGATGTCGCAACCAGTCAGGAACGTCAGCGCGCCGAGGCTGAAGGCGCCGCGCAGGAAGGTGCGCCGCATCGGATCAGGCATCACCTTGGCCGCATCCTTGATCAGCAACTGCGAGTCGACGCCGGGAATGAGCTTGCGCATCGTTTATTTCTCCCTGCGCATGATCTTATCCGAAAACCGGTGCCCACTTTTCGGGATCATGCGCTTTATCGTCCGGTGACCATGGCGCGCAGGCTCTTCGGCACCAGCAGCGCGAGCGCCACATGCACGACGAGAAACCCGACGATCGCCGCCATGGCGAAGAAGTGTACGTAGCGGGCAAAGTTGTAGCCGCCGAACAAAGTGGTCAATTCCTGGAACTGCACCGGCTTCCAGATCGCGAGACCCGACAGCACCACGATTATACCGCTCAGAATCACGCCGCTGTAGAGCAGCTTCTGCACCGCGTTGTAGTGCGAGAGGTCGTCATGCGCGAGCTTGAAAGTGAGAGCCGCTTTGACGTCGGCCAGCACCGCGGACGGCGTGATCGGCCACAGCTTGCGGCGGAAGCGTCCGGTGGCGAAGCCGAGCGTCAGATAGACGAGGCCGTTGACCATCAGGACCCACATCGCGGCGAAATGCCATTGGATCGCGCCGCCGAGCCAGCCGCCCAGCGTGATGCTTTTGGCGAAGGTAAAATCGAACAGCGGCGAGGCGTTATAAATCTGCCAGCCCGAACCGATCATTACCAGGATTGCGATAGCATTGATCCAGTGCGTGACACGCACCCAGACCGGATGGATGGCTTTTTCGGCGGAAGGCGCGGCGATGGTTTCAGCGGTCATGGCACCCTGCCCCGGCATCATTAGCTTTTAGAATCCTTAAGAGTATACGGCACGGCCGGGCCCGTGGCTGCACGGGACCGGCCGTATCCGGATCACTTCTTCATGTTGTCCTTGGACATATTGTCCTTGGCCATGCTGTCTTTCTTCATGGCGTCGTCCTTGCCCATGGCATCCTTCTTCATGCCGTCCTTGGACATCGAATCCTTGGCCATAGTGTCCTTGGACATCGTGTCCTTCTTCATCGCGTCCTGGGCAAAGGCCGGCGCCATCGGGGCGAAGGCCATGCCGGCGGCGATCAGGGTCGAAAGCAGGATTGTCTTTTTCATCTCATGTTCCTCCTCAGGGGATTGAATCTACGTCCATTCGACTAGCATGCAGGCCAAACACGTCCTCATCAGCTTTCCGTTGTGTAAAGCTGGCGTTCGGCTCACGGTTTTGTGAGAATGGCCGTGCCGGGCAGGATCGATCGTAAGGAGCTGTGTGAAGTGAGCGCGCCCAAAACCAGTTCGGGAAATTTCTTCGAGGACTTCAGCCTCGGCCAGAAAATCCCACACGCCACCCCGCGCACCGTCACCACCGGCGACGTCGCGCTTTACAATGGATTGTTCGGTTCGCGCTTCGCCGTGCAGTCATCCGATACCTTCGCGCAGAAGATCGGCTACCCGCGCTCGCCGATCGACGACCTGCTCGTCTTTCACATCGTGTTCGGCAAGACCGTGCCCGATGTCTCGCTCAATGCCGTGGCCAATCTCGGTTACGCGGACTGCCGTTTTCTAAAAGCCGTCTATCCCGGCGACACGCTCAATTCCATGTCGGAAGTGATCGGGCTGAAGGAAAATTCCAACAAGAAGACCGGCATCGTCTATGTGCGTTCGCGCGGCTTCAATCAGAACGGCGAGACCGTGCTGGACTATGCGCGCTGGGTTATGGTGCGCAAACGCGACGAGAAGGCCGTGCCGCAAGGCGAGAAGGTGCCTGATCTGCCGAAAAGTGTCGACGTTGCACTGCTCGGCGCTGCATGTCCGCCGATCGACGCAGCCGCCTATGACGATGCGCTGGCTGGCAGCGAGCATCGCTTCGAAGACTACAAGGCCGGCGAAAAGATCGACCACGTCGTCGGCATCACCGTCGAAGACGCCGAGCATATGATCGCGACTCGTCTTTATCAGAACACCGCGCGCATTCATTTCGACCACTACACCGAAAGCAAAGGCCGCTTCGGCCATCGCCTGATCTATGGCGGTCATCCGATCTCGCTGGCGCGCGCGCTGTCGTTCAACGGGTTGGGCAACGCCTTTCATGTCGCGGCGATCAATGGCGGCCGCCACGTGGCGCCTCTGTTTGCGGGGCTTACCGTGTTTGCCTGGAGCGAAGTGCTGGCGACCGCCGACATTCCGGGCCGCACCGACGTCGGCGCGCTGCGTCTGCGCACCGTCGCCACCAAGGATCATCCCTGCACCGATTTCCCCTACAAGGTCGGCGACGAATACGACCCGGCGGTCATTCTCGACCTCGACTACTGGGTCTTGATGCCGAAGTAGTGGTCTCCTGCCCCGGACGCGACGCAGCACGAGCAAAGCGAAGTGATGCGACGCAGATCCGGGGCCGTTCCATACGCCGAACGCGTAAAGGTCCCGGTCCTGCAGCGCACCACAAAGAAGTGCTGCGCTGCGCCCGGGACAAGAACTAGACGCTTGCCTTCAAGTGATCGACCAATTGCCGCGCATACGGCGGCAGGGCTTCGATATCGCGCACGACAATCGTTAACTCACGCAAAGCCCAGGGGTCGGTGAGGCGCACAGCCTTGATCGCCATGTTGCGGACCGTGCGTTCGACCGTCGTCTCCGGCACGATGCCGACGCCGACGTTGCATTCCACCAGACGGCAGATGGCGTCGAAGCTGCGCAATTGCACGCGCAGGCGAAGCGGCCGTCCGGCGCGGCTGGCCTTGTCGGCAAGAAATCGTTGAATGGCGCTGGCGCGGTCGAGACCGACCATGTCGTAGTCGAGCACCTCGGCAAAACCGATGCGCGCGCGGCTGGCCAGCGGATGATCCTTCGGCACCACCAGGACGAAGCGGTCGCTGCGGAACGGGAAGGTTTGCAGACCCCCTTGGTCGACCGTCCCGGCGACGATGCCGATATCGGCGCTGCCTTCCGCGATCAGTCCGACGATCTCGTCGGACAGCCGCTCCTCGAGATCGACGCTGATGTCCGGGTATTCGGTCAGGAACGAGCTCAGCACCTCCGGCAGGAACTCGGTCAGCGCGTTGGTGTTGGACAGCACCCGCACCTGGCCGGCCAAACCACGGGCGTAGGGCGTCAAATCTTCCTGGAGGCGCTCGCTCTGCGCCAGAATCGAGCGCGCATGCTGCAGCAAAGTCCGGCCGGCCTGGGTCGGCACGACGCCCTGGCGGCCACGCACCAGCAATTCGGTGCCGAAGCTCTCCTCCATCTTGCGGATACGGGTCGAGGCGGCGGCCAGCGCCAGGTTCGAGCGGGCCGCACCGTGGGTAATGCTGCCCGCTTCGACGATATGGCGGAAAAGGCCGAGATCGGTGAAATCGAACCGCATGGGGCTACCGCTTCCTTCTTATTTGGCGAAGGCAGACTATACAAAACACATATTGCAGCGCTATTTTACACCGACTAGTTTCGTAATTGAAGAAGTTAGAACTGGTTTAGCTAGAAATAACCGCCCGCCCCAACTTTTAGGTGCGTGCGACATCTGCGCACTTTGGTTACCAACCGCCCCGCGACCGCCGACAGAGTTCCGGTGGTGCGAAGAGTGGAGACAAGATGATGGCCGACATCGACGCTGGCGCCGCCAAGGGGCCGCAACGGCCACGTCCGATTTCCCCGCATCTGCAAATCTACAAGCCGATGCTGACGATGGTGATGTCGATCCTGCATCGTGTCACCGGCGCCGCTTTGTATTTCGGCATGCTGGTGATCGCCTGGTGGCTGATCGCAGCGGCCTCCGGTCCGAACGCCTACGCCAACGTCGAATGGTTCATCGGCAGCCTGATCGGGCGCGTCGTGCTGTTCGGTTTCACCTGGGCGCTGATCCATCACGCACTCGGCGGTGTCCGCCATCTGATCTGGGACACGCTGCGCGGCTTTGAGCCGGCCGATCGCGAATTCCTGACGCTGGCGAGCCTGATCGGCTCGATCGCGTTGACCTTCATCATCTGGGCCGTCGGCTATCTCGCCATGGGAGGCCCGCGATGAGCGGCAAGCATACGAACGAAATGCGCACCCCGATGCGCCGCGTGCGCGGCCTGGGCGCGGCTCACACCGGCACCGGACATTTCTGGCATCAGCGCGTGACATCGGTCGCCGGCATTCCGCTCACCATCGCCTTCGTGGCGATCATCGTCGCACTGCTGGGACGCAGCCATGCCGCGGTCGTGCAGATCCTCGGATCGCCGATCGTCGCGATCATCATGCTGCTGTTCATTATC
This sequence comes from uncultured Hyphomicrobiales bacterium, assembly GCA_903885555.1. Lineage (GTDB taxonomy): Bacteria > Pseudomonadota > Alphaproteobacteria > Rhizobiales > Xanthobacteraceae > Pseudolabrys. The sequence goes on from CAISIV010000061.1 coordinate 23,552, forward strand.
AACACCGTCTATCACATGTGGATCGGCATGCAGGAGATCGTCCTCGACTACGTTCACGAGGACAAACTCAAGCTGGTGACGCTCATGGCCAACACGTTCTTCTGCTTCGCCATCGGGCTCGCTTCTGTATTCGCCATCCTCAAACTTTCGTTCGGGGTCTGAGTCACATGGCTGCAAACGGCAAATCAAACGGCAAATTAAACGATTTGGCCGGACCTTCGCTCGGCGGCAAGGCCTACCCGATCGAGGATCATCACTACGACGTCATCGTGGTCGGCGCCGGCGGCTCGGGCCTGCGCGCCGTCGTTGGCTGCTCGGAAGCGGGCCTGCGCACCGCCTGCATCACCAAGGTATTTCCGACCCGCTCGCATACGGTTGCGGCGCAAGGCGGCATTGCCGCGGCGCTCGGCAATATGGGCGAGGACGACTGGCGCTGGCACATGTACGACACCGTCAAGGGCGCCGACTGGCTCGGCGACCAGGACTCCATCGAATATCTCTGCCGCAACGCGCCGCAGGACGTCTACGAACTCGAACACTGGGGCATGCCCTTCTCGCGCCGCGAGGAAGACGGCAAGATCTATCAGCGCCCGTTCGGCGGCATGACCACGCATTACGGCAAGGGCACCGCGCAGCGCACCTGCGCCGCGGCCGACCGCACCGGTCACGCCATGCTGCACACCATGTACGGCCAGGCGCTTAAGCATAACGCCGAGTTCTACATCGAGTATTTCGCCATCGATCTGATCATGGATGATACGGGTCGTGCCCGTGGCGTCGTCGCGCTGAACATGGATGACGGCACGATCCATCGCTTCACCGGCAACATGGTGATCCTGGCGACCGGCGGTTACGGCCGCGCCTACTTCTCCTGCACCTCGGCGCACATCTGCACCGGCGACGGCGGCGGCATGGTGCTGCGCGCCGGCCTGCCGCTGCAGGACATGGAATTCGTCCAGTTCCATCCGACCGGCATCTATCCGGCCGGCTGCCTGATCACCGAAGGTTCGCGCGGCGAAGGCGGCTACCTCACCAATTCCGAAGGCGAGCGCTTCATGGAGCGCTACGCGCCGTCGGCGAAGGACCTCGCCTCGCGCGACGTCGTCTCGCGCGCCATGACCCTGGAAATCCGCGAAGGCCGCGGCGTCGGCAAGGACAAGGACCATTTGTTCCTGCACCTCGATCATCTCGATCCGAAGGTGCTGCACGAACGTCTTCCGGGCATCAGCGACACTGCGCGTATCTTTGCCGGCGTCGACATCACCCGCGAGCCGATCCCGGTGCTGCCGACCGTGCATTACAACATGGGCGGCATCGCCACGAACTATCACGGCGAGGCCGTGACCAAGAAAGACGGCAATCCCGACAGCGTCATCCCGGGCCTGATGGCCTTGGGCGAAGCCGGCTGCGTTTCGGTGCACGGCGCCAACCGCCTCGGCTCCAACTCGCTGATCGATCTCGTGGTATTCGGCCGCGCCGCGGCGATGCGGTGCGCCGAAATCCTGACGCCCGGCGAGAAGCAGCCGCCGCTGCCGGCCGACTCGGCCGAAAAGGCGCTGGCGCGTCTAGACAAGTTCCGTAATGCATCGGGCTCTACGCCGACCGCTGAATTGCGTTTGAGCATGCAGCGCGTCATGCAGAGCAACTGCGCCGTATTCCGCACCGGCGATGTGCTGGACGAAGGCCATAAGCTGATCCACGACGTCTACGACAATATGCCGAACGTGAAGGTTACGGATCGTTCGCTGATCTGGAATTCCGATCTGATCGAGACGCTCGAGCTCGACAACCTGATCGCGCAAGCCGTCGTGACGATGGACTCGGCCAAGAACCGCACCGAAAGCCGCGGCGGCCACGCCCGCGAGGATTATCCGGAGCGCGACGACGTCAACTGGATGAAGCACACGCTGGCCTGGATGGACGACAAGGGCAAAGTCGATATCGACTATCGCCCGGTCCACACCAACACGCTCACCAACGAAGTCTCTTATATCGAACCGAAAGCGCGCGTGTACTAGCGCTGCCTCCAACTGCGGATCGCCGACATGGTCGAACTGACGCTGCCGAAGAACTCCAAGATCACCGAAGGCAAGACATGGCCGCGCACGTCGCACGCGACCCACGTCACCGAGTTCAAGGTCTATCGCTGGAACCCGGATGACGGCCAGAACCCGCGCGTCGACACCTACAATGTCGATCGCGCCGATTGCGGCCCGATGGTTCTCGATGCGCTGATCTGGATCAAGAACAACGTCGACCCGACGCTGACTTTCCGCCGCTCCTGCCGCGAAGGCGTCTGCGGCTCCTGCGCCATGAACATCGACGGCACCAATACGTTGGCCTGCACCAAGGCGATCGACGACAACAAGGCGCCGGTGAAGATCTATCCGCTGCCGCATCAGCCGGTGGTGAAGGACCTGGTGCCCGACCTGAAGAATTTCTACGCGCAATATTCGTCCATCGAGCCGTGGCTGCACACCACCACCGCGACGCCCGAGAAGGAATGGAAGCAGAGCCACGAAGACCGCGCCAAGCTCGACGGCATGTACGAGTGCATTCTGTGCGCCTGCTGCTCGACCTCGTGCCCGAGCTACTGGTGGAATTCTGATCGTTACCTCGGCCCGGCCGCGCTGCTGCAGGCCAATCGCTGGGTGCAGGACTCCCGCGACGAAGCCACCGGCGAACGGCTCGACAATCTCGAGGATCCGTTCCGCCTCTATCGCTGCCACACCATCATGAACTGCTCCAAGGCCTGCCCGAAGGGGCTTAACCCGGCCAAGGAAATCGCCACGCTGAAAAAGGCGCTGGTCGACCGGCAGCTTTAAGCCGCATCTCTATTATCGATTTCGGGCCGCAGACCCGCTAGTGCGGGGCTGCGGCCTTAATTATGCTCGCGCACCAAATGTGGAGAGTTTTCAAATGAAGTCCCGGTCCGATCACCGCCGCAGTCTGTTGCTCGCGGCTCTTGCCCTCATGATTGGTACGGTGAGCCAGCCGGCACGCGCGGAATACCCCGACCGGCCCGTCAAAATCGTGCTGCCGCTCGGCCCTGGCGGCGTCGGCGATATCAGCGCCCGTATCCTTGCCGACAAGCTCGGCGAAAAGTTTGGCCAGCGCTTCATCATCGAGAACATGCCCGGCGTCGCCGGCATTACCGCGATGCGCTCCGTGATCTCACAGGCAAACGACGGCTATACGCTGATGCTGAACACCGGCGGCATCGCCGCCTCGATGCCGCTGTTCAACAAGTTCCCGGTCGATGTCCTCAACGACCTGACGCCAGTCTCCTCGGTGGGTTTTTTCGATTGTCTGCTCGTGACCAGCGACCAGTCGGGCTACAAAACACTTGGGGAGTTCGTCGCAGCCGCCAAGGCTAATCCCGGCAAGCTCAACATCGGCACCATCAGCGCCGGCGGCGCGCAGAATTTGACGGCCAACTATTTCAAGCAGGCGGCCGGCATCGATGTCGTCATCATCCCGTTCAAGACCACGCCGGAAACCATCCTCGCGCTGATGCGCGGCGACGTGCAGATGGTGGTCGAATTCTACGCGGGGCTGTCCGGTAATCTTGCCGACGGCAAGCTGAAGCCGCTCGCCTGGGCCGGTTCGCAGCCGTCACCCGCATTGCCGAATCTCAAGACTGCCGACGCGCAGGGCGTGAAGAATTTTGACGCCGTGTCGTGGAATGCGATCTACGCCAAAACCGGTACGCCGCCGGCTATCATCGCCGCACTCAACAAGGCGATCGGCGAGGTGATCGCCGACCCGGTCGTGAAGAAGAAGTTCCTGGATCTCGGCGTCGACGCCAAGGCCAGCACACCGGCCGAGATCGACGCCAAGATGCGCAGCGACATCCAGAAATGGGCCAAGGTCATCGACGGCGCCGGCATTCCCAAGCAATAACAAAGGCCGCCGCAATAGCGGACGAGTCGACCACAACTTATGCTTGCATCGGTTGTGGTAATAAAGCATCCTAAAGGCCTCTATTGTGGCCTTTGGGGGTCCGATGCGTCGGCGTTGGGGCATCCTGCTCATCGTCTGGTTGTGCACGGCCTGTGCCGGGCCTGACGCTGTCGTCCCCTCGCTCACCCTCGGCGACATCGCTGCCGAAAGGCACAGGCAGGAAGTCGCCCAGCTCCGCGATTACTTCAGTGAACTGAACAAGCTCAACACCGTCGCCTATCGCATCACCACCGCCAATCGCGAATTCTGCGGCAAGTGGGTGATTCCGCAGCTCGGAATGTTCGCAGCCACGCCGACGAGCCTGCCGAGCAAGTACCGAAAATTTTCACGCGAAGCCCTGGGCCTGCGATGGGTCCGTCCGACCGTGATCTCCCTTGTGCCCGACGGGGCCGCAGCCAAAGCCGGCATACAGGACAAGGACGAACTGGTTTCGTTCAACGGCGAAAAGGTTCCGGTCACATCCATCTTGCGCTGGATCAGCGCCTTCCTTGAAGAGAACGGCGAGAGGCCTATCAGCGTTGCGGTCAAACGCGACGACGAAGACATGACGTTCACGGTAACGCCTGTGACAGGGTGCGCGATTCCGGTCCTGCTTGAGACCAATCCCGACCCAAACGCTTTCACCGACTACAGCAAGATCGTCATTCAATCCGGTATTCTACGCCTGACACGCACCGACGCTGACCTGGCGACCATCCTCGGACACGAACTCGCGCACGTAACGATGGGCCACCACCGCAAACAGCGCATGAATGCGCTTCTTGGCAGCATCGGTGGCGGCGCCATCGATACCGGCTTTCTGTTAGGTGGCATTTCTACCGGAGGCGCCTTTTCCAACTATCTGGAAACCGCGGGACAGAACGCGTTCAGCGTCGGCTTCGAGATGGAGGCTGATTATGTTGGCGCTTACTACGCCGCCCGCGCGGGCTACGACATTACCGGGGCTGAAGATGTCTGGCAGCGTATGTCGCTGGAACATCCGGCGAGCATTCGCAAGGCATCGACACACCCGACGACACCGGTGCGCTATCTGCAGATGCGCAAGGTCATTGCCGAAATAGCGGACAAGAAGTCGAAAAATATTCCGCTAATGCCCAAGATCAAGGAAAAGCCGGACGAACCGGAAACGGTGACGTCCTATGGCCGCATCGACTAATCGCACTTTTTGGCGAAGCACATCTTTTCAAGCTCGGGAAATGGCTTGTAGGCGGCCTTGGCACATTGCTCGGTGCCGGTCTCGACCAGTTGATTGAGATGGCCGTTGAAGAACGTGCCGAGGCGCACGGTGTTGCCGATATACTGCCGGCCGGAGCGCGGATTGTATCGCACGCAGACGATATAGCGCGGATCGCGGCCGCCCGGCGCCACCGTCAGCATCGGATCGGTGATGAAGGCGTCCTTGACGTTGGTCGGGTCGTCCAGCACGCGCATCAAGGTGTCGACGACTTCTTGTTTGTAATTGGCAGGCAGAACGTTCGGTTCCGGCTCCACCTCTTTCGATCCGGTACAGGCTGCCAATGCAACGGCAGCCGCGCCAATCAAAGCCAGTTTGATCGCCGAACCGTTCATCGGATGACCCCTGTGTCAGTCGCCTTGAGTGTCACTCGCGCTTGAGTGTCTTGCGCCGCTGCCCGAGCGTTCGCAGCCGCAATGCGTTGAGCTTGATGAAGCCTTCGGCATCCTTCTGGTCGTAGGCGCCCTTGTCGTCTTCGAACGTCACCAGCGTCGAGGAATACAGCGACGCCGCGCTTTCGCGGCCGGTGACGATGACATTGCCCTTGTAGAGCTTGAGCCGCACTTCGCCTTCGACCATGTCCTGCGACTTGTCGATCAAGGCCTGCAGCATCTCGCGTTCCGGCGCGAACCAGAAACCGTTGTAGATCAGCTCGGCGTAACGCGGCATCAACTCGTCCTTGAGATGGCCGGCACCGCGGTCAAGTGTAATCGACTCGATGGCGCGATGCGCCGCGAGCAGAATGGTGCCGCCGGGCGTCTCGTAGACGCCGCGCGATTTCATGCCGACGAAGCGGTTCTCGACCAGATCGAGACGCCCGATGCCGTTGTCGCGGCCGAGATTGTTGAGCCGCGCCAGCAAAGTCGCCGGCGATAGCGTCTCGCCATCGATGCTGACCGCGTCGCCCTTGATGAACCCGATGGTGATGTCGGTCGCCTTGTCCGGCGCATCCATCGGCGAGATGGTGCGCTGGTAGACGATTGCCGGCGCTTCCTTGGCCGGATCTTCCAGCACTTTGCCTTCGGATGACGAGTGCAGCAGGTTGGCGTCGACCGAGAACGGCGACTCGCCTTCCTTGTCCTTGGCGATGGTGATCTGGTGGTCGCGCGCGAACTTCAGCAGTTCCTCGCGGCCCTTGAACTCCCACTCGCGCCATGGCGCGATGATCTTGATGCCCGGCTCAAGCGCGTAGTAGCCCAACTCGAAGCGAACCTGATCGTTGCCCTTGCCGGTGGCGCCATGACACACCGCGTCGGCGCCGACCTTGCGCGCGATCTCGATCTGCTTCTTGGCGATCAGCGGCCGCGCGATCGACGTGCCGAGCAGGTACTGGCCTTCGTAGACGGTGTTGGCGCGGAACATCGGGAAGACGAAGTCGCGCACGAATTCCTCGCGCAGATCTTCGATGAAAATGTTTTCCGGCTTGATACCGGCGCGCAGCGCCTTGTCACGCGCAGGCCCCAACTCCTCGCCCTGGCCGAGATCGGCGGTGAAGGTCACCACCTCGCAGCCATAGGTGGTCTGCAGCCACTTCAGGATGATCGAGGTGTCGAGCCCGCCGGAATAGGCCAGCACGACCTTTTTGACCGAGTTCTTGTTGCCGCTTGGAGCCATCGCCGTTCATCCTGCCGCAGCCGATCCGGGCCGCGCCCGAAATTCAGCGGTCCAGTGTTGAACAAAGGATGGCCGCCCGGGTCAAGCCCAAAGCCCGGCGGGGCGCCTCATTCCGTCACGTTTTCATAGACATAGATGTCGGCATTACCAGCCAAAATGGCGCGCCAGCCCTGCAGAAAGGTGCGCATCATGGGGTCGCTCGCCACCTTGTTGCGGTTGAGTTCGAGGGCAGCGTTGGCCTCGTATTCGATCTCGACCAGAATCTGCGCCGGGTCGTCGACGTTCTGCAGCACGCGAAAACCGGTGCCGCCCATCGCCTGGTAAAATGGCTTTGAACTGCGGATCAGCGCAATCACCTGGCTTGGCTCGCCGAGCGCACGCATCTTGATGTGCAGCACCCGCCGCAAAGCGTTCTTTGTCTCCGCCACGAGCAACTCCTTGCGCCGAATCGCCGCAGTTTAGCAGCGTCGCCGCCAAAAGCGGGATTAAGCTTACTACGCGATCCCGGTGGCGGCGGCGGCGCACTCCGTTAAATCTGACGAACCGGATTCATCAGTGGGGTCGATCAATGTCGAAAATTAACGCCGCTTTCGCCGCCGCGCTTGCCAGCGCCGTGGTCATGACGGCAGCGCCGGCCTTGGCCGCGCAGTGCAATCACAAGGGCGGCTTCGCCGGCTTCATCGGCGACTTCAAGAAGGAAGCCGCCGCCAAGGGCGTCAAGCAGAACGGCCTTGCCGCGCTCGACGGCCTGACCGTCGACGACAAGGTGCTTGCCGCCGACCGTAACCAGAAAGTCTTCAAGCAGACCTTCGAGGAATTCTCCGGCCGCATGATCAGCAAGGATCGCCTCGTCAAGGGCGCCAAGATGCTGCAGACCCACGCCGACACTTTCAAAAAGGTCGAAGCGAAGTACGGCGTGCCCGGTCCGATGATCGTCGCGATCTGGGGTCTGGAAACCGACTACGGCGTCAACCAGGGCAAGATGTCGGTCGTCCGCTCGGTCGCGACGCTGGCCTATGACTGCCGCCGCACCGACAAGTTTCAGGGCGAACTGGTCGACGCGCTCCGTATCATCGACCGCGGCGACATGGCCGCGGCCGATTTGAAGGGCGACTGGGCCGGCGAAATCGGCCAGACCCAGTTCCTGCCGAGTTCTTACGTGAAATACGCCGTCACCGTCGACGGCCGCGGCAAAGTCGATCTGGTCCGCAATCAGGACGACGTCATCGCGTCGACCGCGAATTATCTCAAGAGCCACGGCTGGCAGCGCGGTCAGGGCTGGGGTCCGGGTCAACCGAACTTCGCCGTGATCCAGGAATGGAACAAGGCGGAAGTCTACGCAAAGACCATCGCTCTGTTCGCCGACAAGCTCGGCGGCTCGCAGAAGAGCGCGCAGCGCTAAACCCTCTGCAAACGCACACATAAAAAATCGCCGGGCCTTTGAGCCCGGCGATTTTGTTTTAGCGGCGCCGCTTACTGTTGAACCTTGATCCCTGCGCGCGCCACCAGCGCCTTCACGGCGGGTATTTCCGCGGCGAGACGCGCCGCTAATTGCTCCGGCGTTCCGGCCACCACTTCGAAGCCCGCCGCTTTCGCGGTCTGGCGCGCCTTCTCGCCGGCAAAGGCTTCCCGACAATGCTTGGCCAGCAAGGCGATGATGTCGGGCGGCGTGCCGGACGGTACAAACACCGCCGAGAACGTGTCGCTGATAAAACCGGGATAGCCGGCTTCTTCCATGGTCGGCACATTCGGTAGGCTCGACCAGCGCTTGGCGCCGGTCACCGCGAGGCCGCGAAGTTGTCCGCCCTGCACCAGCGGTTCGGCCGCGGGCAACGCCACCGACGCGACTTGCACGGTTCCTTCCAGCGCAGCGATCGCAGCCGGTCCCGCACCACGATAGGGGATGTGCGTCATTTCGATGCCGCCGCGTTGCTTGAGCTCCTCGCCGGTAAGATGCGATTTGGTGCCGGCGCCGGGCGATGAATAATTGAATGTGCCGGGCGCGGCTTTCGCCCGCGCCACCAGTTCGGCGATGGAGTTGATCCCGGAATCCGGACGCACCACGACGATATTCGGCGACGTCGCCAATTCGGAAATTGGCGCGAAGTCCTTGATCGGATCGTAAGGCAGCTTCTCGAACAGCGCCGGATTGACCGCGATTGCTGTCGACGCCAGCAATAGCGTGTAGCCATCGGGCTTGGCCCGCGCCGCTTGGCCCATGCCGAGGTTGCCCGCGGCGCCCGGCTTGTTCTCGACGATCACAGATTGCTTGAGCGACTGGCTGAGCGACTCCGACAGGATGCGCGCGATGATGTCGGTCGGCCCGCCTGGCGCAAAGGGCACGACCAGTGTGATGGTCCGCTCAGGATAGGCCGCACGCGCTACCGGCGCCTGCAAGCAGATCAACGTCGCCAGTGCGCCAAGCAAAAGTGTCCTGCGATGTGTCATTGTTTTTTTCCTCCACCAATTTTCTTTTTGCCGAACAGTGAGCTTAACGCCCTATATCCCGGCATGGCGATACGCTCGATCGCATGCTCGATACGCGCATCGGACAGACGTGTGCGCGGCCAGCGATAGATCAGCGCGAACGCGAGCCAGATGACGAGGAATGTGAAGACGCCGGAAAACACCACGTCGCTGATGAAATGCCCGCCGGCCATCACGCGGAACACCGCCATGACGGCGCCCAGCGTCAGCGCCCCACCATAGGCAACCGCGCGCCATTGCAGCGGCGCCAGCGCTGCCGGCGCGAGAGTCCAGAACGCGCCGGAGACATCGCCGGATACGAACGAACAATTGTTCGGGCATTCGCCGCGCGGATCCCACCAGCGCACGTAGCGCTCGGTGCCGCCAAGCTGCGTGACGTCGATCGGCCGGGAGCGGCCCCAGTGATCCTTGAGCACGACATTGACCAGCAGACCCGGGCCCAGCGCCATGGTCGCGATGAGGAAGATGACGGCGCGGCCGGGGATCAGCATCTTGCGCGTCGGCACGATGAACTTGATCGCCAGCGCCACCAGCACCGGAATGATGATCGCGGTGGAAATCCACAGCCCGATATCGCGCGCCAGCATCAGGGGCGGATTGAGCCGCCAGGCAAACGCGTGGCCGGCGGCGTCGATGACATCATGGAAATGCTGGCCGACTCGTAACTCGAGCTCCGGAAAGAACCCGAACACCAGCCCGTTCACGGCCGCGATCACAAGCGCAATGATAAGGCCGGTGCGATTCATGTTCTTCCCTAAGGCGCATGCGGTCTAGCCGAGGCCCGGATAAATGGGAAGGCGGCGTTTAAGCGCGCTCGCGCCAGCGCCCGGCTTTGCGGCCCGCGATCAGCCAGTAAACCAGGCCGAACGTGATGCCGGCCGCGGCGGCGATTTCAAATTCATGCGAGACCATCGGCGGTGCGCGGTCGATCGATTCTTCGCCGCTGCGGCCGTAGCCGGCGCCTTGATAGGCGAGCAGAACCAGCGCGACAGCGCCGGCCACATTGATCAGCAGCGAGCGGATCGCGAAGGCTTCGGCCAGCGCGACGGCGATCAGCATTGGCAGGAACAGCAGGCTCGCTGTGATTCCGGAGGCAATGAAGGCCGCGCCCCAGAACACCACGCGCTCGACCGGATCGCCCGACATCGCCGGCCATTGCGCACCGAGCAATCCGACGCTCCAGACAATACCGGCCGCCATGGTCGCGAGCCAAAGTGCAAACAGGATGACAACGATGCGGCCGAGGAGATGCATGTTAATTCGTCACTCCGCAGCGCGCGTGACGCTTACTCATCCGTCATCGCCATCGCGCGCAAAGCCATGCGCTCGCGGGCGGAAAGCTTCTCGGTCGCGCTCTTGAGCTGGCCGCAGGCGGCGAGAATGTCGCGGCCGCGCGGCGTGCGCACCGGCGAGGCATAACCGGCGTCGAATACGACCTGCGAAAACTTCTCAATCTGATCCCAGTCCGAGCATTCGTACTTGGTGCCGGGCCAGGGATTGAACGGGATGAGATTGATCTTGGCGTGGATACCTTTAAGCAGGCGCACCAGCGCCTTGGCATCCTCGATGGAGTCATTGACACCCTTGAGCATGACGTATTCGAAAGTAATGCGCTTGGCGTTCGACGCGCCGGGATAATTGCGGCACGCTTCCATTAATTCCTTGATCGGATATTTGCGGTTCAGCGGCACCAGCTCGTTGCGCAACTCGTCGCGCACCGCATGCAGCGACACCGCCAGCATACAGCCGATCTCGTTGCCGGCGCGCTCGATGTTCGGGATGACGCCCGAGGTCGAGAGCGTAATGCGGCGCTTGGAAATGCCGAGGCCGTCGCCATCGGAAACGATCAGCAGCGCATCACGCACCGCGTCGAGATTATAGAGCGGCTCGCCCATACCCATCATGACGACATTGGTGACGCAGCGATCGCCACTCGGCACGACGCCATCGGTCGGCCGCGTGCCACCGGGCCAGTCGCCCATGCGGTCGCGCGCCACCATGATCTGTCCGGCGATTTCGCCGGCAGTGAGATTGCGCACCAGACGCTGCGTGCCGGTGTGACAGAACGAACAGGTCAGCGTGCAGCCGACCTGGCTCGAGACGCACAGCGTGCCGCGTTCGGTATCGGGGATGTAAACGCATTCGACATCGTGCGGCAGTTTGCTGTCCGGATCGCCCGGCAGCCGCAGCAGCCACTTGCGCGTGCCGTCGATCGAAATCTGTTCGGCCACCACTTCGGGCCGCGCCAGCGTGAAACGCTTCGCCAGTTCGGCGCGCAATTCCTTCGACACGCTGGTCATGTCGTCGAACGTCGTGAAGCCGCGGAAATAGATCCAGTGCCAGAGCTGCTGCACGCGCATCTTGCGCTGCGCTTCCGGCACACCGGCTTGGCCCAGCGCATCGGCGAGCTCGGCGCGCGACATGCCGATCAGCGACGGCATTTCGGGCGCGATGTAACGCTCGAGCGGCGCCTTCTCGATGAAAGTTTCCGATTGCAGGCTCATGCCGGTGTCTAACACAAACAAAAATGGGCGGGCGAAATCGCCGCGCTTACAGGCTTTAGCTAAGTGGGCCGATGCCGAAAGTCAGTAGGAGCGCCGGGTCAAAGGACCCCGGCGGCAACCTATTTGCACTCCTCGGCGACCTTGTCGAGCGCCTGGGCAATGCCCTTGAGCGAGTAGGTATCGGTGCTTTTCGTATTCTTGCCGGACTCGCTCTTGACCACGAGATCGCCGCCATTGCGCATGGCGGTGACCATCTTGGCCTCTTCGGCCGCGTTCTTGACCCAGGCGCCGTCGTTCTGGGTGTACATCACGTAGGTCGTTCCAGCGACCGCGGCAGAGGCATCGATATTGGCCTTCTGCGGATAACCGACGATCACCGAGACCTCGTTTTTCACCTTCTCCGACGGGCGCGTCGAGATGAAGGCGTAGGACGGATCGCGCTTCTTGTTGGCCGGTTCGGTGGTCGCTGCCGACGGCTTGGCGAGCGCGAAACACACCTTCTTGCCGCCCGGCGTTGCCCGGTAGGCACCCCAGTCGCCGAACTGGCCAAGCAGGACCGCGGATTCGGTCGGATCGGATTTCGCCTTGGCCTCGGCGGGCTTTGCCGCGGGCTTGGGGGCGGCTTTGGTATCCGCTTTGGGCGCGGCAGGCGCGGCCTGCGCAAAAGCAGCGCCGGACAGCGCCACGGCGGTCAAGAATGCAATCGCGGGGCTTAGCCAAAACGTCTTCTTCATCGGGCCCTACCGGTTGATTGATTACGGACTTGATTCCGTCCTCAAAGGTCGCTGGATATTAGCCCAATATGGACGAATATCGGCAAGGTGAAGGCGGCAAAGCGCCGCCCGATACCGACCCTAGCCCGAGAAAGTTAACGCCGCCCATGAAAGCCCTGCTCTGCACCCATTACGGAACCCCGGACGATCTGGTGCTCGCCGATATCGCCGATCCGACGCCCGCGCCGGGCGAGGCCGTGGTGCGCATCCATGCCGCGGCGCTGAACTTCTTCGACACGTTGATCATCGCGGGGAAGTACCAGACCAAGCCGGCGTTTCCGTTCTCGCCGTCGGCAGAATTCGCAGGCACGATCGAGAGCCTCGGCGAAGGCGTTACAGGACTGCAGGTCGGCGACCGGGTGCTGGCCTGCTCCAGTTACGGCGCCGCGCGCGAGCGCATTGCGATTGCCGCCGGCAAGCTAATCAAGATTCCGGACAGCATCGACTTCGACCACGCCGCCGGCATCTGCGTCACTTACGGCACGACGATGCACGCGCTGAAAGATCGTGCCAAACTTCAGCCCGGCGAAACGCTGGCTGTGCTCGGCGCATCCGGTGGCACAGGACTGGCTGCAATCGAGCTCGGCAAGATCATGGGCGCGCGCGTGATCGCTTGCGCCTCGTCGCCGGAAAAAATTACGTTCGCGCGCGAACATGGCGCCGACGATGGCATCGACTACGCCAAGGAAGATCTGAAGGAAGCACTGCGACGCGCGACGAACGGCAAAGGTCCGAACGTCATCTACGATCCGGTCGGCGGCCAATACGCGGAACCTGCCTTGCGCGCGATTGCATGGAAGGGACGGTATCTGGTCGTCGGCTTTGCCGCCGGCGAAATTCCCAAACTGCCGTTCAATCTGATGCTACTGAAAGGCTGCGACGTACAGGGCGTTTTCTGGGGTTCGTTCATCGAACGCGATCTCGCCGGCCACCGCGCCAATACCGAGCAATTGCTGGCCTGGTGCGCCGCAGGCAAACTGTCATCACATGTTCACGCGGTCTATCCGCTGGCCGAAGCAGCCACTGCGCTCAAAGCCATCGCCGCACGCACGGTGATGGGCAAGGTGATCCTGCGACCCTAGAGCCGGTCGATCGCGGAGCGCGCCGCTTCGCGATGTTCGGGCTGAATGCTGCTAGCCACCAGCTTGAGCGCGGTCGCCAGCACCGCTGCATCATCTGTGAAGCCGAGCACCGGCAACACATCGGGTATAGCATCGAACGGCAGCACGAAGTAAGCGATAGCGCCGATGAGTGTCGCTTTCACCTGCAGTGGCGTGGCGCGATCGAAGGCGCAGTAATAGGCCGCGAGCAATTCTTCGGCGAACGGAACGCGCGCGCCGACGCTAATGATCTTGCGCCAGAAACTGCGCCGCAGCGCGTTGTTGTCTGATGGCCCGGAGGCCGCCCGTGCGAATGCCATAAGGCTTATTTGGTGATTGCGCGAGAACGCGCAAGACGCCCTCAGCCTGCCAGCCGGTCCATCGCCTCGGCGAGCTTGATGTCGAGTTCGGTCAGCCCGCCAGCGTCATGGGTCGACAGCGTCACTTCGACAGTTTTGTAGACGTTGAACCACTCCGGGTGATGATCCATCTCGTTGGCCACGTCGGCCACCTTGGTCATGAAGGAAAAGGCCTGCCGGAAATCCTTGAAGGTAAATTTGCGGGTAATGGCGTCGCGGCCGGACACTTCCGACCAATCCTTGAGCTTGGCCAGAGCGGCCTTGCGGGCCTCGGCGGTCAGTTTTTGCGGCATGATTGTTCCCTCCCGGAACGAACGCACCAGACGGCAAAGGGTTGCCATGGCGGCAGTTTGACGCAAAACCAAGCGGATTGTCCCCTGCCGTCATTGGCTCGTCATATCGCCGTCGAAGGACTGTCAGGCGGCGCTCCCATTGTCATGCGACCAATTCGCAACGGGAGATAGACATGCATCGCCGGATCATCACCTCGCGCCGCCGCTTTCTCTCCACGACCGCGGCCGCCGCGGCTTTCACTGGAATTGGCGGCCTCGCCGCCCCTTTCCTGAGCCGCGCGAATGACCGCCCGCAGATCACCCATGGCCTGCAGTCGGGCGACGTCTCGATCGATTCCGGTGTCGTCTGGGCCCGCGCCGATCGGCCTTCGCGGATGCTGGTCGAACTCGCTACGACGGATAGCTTCAAGAACGTGAGCAATGCCGTCTTTGTCGATGCGCTGCCGGAAACCGACTTCACCGCGAAATTGCTGATCGACGGCCTGCCGGCCGGACAGGACATGTTTTATCGCGTCCGTTTCCAGGATCTTTCGGCGCCGACCATCACCGGCGAACCGGTGGTTGGACGTTTCCGCACCGCGCCGAGCGACAAGCGCTCAATCAGTTTCGTGTGGTCGGGTGATACCGCCGGTCAGGGCTGGGGCATCGACGAGTCACGCGGCGGCATGCGCACCTACGCGACCATGCTCAAGAATCGCCCCGACTTCTTCATCCACAACGGCGACACCATTTACGCCGATGGCGCTATCGCAGCTGAACAGAAAATGCCGAACGGCGAAATCTGGCGCAACATCGTCACCGAAGACAAGTCGAAACCAGCAGAAACGCTGACCGAATTTCGCGGCAACTACAAATACAATTTGCTCGACAAAAACCTGCGCGCCTTCAACGCCGAAGTTCCGATGTTCGCGCAGTGGGACGATCACGAAGTCACCAACAACTGGTGGCCCGGCGAGCCGCTGACCCGTCCCGAGCACCAGCGCAAGAAATATGTCGAGAAAAACGTGCTGCTGATGGCAGCGCGGTCGAGCCGCGCCTTCCATGAATACATGCCGATGCGCGAGACCGAACTCGAGCCCGGCCGCGTCTATCGCAAAATCGGCTATGGCCCGCTGCTCGACGTCTTCATGCTCGACATGCGCAGCTATCGCGGCCCGAACGGCGAAGACAAAGAGGAAAGCTACGGACCGGCCAGCCACTTCCTCGGGCCCAAACAATTGGCCTGGCTCAAGCGCGAACTGCTGAACTCGCGCGCGACGTGGAAGGTGATCGCCGCCGACATGCCGCTCGGTCTCGTGGTGGTCTACGATGGCGACCGCAAATGGGGTGCCGAAGCTGTCGCCAACGGCGACGATGGCGCGCCGCGCGGCCGCGAGCTTGAGTTCGCCGACCTGCTGTCCTTCATTAAACACGCCGGCATTCGCAACACCGTGTGGCTTACTGCCGACGTGCACTACACCGCCGCGCATTACTACGATCCGAACAAAGCGGCATTTCAGGATTTCGAGCCGTTCTGGGAGTTCGTCTCGGGTCCCATCCACGCCGGTACCTTCGGGCCGAACGCCCTCGACAAGACCTTCGGCCCGCAGCCGGTCTACGTGAAAGCGCCCGGCAAGGATCAGGGTCAGAACCTGCCGCCGAGCGACGGTATGCAGTTCTTCGGTCACGTCGGTATCAACGGCACCAGCGAGCAGATGACCGTTACGCTTAAAGATGCGGACGACCGCTCGCTCTGGTCGAAGACCCTGGACCCGCAATTCGGCTAGAAGGCGGGCTTCGGCAACCCGGCCGACCTGAAAAGGCCTGAATTTTGGGCTTTATCGGCTCCGGGAGCTTAACCACGGACCCGTATAAGCGGTTGCTTCCGGCCGTCCCGTGACTATATTGCGCCGCAATAGCGCTTCGCGTCGCGGGCCCCGTAAAGGCGGCCCGCGCTTTGATTTTTGGAACCCAAAATGAATATCCGGAATATCGCCATCATCGCGCACGTCGACCATGGCAAAACCACGCTGGTCGATCGGCTGCTGCAGCAATCGGGCGTCTACCGCGCCAACGAGCGCCAGGTCGAACGCGCCATGGACTCCAACGACCTCGAACGCGAGCGCGGCATCACCATTCTCGCCAAGGCTGCCTCGGTCGAATGGAAAGGCACGCGCATCAACATCGTCGACACGCCGGGCCACGCCGACTTCGGCGGTGAAGTCGAGCGCATCCTGAACATGGTCGACGGCGCGCTGGTTCTGGTCGACGCCGCCGAAGGCCCGCTGCCGCAAACCAAGTTCGTTGTGTCCAAGGCTCTGCGCATGGGCCTCACGCCCATC
>CAISIV010000062.1 GCA_903885555.1 uncultured Hyphomicrobiales bacterium
ATGGTACGTGACGGCAGCGAGAAGCCGCCCATGGTGATCATCGATTCAAGACGCGACAGAGCTTCGCGCGGGTTGTTGGCGTGCAGCGTGCCCATCGAGCCGTCGTGGCCGGTGTTCATGGCCTGCAGCAAGTCGAACGCCTCGGGTCCGCGGACTTCGCCGACGATGATGCGTTCCGGGCGCATACGCAGACAGTTCTTGACGAGGTCGCGCATCGAGACCGCACCTTCGCCCTCGAGGTTCGGCGGGCGCGTTTCCAGACGCACCACGTGTGGCTGCTGCAGCTGCAATTCGGCGGCGTCTTCGCAGGTGATGATGCGTTCATCGTTGTCGATGAATTGGGTAAGGCAGTTTAGCAGCGTTGTTTTGCCCGAGCCGGTGCCGCCAGAGATGAGCGAATTGACTCGCACGCGGCCGATGATCTCGAGGATCGCGGCGCCCTGCGGCGTGATGGTGCCGAACTTGACGAGCTGATCGAGCGTCAGCTTGTCCTTTTTGAACTTACGAATGGTGAGTGCAGGGCCGTCGATCGCCAGCGGCGGTACGATGGCGTTCACACGAGAACCATCCGGCAAGCGCGCGTCGCATATCGGCGAGGATTCGTCGACGCGGCGGCCGATCTGGCTGACGATGCGTTGGCAGATGTTGAGAAGCTGCTGGTTGTCGCGAAACCGGATGCTGGTCTTCTGAATCTTGCCTTTGACTTCGATGTAGACCGTGCCGGAGCCGTTCACCATGATATCGGCGATGTCGTCGCGCATCAGCAGCGGTTCGAGCGGTCCGAAGCCCAGCACGTCGTTGCAGATGTCGTCGAGCAGTTCTTCCTGCTCGGAGATCGACATCACGATGTTCTTGATCGCGATGATTTCGTTGACGATGTCGCGGATTTCTTCGCGCGCCGAATCGGCATCGAGGCGCGCGAGTTGTGCCAGGTCAATCGCTTCGATCAGCGCGCCGAAAATTGTGCCTTTGGTTTCGTAGTAGGTCTCGGAGCGGCGGGTATCGACCGAGGTCGGAATATGGTTGACCGGCGAGGGCGCGCGGGTCGGCGACGGCGCCGGTACCAGCGGCGCACCGAGTCCATCGGAGGGGAACGGCGTGAGCGCCTGTTCCTTCTGCGGCACCTTCAAGGTCGCAGCAGCCGGCGCCGATGGCGCTGGGGCTGGCGCTAAAGTGCGAGCTTCAGAACTTCCGCTGCGCTTACCGAACACGAATTACGCCTCCAACAATTCCCAGCTTCTTAGGCTTTGCGCTTCATCAATTTTGCGAACAACGGCCCGAGGCCGCCGCGCGCACGCTTTGCTTCGGCGCGGCCGGTCAGCACTTGCGCCAACTGGCGGAACATGTCCGCGGTTTTATGGTTGGCCGAGACCTCGGCAATCATCTGGCCGTTATTGGCGGCGGTGCCGAACAGTTGCGGCTCGAACGGGATCACCACCAGTGGCTGGTCTTCCAACGCCTTGGCGAAGTCCGCAGGCGTGATTTCCGGACGTTTCGGCACACCGACCTGGTTGAGGCAGTAATAGGGCTTGTGGTCGTTTGGCCGCGCGGCGCGCAGCAGATCGACCATATTCTTGGCGTTGCGCAGATTGGCGAGATCGGGGCCGGCGACCACGAGAATGTCGTCGGCGCTGATTAGCAGCCGCCGGGCCCAGCCGGACCAGATATGCGGCACGTCGAGCACGACGCAGGGAATCGAACTGCGCAGCGAATCGAGGATTGAATCGAAGGCTTCCTCGCCGAAATCATAGACCCTCTCAAGCGTTGCCGGCGCGGCCAGCAAGCTGAGATGGTCGGTGCATTTCGACAGCAGGCGGTCGACGAAGGCGGTGTCGATACGGTCGGGCGAGAACACCGCGTCGGCGATGCCCTGCGGCGGATCCTGGTTGTAGTCGAGGCCTGCGGTACCGAACGCGAGATCGAGGTCGGTGACGACAGAGTCCAACGACAAGTCGCGGGCAATGGCCCAGGCGACGTTGTGCGCGATGGTGGACGCGCCGACTCCCCCTTTGGCACCGACCACGGCGATGATGCGCCCGACCGCCTTGGCGTCCGGCGACGTGAACAGGCCGCAGATCGCGCGCACGACGTCGAGCGTGCCGATCGGCGCCATCAGATAATCGCTGACGCCGCGCTTGGTCAGTTCGCGATAGAGCGTGACGTCGTTGATGCGGCCGACCACGACGACGCGGGTGCCGGCGTCGCAGACTTCTGCAAGCTGGTCGAGTTTGTGCAGGATGTCGTCGCCGCGCGCTTCGGCTTCGATGATGATGACGTTCGGCGTCGGTGACGTTCGATAGGCTTCGACCGCGGCGGTGGCGCCGCCCATCTGGATTTTGACATGGGCCTTGGCCAGACGGCGATCTTCGCCGGCCGACTGCACGGCAGCGGCGGTTTCGACCGATTCGCAGAAGGCCTGCACCGATACGCGCGGCGCCGGAGCGATATGTTCATCGGCGGCGACCTCGCCCATCGCCGGCGCCAGCGGCGTGTCATCCGCAATTGCGACTTGCTGTGCGTGCTTGATCATTTGCCGACATCGCTGATTTTGCCGGTTTCGTACGCGGCGCCGTAGGTTCCGCTCGGGTTGTCGCCCTTGCGGTATTTGTCGGTCGCGATGGTGCGGCGGCCGTTGTAGGCCGGCCCGTCACCACGCGGCTGAACGAGATCCGCCGGATTGTCGACCATCGCCGCCAGATTGCGCTGATTGGCGCAGCCGAGATTCCAGGTCGGCCGGTTCTCGTTGTAGCTGGCGTCCTGCGCCGGGCCGATGTCATTCGGCCACTGGCCGCAAGGGCCCGCGGTCGCGGTCATCTTCGAGTAGTTGATCTTGATGCTGGTCAGTGCGGAATCCATTGGCTGGTAATTGCGCACGAACACCGCATGGCGCGGCACGCCGGAGGCCGCGAAGATCGAGTGAATTTCGCGCATCGAATCGGCCGAAGCGGCCGCGGTCGCCTTGCCCTGCGGCACGTCGACAATGATGCCGCTGGTGGCTTCGCGCCGCCACAGTTGCGCGAAGGCCAGCACGTCGGCGCGCTGCACCGGCGACAGGCCGCCGCGATTGCGTCCGACGAAGACTTCGACGGTGCGGTCGCCTTCCTTCATCGTGATCGGATGGCGCAGCCGGTAGTCGTTCGGATAGTCCGCCTGTGAGACGCGGCTTTCGTTGCAGCCGGCCAGCAGGGCGGCGAGACCGCCGGCCGCCAGCAGACGCAAGGCCGCCTTGCCGTAGCGCCGGGCAGCCGCCTTATGGAGTTCTGTCATCGCTCGTCCTCTGGTGCCGCTCAATCGAGAATGAATCCGTACTTGCCGCGATAGTTGGCGCTCTGTTCCGGCTGCGCCGCGGGCTGGCCCGCGGTGCCTTAGATGCGGTTGAGACGTCCCAGCAGCACCGTTTGCGGGTCGCTCGGATCCGCGAAGCCGTCATCGGGCCGCGACAACAGCTTCTGCGCGACCGCACGCACCACGTAAGGCGTCACGATGACGACCAGTTCGGTCTGGTGATTGATGTAGTCGCGGCTCTTGAACAATGCGCCGAGCACCGGCAGTTGCATCAGGCCGGGAACGCCGTTGATCTGCTGCTTAGTCTGTTCCTGGATCATGCCGGCCAGCGCCAGCGAACCGCCCGAGGGAATTTCCACGGTGGTTTCGGCGCGGCGCGTGCTGATCGAGGGAATGGTCAAAGTCTGGGTCGAGCCAGGCACCGCCAGCGTCAAGGCGTTGTCGGTCGAGAGGTCGGAGACTTCGGTCATGACCTTGAGGCTGATGCGGCCTTCCGACAGGACGATCGGCGTAAACACCAGGCTGACGCCGAACTTCTTGAAGTCGACCTGCGCTTGGCAGATCGGCGGCGATTTGGTGGTGTCGCACGACAGGCCATTGGGAATCGGGAATTCGCCGCCGGCGACGAAGCTCGCGGTCTCGCCGGAAATCGCGGTCAAATTCGGCTCGGCCAGCGTGCGCAGCACGCCGGCGCGGTCCATCGCCCGCAGCGTGGCGGTGATGTTCTTCCAGGTACCGTCGAGCGAGGAGTTGCTCAGCGTCTGGCCGGTCGCGGAGAACGGGTTCTGCTGGTTGAAGTTCACCACGGCGGTGCCGTAGTTGAAGCTGCCCGACAGATCGATGCCGAGCTGCTTGATGATGTCGCGGCGGACTTCCGCCACCTGCACTTTCAGCATGACCTGATCGCGGCCGCGCACGCCGATGCCGTTGACGACCTTGACGCCGTCGCCGACCAGCCGTGACGCAATGTCATAGGCCTGCTGCGACTCGGCGTTGCTCGCCGCGCTGCCGGACAGCATGATGCCATCGGCGCCGACGCCTTCGATGCGGATGTCGCTGTCGGGCATGCTCTGCTTCAGTGCGGCGCGTACGCCGTTAAGATCGCGTGTGACGGCGAGGTCGAAGCCGGCGATCTGCTTGCCGGCGGCGTCAAAGAAGAAAATGTTGGTCTGTCCGATGGCGACGCCGATCATGTAGACGCGCCGCGACGAGCGGATCACCGCGTTGGCGATCTTGGGGTCGGCGACCAGGACGTCCTTGATGTCGGCCGGCAGATCGATGGCGACAGATTTGCCGACGCCGAGCGGAATGAATCGCGACGTCGCTTCGCTCGCGGCCACCTGGATGACCTGCGTCGGCGTATCGGCGGCCTGCAGCGGGCTCATGGGCGCGAGGCCCGCGCCGGCGAGCAGCGCCGCCAGCGATGCGCTGCGGATCAGTGTCTTCATGGCCCAATGTCCGGTCGGCATGTCCCTGAGGTCCTTGCGCTCGTTCATTTCGGTGTCGACTGCGTGCTCACGCCGAAGCGGATCACATTGACGGTGTTCTTCTTGCCGGAGGATTCTTCGGCGGCGGGTTCATTGGTCTTCGACGCGTCGGTGACGCTGCGCAGCGCCAGCGATAGCGAACCGACCTGCTGCGACAGCACAAGTGTTTCGGCCTGGCTGGGGCTGAGTTCGAGCGTCGCGGTCTTGCCGACGACGACCTTCTGGCCGTTTTTCTCTTCGACGTTCTGGTCGATGGCCAGAATGCGAATGTTCGTGAGCACGGTTTCGCTGGTGCGCGATTCAGCGGCACCGGCCTTGTCGGCATTGGCGTCGCGCCGTGTGAGAATGACGTCGACGCGATCGTTCGGCAGGATAAAGCCGCCGGCGCCGTTCTCCGGCGAAATCTGGGTCGATACGGCGCGCATGCCGGTCGGCAGAATCGCGGCCATGAAGCCGGAGCCCTTGGCGTTCACCAGTTTGGCTTCGCGAATAGGTTCGCCGGCGATGAAAGGCACGCGCGCGATCAGACCGTTGAGATCCTCGACGGCCTGCGGGCGATTGTTTCGACGGATGAAGTTGCCGCTGGCGGCGGTTGCGGGCCAGGACTGCCATTGCATGTCGGCGGCCGATAGGGCCGTACCCATCGGAATGTCGCCTTTGGCGATCAGCACGTCGACAGTGTCGACCTGCACGACCTCGGGCTTAACTTCCGGGGGCTTTTCGGAACGGCCCGCCAACATCGCGGCGATTCCACCCGCACCGATGGCGACCGACAGCACTACGACGCGCGCCGCTTTCATACGCTCACTCTCACAGTGACAAGCAGCCGGACTGGCCGCCTAAAGCACATGGCGGCCAACACGACCGCTTACACGGGATTTCATCAGCTAAAGGTCAAGGTATGGTTAAGCAGCGGTATCTAAATCGAGTTAATATTTTCTTGCGCGCTGTCGCGGCACTTAATGAGTCGTTACTTCCGAAAACCGGAATGTCGTTTGTTAAAATCGCGCGCGATGAATGAAAGTCAGATGCCGAACGCGGGCATCCAGCCGGTCTTGGGATAGACCGCAAGCGCGGCAGCAGCCAGCGCGATGCCGTAGGGAATCCCGCCGCCGGTTTCGTGCAGCCGCATGATCCAGGGCTGACGCGCGAGGAAGTCCGGCAGTGGCAGTTTGCGAAACTGGATCAGCACCAGCGTCAGAACGCCGCCGAACAGCGACGCATAGACCAGATAGTCGAGCAGGTGATCGAAGCCAAACCACAGCGCGGTAGCGGCCGCGAGCTTGGCGTCGCCGCCGCCGATCCAGCCCTGCGAGAAAAAGCCGAAGGCAACGACCAGTACCAGCGCGCCCGCGGCCAGATGCAGGGCGATGTCCTGCAGGCCCATGCCGGTGACGATCGTCAACACCAGAAAGCCGCCGGCCAGCGCCAGCGACAGCCGGTTCGAGATCGTCATGGTAAGAAGATCGCTAGAGGCGGCGAACGCCATCAACGCGGGGAATAGCAGAAGCCTGATACCGTCGGTCAGCATCATTACGTATGTCCCAGCGGGCGAATGCGCACGGGTTTAGCGCGAGACGTCTTTACCGGCGGTTAAGGATTGAAAATCCACGCCGCACAAAAGCAAAAGGCTCCGGCGAGTGGCCGGAGCCTTTGTAACTGCGTCGTCGGCCCGGACTACTTGAGCTGGGTCGAGATGCTCTGGAACTTCGCGTTGAGCGAGGTGCCGAGACCGTTCACGACCGCGATGATCGCGACCGAGATGCCAGCGGCGATCAGGCCATATTCGATGGCCGTCGCGCCGGAGTTGTCCTTTACGAAACGAACCAAGAGGTTTTTCATCGGTAGCTCCTAAATCCACACGTGGCTGTCTGAGCTGATCCCCAGGGCAGAATTTGCTCCGGCTCCCAAGAACCAATGCCGCAAAGTAGCCCGTAGGTCTTGCGTGGCGGTTAATGTGATCGATGAAACTTGGGGTAATGGCTGGTATACAATTCGTAGTTAACAAGATATTACTGCAACAATAGTAGAGTTAATAAATCGTAACTACGGTCTATACTAAATATAACTGAAATTATTAAAGCGAATACATAAGAGTTCGGCAGCTAGTCTCAGTAATTACGCTAGAAACTATTACGGCCTCTGCTTTCGTCTTCGGCGTCAATACTATCAGAGGTGCAAGTCTTTGCCGGACATCTCCGGATACCGCCTGCTATATGCGGCCCGCGCGACCGGCGAATGCAACGGATTCACCGCATCTTAACTTGCGACGCGGATACCGGATTGCCGGATATTTCTCGTAAAAAACGCGAGCGCGCGGCCATGTTCAACGAATTCATCGCCGTTCTATCGGTTTCCGGCGAGACAATGCTCAAACTGGTGCCCGTCACGTTGGCTTTTGGCATCGGCTTTGCGCTGCTGACGCATTGGATGGCCTGCAATCCCGGCGAGCCCTGGTGGCGCAAACGCGAAATCGTCACCGACATTCTCTACTGGTTCCTGATCCCGATGATGGCGCGTTTCGTGCGCATCGGACTCATGGTGATGGGCGCGGCGCTACTGTTCAACATTCACGGCGAAGCGGCGCTCAACGAATTCTACAATGACGGTTTCGGTCCGCTGGCCACGCTGCCGCTTTGGGCTCAGGCGCTGATATTCGTCGTTGTGTCGGATTTCCTGACCTATTGGACGCACCGCATCTTTCATGGCGCGGACCTTTGGAAATATCACGCGATCCATCATTCGTCGGAGGATCTCGACTGGATCTCCGCCGCGCGGTTTCATCCGATCAATATTTTCTTCGGCACCGTGCTGGTCGACGTGGCGCTGCTGCTCGCGGGGATTTCGCCGAATGTCATGTTGTGGGTGGGACCATTCACGACCGCGACCTCGGCGATGGTGCACGCCAATTTGAACTGGACCTTCGGGCCGTTCAAATACGTGCTGGCGAGCCCCGTGTTTCACCGCTGGCACCACACCGCTGCCGATCGCGGCGGTTCGAGCAACTTCGCCGGCACTTTCCCGGTCTGGGATTTGATGTTCGGCACCTTTTATATGCCTAAAAACGAGATGCCGGACGCCTACGGTGTCGATGACATGCATTTTCCGGCCGGTTTTGGCGCGCAGATGCTCTATCCGTTCCGTCATCTCATCGATGAATGGCGCGCCAAGCGGAACCCGATTGCCAAGGGCTCCAAACCCGTCTGAATGCCGGCCTTATAAGCACTCTTTGCACTTCGTTCACCAATTTGCAGTCAACTCGGCTGGAAGCGTCCCGTCCTGTTGCGGCGGGCTTTGTATGCGTGTGTAGCGTTGGAGAGTTCAATGTCGGCCGTGTTCTGGCGCCGCAATCGAATGATTGCATCGGCGCTGTTGTCCGCCACCATGCTGACCGCATTCCCGGCGCTGGCCGCTACCTTCACCGTCAATGTCGACCAGGCGCAGATCATGCGGCTGCCCGACAAGGTCGCCACCATCGTCATCGGCAATCCGCTGATCGCTGACGCCTCGCTGCAAAGCGGCGGCATTCTGGTCGTCACCGGCAAAGGCTACGGCTCGACCAATCTTCTGGCGATGGATCGCGCCGGCAAGATCGTCATGGACACCACGGTGCAGGTGGTCGGTCCCGCCGGCGGCGATCTGGTCGTGGTCTACAAGGGCGTCGCCCGTGAATCCTACAGCTGCTCGCCGGAATGTTCGCCGCGCATGACGCTGGGTGACGACAACAAGTACTTCACCGACACGTTGGGCCAAGTCGGCACCCGGGCCAATACGGCGCAGGCTCCGGTGAAATAGCGTCGGCGTCGCGAGCAGGGTTAGCGGCTGCTTAATGCGATTGCCGTTGTTCGAAGCAATGCCCGCAAGAATTTGAAAACGCCGCTCTGGTAGTGTTCCGCCACCCGTAATTCGTCGAGCCTCCATCATGGCTGATGCCCCGCGCAGTAAATTCATGACAAAGCTGGGCAGGCTGCTGCCGAGCCGCCTCGCGCGCCGCTTTGTGCGTCAGCAGGATGGCGCCGCCGCTGTCGAATTTGCTTTGGTTGCCGCGCCGTTCCTGGCGCTGACGTTCGCCATTCTCGAAACCGCCTTCGTGTTCTTCGCCCAGCAGACGCTGGAAGCGACCGCGGCCGATGCGTCCCGCCTCGTGATGACCGGGCAGGCGCAGACCGCAAATTACACCGCCGCGAATTTCAAGACCGCGGTGTGCACGCGGGTCTATGGCCTGTTCGATTGCGCCAATGGCATGACCGTCGACGTCAAGACCTATACGAGCTTCAGTTCGGTCAACAACACCGCGCCGGTGACCAATGGCAACTTTGATGCGACGCAGGCGGCTTATACGCCTGGCGGTCCGGGCTGCATCGTGCGCGTGACGCTCTATTATCAATGGCCCATCTACGTATCGATGTACAACACCGCGATCTCCAACTTGAACGGCAACAAGCGCCTTCTCGTTGCGACGGCGGTGTTCCGCAACGAACCTTACGGACCGGCCGGAACATGCTGAAAACCTCAATCCTCGGAAAACTTTCACGGCTCGCGCGCGACAAGCGTGGCGTCTCGGCGGTCGAGTTCGCGCTGTTGGCGCCAGTGATGATCGGGCTTTACTTCGGTTGCGCGGAAATCGCCACCGGTGTTGGCACCGACCGCAAGGTCAGCTTAATCTCCGCGGCGCTTGCCAACCTTTCGGCGCAGACGGCCACGATCAGCACAGCCGATATGACCAACATTCTCGACGCGTCGGGCGCGATCGTTTCGCCTTACGATGCGACCAAACTGAAGATGACGATCACCTGCATCAAGATCGACGCCAACAAGGTCGCGACCGTGAAGTGGAGCGTGACGCGCAATGGTACGGCCAACAGCGGCACGATGACCGTTCCGACAGCGCTGGCGGTGGCGAACTCGACGCTGATCCTGTCGGAAGCGTCCTACGCCTACACGCCGACCGTCGGCTACACCATCAGCGGTACACTGACTCTGTCCGACAAGATGTACATGACGCCGCGCATCTCGGCGCCGACCTACGGCACGACGACCTGCACTTGAGTTAAGGCAGTATCGGCAGCGCCGTCGTCGATTTGATCCGCTCCATGGCAAATCGCGACGTCACGTTCTTCAGCGGTACCGTGGCGATCAGCTTCTTGTAGAACGTGTCGTAGCCCGGCATGTCGTGCACCACGACGCGCAGCATGTAGTCTACGTCGCCGGCCATGCGATAGAACTCCATCACTTCCGGCATCGCGCCCACGGTGTCGGCGAACTTCGCCAGCCAGTCCTGCGAATGGTCGCCGGTCTCGATCGAAACGAATACGGTAATGCCGAGCCCGACCTTTTCCGGATCGATCAGCGCCACGCGCTTGGTGATGACGCCGTCGGCTTCCAGCCGCTGCAGACGCTTCCAACATGGCGTCGAGGACAGGCCCACGCGCTGGCCGATTTCGGCGACGGAGAGGGCGGCGTCCTGTTGGACGACGGCGAGGATCTTGCGGTCGATGGCGTCCATTCTCTTTTCCTTCGAAATTTGGCACAGACAGTCTAAAAAGATTGGATATATTAGAATAATCTTCTTATTTATGCCTGCTATCTGTTCTTATATAGAAAAATATTCTATTTCAAGTGCAATCTAACGCCACCTCGATAACATTCGACCTTCGGAATCCCCCATGATCACCCTTGTTCCTTCGTCCTTTACCCGCGCCTTCCGCCGGATTGGCGCCGCCATGCTGTTTTCCGCCGCGCTGGCCGCGTCGTCGGCGGGCGCACATGCGGCGCCCGTGGCAGCTGAGCCGCTGGTTAGCGCGCAGTGGCTGAGCGGCCATCTCAAGGACGGCAAAGTGGTGGTGCTCGACGTCCGCTCGGCGATCGACGGCAGTACGCCGGAGGCTTTTGCGCAGGGCCACATCCCGGGCGCGGTGCATAGCGATTACGACAAAGGCGGCTGGCGCGTGGAGCGCAACGGCGTGCCGTTCATGGTGCCGACCACGGCTGAACTGGAAAAACTTATCGGCGAGCTCGGCATCGACGAAGACAGCCACGTCGTCGTGGTACCGGCCGGCGTCAGCTCATCCGATTTCGGCGCCGCGGCGCGGACCTACTGGACGCTGAAATATGCTGGCGTGAACAACGTCTCGATTCTCGACGGCGGTCTTGCTGCCTGGAAGGCGGCCAATCTGCCGTTCGAGCAGGGCGCTCGTACGCCGTCGCCGGCGATTTTCACGTCGACCATCAACAAGGGCATCCTGGCGCTCGCCAGCGATGTCGAGAAAATCGAAACGGCCGGCGGTGCGACCTTGATCGATGCACGGCCGGGCTCGTTCTACAGCGGCAAGGAAAAGGCGCCGGCCTCTCAGGCCTATGGCCACATTCCCGGTGCGGTCAGCCTCGACAGCGCCGACTTCTACGACGCCAAGACCAATCGCCTGAAGCCCGCGGCCGAACTCGCCAAGATCTCGGCGCATGTGCCGGCCGGTCCGGCGATTGCTTACTGCAATACGGGCCATTGGGCCGCGACCGACTGGTTCGTGATGCACGAATTGCTTGGCCGCTCCGCCGACCGGCTGTATGCCGGTTCCATGGTGGAATGGACCAGCAATGCGAGCCGGCCTGTTGAGTCGGCGCGCACGAAGTGGGACGATCTGAAAAAGAAGCTCGGCCTCGGCTCCTGATCGAGGCCTCTCAGGAGTCCTCATGTCTACTGCGACAGCGGCGGCGCCCAGCGCGGGCGCCGCAATCGGCATCGACCGGCTTTTCCTCACTTTTGCTATCGGCGCGACCGCGATCCTGGTCGCCCTCGTGCTGCTCGACAGCCAGCCGCTGTCGGCGGCGCTGATCCTCGGCGGCTTCGGCCTCGGCATCGCCTTTCTCAAAGCGGAGTTTTCCTACACGGCGTCGTGGCGGCGCTTTCTCACCAAGGGTGAGGCTGGCGGTCTGCTCGGCGGCCTGATCGTGATCGCCATCTGCGCGCTGGCCGTCGTGCCGGTCGCGGCGCTCAAATCCAATTTCGGCGGCGCCATCGCGCCGCTTGGGCCCTCGCTGATCATCGGCGCTTTCGTATTCGGCATCGGCATGCAGCTCGCCAATGGCTGCGGCTCCGGCACGCTCTACACCGTCGGCGGCGGCTCCGGCCGCATGCTGTTCACGCTGGCCTTCTTCATCATTGGCAGCGTGCTCGGTAGCCTGTCGCTGCCGTCATTTCTTGCGTTAGGCGGCATCGATCCCGTTCTCGCGTCGGATTATCTCGGGCCCTGGGGCGGGCTGGCGGCAACGCTCGCCAGCATCGCGCTGGCAGCCGGCCTGATCGTCGCCGTGGCAAAAAAGCGCGGCGCGAATTTCATGCCGTCGCGCAGTTACATTCTCGGTGGCATTGCCATCGGTGTGCTCTGCATCGCCGTGTTCTTTGCCGGCGGGCACCCCTGGAGCGTGACCTACGGCTACACGCTCTGGGGCGCGAAGATTTTTGCCGCGCTCGGGTTCGATTTTTCCAATGCGGGCTTCTGGCAATGGCCAGGCAACAAGCAGGCGCTCGCGAGTTCGGTGTTGTCCGATACGTCGAGCCTCACCGACTTCGGCATGATTTTCGGCGCGATGGCGGCGGCCGCCGCCACCAAGCCGTTCGCGGCGGCGGCGTGGCCGCCGTTCAAATCGATTCTCGCGGCCAATATCGGCGGCCTGCTGTGCGGCTGGGGTGCGCGCATCGGCTTTGGCTGCAACATCGGCGCTTTCATCGGCGGCGTCGCCTCCGGCTCGCTGCACGGCTGGGTCTGGTTTCTGGCGTGTTTGCCGGGTTGCCTGATCGGCATCCGCTTGCGGCCGCTGTTCGGCCTGTCGAGGGATTAGCGCATGATCCCGAAAAGTGGGCACCGGTTTTCGGATCAGATCATGCGCAGAGAAATGCGATGAGAAAAACCTATATCGCCGTCGTCGTGCTGACCTTCGTCGCGATCGTCGGCAATCACCTCACCAGCCCGTCGAGCGGCCGCGCGGTGTCGCCGGAAGACTTTGCAGGGGCCTGCGCGCCCTGCGGTGCGCCGTGTCCGTCTAAAAAGTAACGAGGGCGCCCAGACGGCCGTCAATAATTTCGGCGCGTTTGAGTTTTTGGCATCACCGATGATAGCGTATCGCACGCTCCGACGAGGTGATCGAATGAAACTTTTCTACCGGCGTTATCTGGGGTTCGTCGCGGCTGCAGTCCTCTTGACCGCGATGCCTGCCGTTGCGCAGAGCCCTTGGCCCGGCCAGCGCGAAAGCGACGTCGTGCTCAAAAACTTCGGCTTTGCCTCGGGAGAGACTCTGCCGGAGTTGAAGATTCACTACATCACGCTCGGGAGTGCGAAACGCAACGCCGCCGGCGACGTGATCAACGGCGTGCTTCTCCTGCACGGGACCAGCGGCACATCGAAAAACTGGCTGCAGCCGACCCTCGCCAATGAATTGTTTGCGCCGGGCGCGCCGCTCGATGCCAATAAATATTTCATCGTCATCCCGGACGGAATTGGCCGCGGTGGATCGTCAAAACCGAGCGATGGTCTGCGGATGGCATTCCCGCACTACCGCTACGTCGACATGGTGAAGGCAACTCATCTCCTGTTGACAGAGCATCTCGGCCTCAAGCACCTCAGACTCGTGCTCGGCACCTCGATGGGCGGCATGCAGGCTTGGATGTGGGGCGAGATGCATCCGGATTTCATGGATGCCCTGGTGCCGGTCGCGAGCCAGCCGATTGCCATCAGCGGCCGCAACTGGATGTATCGGCGCATTGGCATCGAAGCCATCCGGAACGATCCCGACTGGAAGGACGGCAACTATCAGAAAAATCCGACGCATTATGTCTATGCCGCGCCAATCTCGGCATTGATGACGGAAAGCGCGGTCCATTTTCAGAAAGTCGCGCCCAGCCGCGAAGCCATGGACACGCTCTATCGGCAGATGGTCGAGCAGGCGAGCAAGCTCGACGCCAATAATCAGCTTTACGCCATCGAGGCGGTGATGGACTATGATCCATCGAAGGACCTGGAAAAGATCAAGGCCAGGCTGCTCGCCATCAATTTTGCCGACGACGAGGTCAACCCTCCCGAGCTGGGCGTCATGGAACGCGAGATCAAGCGCATCGCGGGCGCGCGTTTCGCGCTTGTTCCGGCGAGTGCGACGACTCACGGTCACTACACCTACAATCTCGGCGCGTTCTGGAAGCAGCACCTCGTCGACTTCATGAACGAACTGCCGCCGATGTAATTTGTTGTCGCGGCAGTTAAAAGTTCAGCTTCAATAGCGCTTCGACCGCGTCGCGCTTCGGCGAACCCACGGTGCCGCCGAACTTGGTGCATTTCAGCGCGGCGACGGCGCTGGCAAAGCGCATCGCTGCAATCGGGTCCTGGCCTTCGGCCAGCGCCATCGCGAAGGCGCCGTGAAACGCATCGCCCGCTCCGAGCGAGTCGATGACCTCAACCTTGAACGCAGGCATGTGCTTCACCGCATCGCCCTCGAGCCAGTACATGCCGTTCGCGCCGTCGGTGCTGGCGAGGAAACCGGGGTTGGTTTCGGCAAGCTTGCGCAAGCCGGCGCCGGGGTCGGACAGGCCGGTGGTGTCTTTGAGGCCTTCGGCGGAAGCAATGACATGCGTGCCCATCGCGAGCAAAGGATCGTCCGGCGTGGTCGCCTGATCGAGATCGATGACGATTGGAATATTCCGCTTGGCCGCCGCGCGGGCGAGCGCCATGACGAAGGGCGGGAAGC
The DNA here is from genome assembly GCA_903885555.1 of uncultured Hyphomicrobiales bacterium. Lineage (GTDB taxonomy): Bacteria > Pseudomonadota > Alphaproteobacteria > Rhizobiales > Xanthobacteraceae > Pseudolabrys. The sequence continues at coordinate 14,508 of CAISIV010000062.1, forward strand.
GGTTATCGACGGAAAGCGCCGCGATGTCGGCGACGAGTTTTTCGGCATCGGCCGGCAGTGCGTCGCCGAGATCTGTGCCGCGCCGCGTGGCGACGAGTTTCTCGCCAGCCGCATCGACCATGATGAGCGACACCGAACTCGTGCCGCCATCGACGCGCACGGCGCCGCTGCAATCGATGCCGTCGGCCTTGAGATCCTTGAGGACGCGGCTGCTGACGGCATCATTCTCGCCGCCCAGCGGACCGGCAAAGGCGGCATTGCCGCCGAGTCGCGCAATGGCGACCGCCTGATTGGCGGCACAGCCGCCGCCGATGACCAGGAATTCGGAAGCCGGCACCTTGGCGCCGGGTGCCGGAAATTTTTCCACTTTCATGATGACGTCCTGCACCGCGATGCCGGCGCAGAGAACTTTCGGGCTTCTCAAGCTGACGTCCCCCCAGGCACGCACAGATCGTGACAAGCAAAGCTTTAAGCGTTCTTCTTCAAGAATGCGTCGACTTCCGCCCGTGTCGGCGCGCCCATCAGGCCGCCGAAGCGCAGGCATTTGAGCGCGGCCGCCGCGGCGGCAAAGCGCATCGATTCGACCGCATCATTGGTTTCGACAAGACGCACGGTGAAGGCGCCGTGGAAGGTGTCGCCGGCGCCCAGCGTATCGACGGCCTCGATCTTGAACGCATCCATATGGCGGACTTCACCCTTGTCGAGCCAGTAGACGCCGGCCGGGCCATCGGTTACCGCCAGAAATCCTTTATACACTTCGCCGAATCTTCGGAGCGCCGCGCCGTAATCCTTCAGGCCGGTGCTTTCGCGCATCGCGTCGGCGGACGAAATGACATGCGTGCTGCCCATCACCAGCGCATCATCGGCGGGCGAGGGCTTGTCGAGATCGAGCACGCGCGGAATGCCGCGCGCCTGCGCCGCCTGGCAGATCGGCAGCGTCAGGGTGGCGTAACGATTGTCGAGCAATACCGCGTCGATCGCGGCCACCGCAGCGGCCGGGTCCTTGACCGTGGCGCTGCTGAGCCCGCTATCGCGCCGCGTCGCAATCATCTTCTCGCCGGTCTTGTCGATCAGGATCAGTGAAACGGAAGAACGGGCGCCGGGTACGCGCAGCGCCATGCTGACGTCGATGCCTTCGCCGGCGAAGGTCTTGGCTATAGTGTTGGCGACCTCGTCATCGGTATCGCCCAGCGCGCCGATATAGCTGCAGTGTGCGCCGAGCCGCGCAACGGCGACAGCCGCATTGCCGGCCTGACCGCCGCTGGTGATAAGGAATTCGGAAGCCTGAACCTTGGCGCCGGGGCCGGGGAATTGTTCGACCCGCATGATGATGTCTTGCACCGCGCCGCCGGCGCAGAGAACTTTCGGTGCCGGATTAGTCAAAGCGGACGTCGTCCTCTACCCAGGCGCGGATAATGTGATGCGCGATCGCCACCGGCGGCGGCGTGGTCAGGCCATCCGGATGCTTGCGCATCAGCATAGTCGTGACCTCATCCTTGCTAAACCACCGGGCGTCTTCCAGTTCCTCGCGATCGACCACTATTTCGCGGCTCAGTGCTTCCGCATGGCAGCCAATCATCAGCGATGACGGGAACGGCCAGGGCTGCGAGCGGTAATAGTTCACCCGGCCGCAGACGATGCCGGCTTCCTCGCGGGTTTCGCGATGTACGGCGTCCTCGAAGGATTCGCCCGGCTCGATGAAACCGGCCAGGCACGACCACATCGTGGTGGCAAAGCGGGGCGAGCGGCCGAGCAGACAGTTGTCGCCGTCGATAATCAGCATGATGACGACGGGGTCGGTGCGCGGGAAATGCTGGGTCTTGCAGTTGGCGCAATCGCGCCGCCAGCCGCCGTCGACGGCGAGCGTCGGCGCGCCGCAATTCGGGCAGAAGCGATGCTTGGCGTGCCAGTGCAGCACCGCCTTGCCTTCGGCGATCGGCGGCAGATGGTTGGCGTCGACCAGACCCTGCACGGCGATGGAGCGCAGATCGGTGACCAGCAGATCGTCGCGGGTCTTGAGCGCCTCCGCGGCGTCTGGCGCGATGCCGAAAGCAAAGTGACCGGCTTCGTCGAGGTGGCCGAGGAAAACAGTTTCGGTGGTCGGCGCCAGAGCGCGCGCTTCTGCCAGTGTGAACAACGGATTGCTGAGCGGCTCGCCCTTTTTGGCAATGATCATTTCGCCGCCGATCACATAGGCGCCGGCTTTGGCGCCGGACAACATGGCATCCAGTGCGGCGGTGTCGCGGCGGCGCTCGGCGGCGCGTTCGAGACGGTTTTCGGCATAGCCGAGGCGGGGTTGTGGTCCGAGGTCGGGGCGAGGGGGCATGCGAGGCGGAAAGTCGCACGATGAACGGGGGAGTGCAATGCGCGCCGCTCACCGCCACGATAACGGTGAATTAAATTTTAGAAACATAACGCCGTCACATTTTCAGTTCGCGCCGCAGTGCTGTGAGCAGCTTTTCGCGCGCGGCGGGCTCATAATGTACCGGCGGGGCCAGGCCCCAGACCGGCTTCGGCCAGGTCGCGTCGGTCGTGCTGCGGCCGATCACATGGACGTGCAGTTGCTTCACCATGTTGCCGAGCGCGGCGACGTTGAGCTTGTCGAACGTGGCGACGGCCTTGAGCGCGCGTGACGCCGCGTCGATCTCGCCCAGAAGCTGCACCTGCTCGTTGGGGTCGAGATCGATGATCTCCGAGACACCCGGCATGCGCGGTACCAGGATCAGCCAGGGGTAGTTGGAGTCGTTCTCCAGCAGTACGCGCGACAGGGCCAAGTCGCCGACTTGCGTGGTCAGCTCGGAGAGTTTGGGATGCAGCGACCAGTTCATGTGAGTGCCTGAAACCATTGGGTTATTTCGGACGATTCTTTCGGAGGAAACCTAGCAGAGCGGCCAGACGTGTGCTTGCTTTTGGGGGCTATTGGCCCGATATAAGTCCCGGGAGGTTGGCAGTGGACGCACCACTCGCCAACCGGGTCAGATCCGGAAGGAAGCAGCCCTAACGAGCACGGACGGGTCGCTCGTCAGCCTCCCACCCATTTTTCCGCGAGCGAAGCGAGTAGCTCGGGGGCGCCGCGCGCGGATCAGCGCGTTTACGCGCGTCAGGGATACTTTTTTGGACGCGCTGCAGCGGATGGCAGAATGAGCGAGCCGACCAAAGCTGCGGACCAGGAGGCCAGTTTGGGCCTCGACCTCGGCGGCGCGCCCGCCGCGGGCGCCGGCTACCGGGTGCTCGCCCGCAAATATCGTCCCGCCAGTTTCGAAGACTTGATCGGCCAGGACGCGATGGTGCGCACCATCTCGAATGCGTTCGAGAGCGGCCGCATTCCGCAGGCCTGGATCCTCACCGGCGTGCGCGGCGTCGGCAAGACCACGACCGCGCGTATTCTCGCCCGCGCACTGAATTACGAATTGCCGGACGGTTCCGTCACCGGCCCGACCATCCACATGCCCAAGATGGGCGTGCACTGCCAGGCCATCATCGAAAGCCGTCATATCGACGTGCTTGAAATGGATGCGGCCTCCCACAACTCGGTCGAAGACGTGCGCCAGATCAATGACGCGGTGCGCTACGCCCCGGTGTCGGCGCGCTACAAGGTCTATATCCTCGACGAAGTGCACATGCTGTCGGGCGCCGCGTTCAACGCGCTGCTCAAGACGCTGGAAGAGCCGCCGCCACACGCCAAGTTCATTTTCGCCACCACGGAAATCCGCAAAGTGCCGGTGACGGTGCTGTCGCGCTGCCAGCGTTTCGATCTGCGCCGCGTCGACGCCGATGTGCTGATCAAGCATCTCGCTGGCATCGCCGCCAAGGAAAAGATCGAAGTCGAACCGGCAGCGCTGGCGCTGATCGCGCGCGCGGCCGAAGGCTCGGTGCGCGATAGTCTGTCGCTGTTCGACCAGGGCATTGCGCACGCCGCGGGTCCGGTACGGGCCGAAGACGTGCGCCAGATGCTGGGTCTGGCCGACCGCGTCCGCGTCGTCGACCTGTTCGAGTCGCTGATGAAGGGCGATGTCGCCGCCGCGCTCACCGAGCTGCGCGCGCAATACGACATCGGCGCCGATCCGGGCGTGATCCTCAGCGATCTGGCCGAATTCACGCATTTCGTCACCCGCGTCAAAGTCGTGCCGAACGTCGCCGACGATGTTTCATTGTCCGAGGCGGAACGGGTGCGCGGCCGCAGCTTCGCCACGCAGTTGTCGATGCGCGTGCTGTCGCGCACCTGGCAGATGCTGCTGAAAGGTGTCGGCGAAGTGCAGGCCTCGGGCCGCCCGGTCGCCGCCGCCGAAATGGTGCTGGTGCGCATTGCCTATGCGGCCGATCTGCCGACGCCGGACGAAGTCGTGCGTTCGCTCGGCGAGGGTGGTGGCTCGTCGGCGCGGGCGTCCGGCAACGGCGCCAGTGCTTCTGCCTCCGCAGCCTCGAGTTCATCGCAGAATTTCGCACCGCGTTTTGAAGCGCCGCGTGGCGCGCCGCGTTCGTCGGCCGCCGCCTCGCCGCGTCCGGCCGAAGACCCGGTGGCCCGGCTCGATACGCCTGAGGCCGCCGCGCCGGTTTTGCAGATCGGCACCTTCGAACAAATCATCGCGCTGGTGCAGGACAAGCGCGACATCACCATGAAAATGGCGCTGGAACGTGACGTCCAGCTGGTGCGCTGCGAGGATGGTCAGCTCGAACTGAGCGTTCTGCCGACCGCGCCGAAAACGCTGGTGCACGACCTGCAGCGCAAACTCACCGCCTGGACCGGCAAGCGCTGGATCGTCGTGGTGTCCAAGGAGCAGGGCGCGCCGACCATGCGCGCGCAGGCGGATGCGCGTCAGGCCGACCTCGAAGAGGACGTGCAGAGCGATCCACTGGTGCAGGCCGTGCTCAATCGTTTCCCCGGCGCCAAGGTCGTCAACGTGACGCAGACGGCACCCGAGGCTGCACCTGAAGCCGCGCCGGAAGAAAATGACGAGGACTGAGCGCATGATTCCGAAAAGTGGGTACCGGTTTTCGGACAAAATCATGCGCAAGGAGAAATAGATGGCTGACTTTCTCGGCATGATGAAACAGGCGGCGCAACTGCAATCCAAGATGCAGGCGATGCAGGCCGAACTCGACTCCATCGAAGTCGAAGGCTCCGCCGGCGGCGGCATGGTCAGCGTGCGGCTCACCGCCAAGGGCGATCTCAAGGGCGTCAAGGTCGACGACTCGCTGATGAAGCCGGAGGAAAAGGAAATCCTCGAGGACCTGCTGGTCACAGCGCACGCCGATGCCCGCCGCAAGGCCGAAGCTGTGATGCAGGAAAAGATGAAGGCGCTGACCGGCGGCCTGCCGCTGCCGCCCGGAATGAATCTGACCTAAATGGCCACCGCTGTCGCCGGACCCGAAATCGAGCGCCTGATCCTGTTGCTATCCAAGCTGCCGGGCCTGGGCCCGCGCTCGGCGCGCCGCGCCGCGCTGCATCTCATCAAGAAACGCGATCTGCTGATGGGCCCGCTGGCCTCGGCCTTGCAGGTTGCGATGGAAAAAATCGTCGTCTGCAAGACCTGCGGTAATATCGATACGCAGGACCCTTGCACTGTGTGCGTCGATCCGCGCCGCGACCAGTCGATCATCGTGGTGGTGGCGGATGTTGCCGACCTGTGGGCGCTGGAACGCGCCAATGTCGTCAACGGCCGCTATCACGTGCTTGGCGGCACGCTGTCGCCGCTCGACGGTGTCGGACCGCAGGACCTGTCGATCGACGCGCTGATCTCGCGCGCCCATGGCACGGAAGTGAAGGAACTGATCCTGGCGCTCAACGCCACGGTCGATGGCCAGACCACGGCGCACTACATCACCGAGCTGTTGCAGGACGCCAATGTGAAGGTGACGCGGCTGGCGCATGGCGTGCCGGTCGGCGGCGAACTCGACTATCTCGACGAAGGCACGCTGTCGGCTGCGATCAAGCAACGCACGTTGTTTTGAAAGACACTTCCATGCGCATCATGGTTGCCGCCGCGATCCTCGGCGTTTCGATCGCCGGCGCTCTGGCGCAGGAGGCGGTGTTGCCGCGTGCGGCCATCGAGGCCGACTTCAAGCGGCTCGATTGTTTCGTCGAGGTCGACGACGCCTTGCGCGAGCAGGATGTTTTTGACCTCGGCGCCGGCAAGAAGCTGGTTCTGGTGCTCTGCCTGCGCGGCGCCTATCAGGGCAGCAGCCTCGCCTATGTGGTCGAGGGCGCCGCGCCGCCGCGCCTGCTGACGTTCACCCGATGGGATGGCAAGCGCTTCACGCCCTCCGAATATGTGACGGAAGCCGAATTCGATCCGGCGACCAAGCAAATGGCCAGCTTTGCCAAAGGCCGCGGCATCGGCGATTGCGGTTCGATGGGTTCGTGGCAATGGACGGGCGCCGAATTCAAGCTGACCGAATATTTCTACAAGGAAAAATGCAACGGACAGCCATTTGCCGGCGGCAAGCGCTGGCAGGTCTTTCCGAAGCGCAAATAGCGGTCAGGGCTTCTTCAGCTCCAGCCGGCTGAAGTGTCCGCGCGCCTGCAGCCACGCCAGCAATAACAGCGATGGAATGCCGGCCAGCGCACAGATCACGAAGAACCAGGCCCACCCGGTCTCCGATGCGAGATACCCCGCGCCGGCCGACAGATAAGTTCGGCCGATCGCCGCGAGCGCGGTGAGAAGTGCGTATTGCGTCGCCGTGTGCAGCGGGTTGCGGCACAGCGCCGACAGGTAAGCGACGAACATCACGGTGCCGATGGCGCTGGTGAAATTCTCGACAGTGATGGCGACTGTGAGCCACAACAGGTCGTGCCCGGCCAGCGCCAGCCACGAAAAGGAAAGATTGGCGACCGACTGCAGGATGCCGCCGATCCACAGGCTCGCCGCTAGCGGAAGTGCGCGTGCGATATAGCCGCCGGCAAAGCCGCCGGCGAGCAGGGCGATCAGGCCGACACCTTTGACGATGTTGGCGTACTCGGTGCGTGTGAAGCCGAGTTCGACGGCGAAAGGTCCCGTCATGACACCCGCGAGCGCGTCGGTGAGCTTGAACAGCACGACGAAGATGAGGGCGACGATGGCGATGAAGACGCCGTCATGCTGGAAAAAGTCGGTGAAGGCGCCGGTGATCGTGCGCTTCAAGCGCTGCAGCGGGCTTTCGCGCTCATGCGCGGCATCGGCCTGGCCGGATTTGTCGGGCTCGGTCGCGATCAAGGTCGTCAGGATACCGATGACGACCAGCACGGCCATCGCCACGTAACCGGCGCTCCAGGCGCCCGACTTGGTGAAGCCAAGCGCTTCAAAGCCGCTGACGACGTAGAGCGCGCCCGCGCTCGAGACGAGCATGCCGACGCGATAGGCCGCGACGTACGACGCCATACCGGCCGCCTGTTCGTTCTCGTCGAGGCTTTCGATACGGAAGGCGTCGATGACGATGTCCTGCGTTGCGGAGGCGGCTGCGACAAATGTGGCGGCGACAACCGTTAGCAATGGCACGGCAATTTCGAGGGGAAATCCAGCAACGCCGAAGGGAATGGAGACGATAGGCCCTGCATTGGGACCCGAAAAAGCAAGCAACATAATCGCGCTGATCAACAGAAGTTGAGAAAAAATAAGCCAGCCACGCCGGCGGCCGAGAAGGCGCGCCAGGATTGGAACGTCGAGCGCGTCGACGATCGGCGCCCAGAGAAACTTGAGCGTGTAAGGCGTACCCACAAGAGCAAAGAGCCCGATGGTCTTGAGGTTGACGCCGACTTCCGCCGCCCAGAACAGCAGCGTCGAGCCGGACAACGCCAATGGCAGCCCGGCCGAAAAGCCGAGGAACAGCACGATCAGCACGCGGGCTTTAAGATAGACCGCGAGGGTGTCGAGGAAGGAGGTGCGGGGCTTCTGACTCTCTGGCGAATCCGTCATGCCTTATTCGCCGCTGCCGAGTTTGCGCGTCATCGGCGCGGCGATGATCTCGGCGCTGGGCTGGGCATCGCCGTCGAAATCGAGCTCTTCGATATTGCCGGCGCGCTTCTCGATGCGGTTGGCCGAGGTGAGGATATTGCCTATATCCTCGTTGGCCTGGCCGAAATGCGTTTGCAGTTTGCGAACCCGTTCGCCGAGCAATTTCACGTCCTTCATCATGTGGCCGACTTCGGTGCGGATCTGGTCGGCGGCTTCCCGCATCTGCGCGTCCTTGCGCACCTGCTTGATAACCTGGATCGCCATCACCATCAGCGTCGGCGACACGATCATGACGCGGGCGCGGTGCGCCTTTTGCACCATGTCGTCGAAATGCTCGTGCAGGTCGGCATAGACCGACTCGGAGGGGATGAACATCAGCGCGATGTCCTGCGTCTCGCCGGCGATGAAATAGCGGTCGGCGATGTCGGCGATGTGCTTGTTCATGTCCTGGCGGACGCGCTGCATCGCCGCTTTCCGGTCGTCGTCGGTCAAACCGGCGCGGAACGCGGTCATGGCTTCGAGCGGAAATTTGGCATCGATGACCAGCGGCCCGGAGTCGGGCATGAAAATCACACAGTCGGGGCGTTTGCCGTTCGACAGCGTGTACTGAAATTCGTAGCCGCCTTTCGGCAGGATGTCGGCGATGATTGCTTCGAGCTGGCCCTGGCCGAAAGCGCCGCGCGACTGCTTGTTGGCCAGCACGGCCTGCAGCGAATTCACCTGCGTCGCCAGATCGGTGATGTTCTTCTGCGCGCTGTCGATCACCGCCAGCCGCGCATGCAATTGCTGCAGGTGGTCGGTGGTGTTCTTGGTCGTGGTTTTCATCGACTCGCCGATGTTCTGCGACACCGCGTCGAGCCGCGTATTCACGGTCTGCTGCAACTGGTTGTGCGAGTTCTGTAGCCAGCCGCCCATGGCGTCGAGCCGGGCGTTGAGCTCGAGCAGGCGCTGCTGGGCCTCCGGATCGGCCACCGGAGGGCGCGGGCGCAGCAGCAGGACGATGATGGCGACGACGCCTGCGGCGATGACCAGACCGAGGGCAATGAAGATGGTTTCGAGCATGGCGCCGCTTCTACCGTGATTCGGGCGGGGGTGCGAACGAAGGGCGAACGGTAGGGCGGTTAGCCGCAGCCCTCAAGCCCGCAAATCAAAGGGAAACGCCGCATTGACCGGGCCTGATACACCCCTTAAATCGCGCCCATGGCGATCCGCGACATCCTCATTATCCCCGACAAGCGCTTGCGCGTGAAATCCGAGCCGGTGAAGGCGATCGACGCGGAAACCCGCGCGCTGGTCGACGACATGTTCGCGACCATGTATGCCGCGCCCGGCATCGGCCTTGCCGCCATACAAATTGGCGTGGCGACGCGCGTGGTCACCATGGATCTCGCCGCCAAGGAAGAATCGCCGGAGCCGAAGGTCTTCATCAATCCGGAAATCATCGGCGCATCGGCCGAGAAATCGGTTTACGAGGAAGGCTGCCTGTCGATCCCGGAATATTACGAAGAGGTCGAGCGGCCGCAGGCCGTGAAGGTCAAATATCTCGACCTCGACGGCAAGGAGCACGAGATCGAGGCCGACGGCCTGCTCGCGACCTGCCTGCAGCACGAAATCGATCACCTCAACGGCGTCTTGTTCATCGACCATATTTCCAAGCTCAAGCGCGATATGGTGATGAAGAAGTTCAAGAAGGCGGCCAAGCAGGGCGGCGGCAAGCCGCTCGCCGACGACACCGAGCCGTCGCATCATATCGGCTGATACCCGCGCTCAACCTGACGGTCCGCTCATGCCGCTGCGCCTGATCTTCATGGGCACGCCCGATTTCTCGGTGCCGACGCTGCTGGCGCTCGAAGCCGCCGGTCACGACATCGTCGCGGTCTATACGCGCGAGGCCAAGCCGGGCGGACGGCGCGGGCTCGAGCTGGTGCCGTCGCCGGTCGAGCGCGAGGCGGCGCAGCTCGGCATTCCGGTGCGAACGCCAAAGTCGCTGAAGACGCCCGAAGCGCAGGCCGAATTCGCCGCCTTCAACGTCGCCGCCGCGGTAGTGGTGGCTTACGGAATCATTCTGCCGAAGGCGGTGCTCGATGCGCCGCGGCTTGGCTGCTTCAATGTGCATGCGTCGATTCTGCCGCGCTGGCGCGGCGCCGCGCCGATCAACCGCGCCATCATGGCGGGCGACGCCGAGAGCGGCGTCACCATCATGCAGATGGACGAAGGTCTCGACACCGGCGCGATGGCGATGATGGAGCGCATGCCGATTGCCGCCGACATGACGGCCGGCGAGCTTCACGACGCCTTGTCGCGCCTTGGCGCCGATCTGATGCCGCGCGCCTTGGCGGCGGCCGAGCGCGGCACATTGTCGCTGACGCCGCAGCCGGAAGCCGGCGTCACTTACGCTGCCAAGATCAGCAAAGACGAAACCCGCATCGACTGGTCGAAGCCGGCGGTGGACGTGCACAACCACATCCGCGGCCTGTCGCCGTTTCCCGGCGCCTGGTTCGAGCTCGACGGCGTGCGCGTGAAGGTTTTGCGAACGACCAAGGGTCAAGGGTCGAGCGCGCCCGGCACCGCGCTCGATGACAGGCTCACGATTGCCTGCGGCGATGGCGCGGTTCGGCTGGTGCAAATCCAGCGCGCCGGCGCCAAGGCGATGCAGGCCGATGAGTTTCTGCGCGGCACGGCAGTCAAAGCCGGCACCAAGGTCTCTTAGCCCAGCAGGCGCGGTGGTTTGCCGTTGCGGCTCAAATAATGCAACGTAGCGGTTATCGGCGGGGGGCGAAACATCCGCTGGATTTATTCAACTTTGCGCGAGCGGAGAAATTCGAGCGATGTCGACGGTCGATGTGGACGGCAAGATTTTTGTCGGTAAAAGCGCCAAGCCCGAATATCTCACGCTCAAGCTGGCGAACCGCCACGGCCTGGTGTCGGGCGCGACCGGTACCGGCAAGACCGTCACTTTGCAGGTTCTCGCCGAAGGCCTGTCCAATGCCGGCGTCTCCGTCTTTGCCGCCGACATCAAGGGCGATCTGTCCGGCGTTTCCGCCGCGGGCGAAGCCAAGGATGCCTTCGTCCAGCGCGCCAAGGAGATGGACTTTGCCTACGAGCCCGATCGTTTTCCCGTCGTGTTCTGGGATCTGTTCGGCGAGCAGGGCCATCCGATCCGCGCCACCATTTCGGAAATGGGCCCGCTGCTGCTGTCGCGGCTGATGGATCTCAACGAGGTGCAGGAAGGCGTGCTCAATATCGCGTTCCGCATCGCCGATGAGCAGGGCCTGCTGCTGCTCGATCTGAAAGATCTGCGCGCGGTGCTGTCGCTGGTGGCCGATCACGCCGCCGAACTGACGACGCAATACGGCAACGTGTCGAAGAACACTGTCGGCACCATCCAGCGCCAGCTTCTGGTGCTGGAAAACCAGGGCGGCACCAAATTCTTTGGCGAGCCGGCGCTGCAACTGACGGATTTCATGCGCACCGACCGCGACGGCCGCGGCACGATCAACATTCTCGCCGCCGACAAGCTGATGGAAAATCCGAAGCTCTACGCCACTTTTCTGCTGTGGCTTTTGTCGGAACTGTTCGAGCAGATGCCGGAAGTCGGCGATCCCGACAAGCCGAAGCTGGTGTTCTTCTTCGACGAGGCACATCTGCTGTTCACCGACGCGCCGACAGCATTGCTCACCAAGATCGAGCAGGTCGTGCGCTTGATCCGCTCCAAAGGCGTCGGCGTGTATTTCGTCACGCAAAATCCGCTCGACGTGCCGGACAACGTGCTGGCGCAGATGGGCAACCGCGTGCAGCACGCGCTGCGCGCCTTCACGCCGCGCGACCAGAAGGCGGTCAAGGCCGCGGCGGAAACCTTCCGGCCCAATCCCAAGCTCGACACCGCGCAGGTCATCATGGAGCTCGGCAAGGGCGAGGCGCTGGTGTCCTTCCTCGAAGGCAACGGCACGCCGTCGATGGTCGAACGCGCCATGATCCGGCCGCCGTCGGCGCGGCTCGGCACCGTCACGCCGGAAGAGCGCAAGGCGACCATTGCGGCGAGCCCGATGAAGGGCAAATACGATCAGACGCTGGACAGCGAGTCGGCCTTCGAGGTGCTGGCGAAACGCGCCAAGGACGGCACGACGACCGTGACCGCGCCGGAACCCGGCCAGCAGCCGGGGCAGGCGGCGCCGCAACAGCAGGGCGCGCCGTCGGGTGGCGGCATGCTGGGCGGTGTGCTCGGCGGCATCGGCGGCATGCTGGGTGGAATTTTCGGTACCGGCCGGCCCAGCGGCACCCGTCTGTCGACCGGGCAACTCGTGGCGCGCGAGATCACGCGCTCGGTCACCAATCGCATCGCCGGCCAAATCGCAGCCGACTTTGGCAAGTCGATCGGCGGCAGCGCCGGCGGCACGATCGGCCGCGCCATTGTCCGTGGTACGCTCGGCGGGATGCTGCGGCGTTGATCGCCCCGGCACGATCCGCGACGGACGAATAGAAATGCCGCGATACAAGCTCATCGTCGAATATGACGGCGCGCCGTTCTGCGGCTGGCAGACGCAGGCCGATCAGATCACCGTGCAGGGCGTTTTGACGGCCGCGGTCGCGGCGTTGTCAGGCGAGACGGCGCTGGTGCAGGGCGCCGGCCGAACCGATGCCGGCGTTCACGCGCGCGGCCAGGTTGCGCATGTCGATTTCGCCAAGGAGTGGCTGACCGACACCGTGCGCGACGGGCTCAATGCGCATCTGCGGCCGCATCCCGTCGCGGTGCTGTCGGCCGAGCGCGTGTCCGACGATTTCAATGCGCGCATGTCGGCGTTGCGGCGGCATTATATGTACCGCATCGTCAACCGTCGCCCCGATCTCACTTTCGATCTGAAATATGCCTGGCGGGTGGCGCGTCCGCTCGATGCCGGGGCCATGCATGCCGCGGCGCAGCGGCTCATCGGCAAACATGATTTCACGACGTTCCGCTCCACCGAATGTCAGGCCAAGTCGCCGGAGAAGACGCTCGACGTTCTCGACGTCGTGCGCGACGGTGAAAACATTATTGTGGCGACGACGGCGCGTTCATTCCTGCATAATCAAGTGCGTTCGATGGTCGGCTCGCTGGTGATGGTCGGCGCCGGCAACTGGAGTGCCGATGATTTGTCGCGTGCCTTGGAGGCCCGCGACCGCGCCGCCTGCGGCCAGGTCGCGCCGCCGGACGGGCTCTATCTGATGAAGGTCGATTACTGACTGCGACTTTCGGTGGAACTCCTGTGGTGCTGCGGCATTGCCGCCCTATATCCGGGAGACGGATTTCACAGGAGTATTGAGCATGAGCACGTTCGGTTCAGCGGTCTGGTCTGGCGGCATCAAGGACGGCAAAGGCGCGATTTCGACCAAAAGCGGCGCGCTGAAGGATTATCCCTATGGCTTCGCCAGCCGTTTCGAGGGCAAGCCCGGCAGCAATCCCGAGGAGTTGATCGGTGCCGCCCACGCGGCCTGTTTCACCATGGCGCTGTCGCTCATTCTCGGCGAAGCCGGGCTTACCGCCGAGAAGATGGAAACGCAGGCCGATGTCACGCTGACCAAGCAGCCCGACGGCTTCGCCATCACTGCGGTGAAACTCACGCTGAAGGCGAAAATCCCCGGCGCCGACAACGCGAAGTTTCAGGAACTCGCCGCCAAGGCCAAAGCCGGTTGTCCGGTGTCAAAGCTGCTGAAGGCGGACATCACGCTGGATGCGGCGTTGGTGTAGTTGATCCGCGTCCGCTGTCGTCCCCGCGCAGGGGGGACCCAGTAATCGGCGGTGTTTACTAGATGCCCGCTTTCGCGGGCATGACAGCTTAAGCAAAATACTTGTCGACGATCTTGCGATAGATCACCGTCAGCGCTGTGAGGTCGGCGACTGGCACGCGTTCGTCGATCGCGTGCATAGTCTGCCCGACCAGGCCGAACTCGACCACCGGGCAGTAATGCGTGATGAAACGCGCATCCGACGTGCCGCCGGTGGTCGACAGTTCGGGCTTTCGCCCCGTCGCTTCAAACACGGCGTTCGACACCAGTTCGGTGAACGGGCCGGGCTTGGTGACGAAGACGCCGGCGTTCGATGGCTCGAACTTGAAGGCGAACTTGATCTTGCCGCCAGCGGCCTTCGTTGCGCGCTGCTCCAGCAGTGCCTTGAGCGAATCCAGCGTGTGGCAATCGTTGAAGCGGATGTTGAAGCGGGCGCGTGCTTCATCCGGAATGAGATTGACGGTCTTGTTGCCGACGTCGATCGAGGTGAATTCCAGATTTGACGGCTGGAACGTGGCGCTGCCGTTATCGAGCGGCTCTGATTGCAGCGCGGCCATCATGGTGGCGATGCCGCGCACCGGGTTGTCGGCGCGCTGCGGATAGGCGACGTGGCCGGACTTGCCGGTGACGATCAGCGTGCCGTTGAGCGAGCCGCGCCGGCCGATCTTGATGGTGTCGCCGAGTTCGTCCTGGTTGCTCGGTTCGCCGAGAATGCAGTGATCGAACTTTTCGCCATGGTCTGCCGCCCATTGCAGCAGCTTCGGCGTGCCATTGACCGCGATGCTTTCCTCGTCGCCCGTGATCAGGAACGAGATCGAACCCTTGGGCTTGCCGCCATTGGCGGCGAGATGATCGAGCGCGGCGGCGACGCAGCAGGCGATGCCGCCCTTCATGTCGACGGCGCCGCGGCCGTAAAGCTGGCCATTGTCGACCGCGCCGGCGAATGGCGGGTGCGTCCAGGCCTTCTCGTCACCGGTCGGCACCACGTCGGTGTGGCCGGCAAACATCAGATGCGGCGCGGCTGTGCCGATGCGTGCGTAGAAATTCTCGACGTCTTCGGCGCCCGGCTCGCTGAAGGTCATGCGATGCACGGTGAAACCGGCCGCCTTCAGCGTCTTTTCCAGAAACGTCAGTGCGCCGCCTTCCGCCGGTGTGACGGAAGGACAGCGCAACAGATCGCGGGCAATGGCGACGGGGTCGGCGGTCACTTAATCCCTCAACAGCTCATTGATGCTGGTCTTGGAGCGCGTGCGCTCGTCGACGCGCTTGACGATCACGGCGCAGTACAGCGCCGGTCCGCCGTCCTTGCCCGGCAGCGTGCCCGGCACGACGACGGAGTAGGGCGGCACTTCGCCGACAAGCACGTCGCCGGTGGCGCGGTCGACGATCTTGGTCGAGGCGCCGAGGAACACGCCCATCGACAGCACCGCGCCTTCGCGCACGATCACGCCTTCGGCCACTTCCGAACGCGCACCGATGAAGCAGTTGTCTTCGATGATGACCGGGCCGGCCTGCAACGGTTCGAGCACGCCGCCGATGCCGACGCCGCCGGAGATGTGACAGTTCTTGCCGATCTGTGCGCAGGAGCCGACCGTCACCCAAGTGTCGATCATGGTGCCGGAATCGACATAAGCGCCCAGATTGACAAAGGACGGCATCAGCACCACGCCGGGCGCGATATAGGCCGAGCGGCGCACCACGGAACCGGGCACGGCGCGGAAGCCGCCCTTCTTGAACTTCGCGGCGTTCCAGCCCTTGAACTTGCTGTCGACCTTGTCCCACCACGCCGCCTTGCCGGGGCCGCCGGAGATCACGCTCATGTCGTTGAGGCGGAATGACAGCAGCACGGCCTTCTTGAGCCACTGATTGACCTGCCAGATGCCGTCGCTCTGGCGCTCGGCGACACGGGCAGCGCCGGTGTCGAGCAGGCCCAGCGCGGTGTCGACCGCCTTGCGCACGGCGCCTTTGGTCTTCGGTCCGACCTTGTCGCGGGCTTCGAAGGCGTCGTCGATGGTCTTGGCAAGGGTGGTCAGAAGCTTGGCGTTGGACATTGATGGCCTCAAAATTCTTGGGTCACGGGTTGTCGGGGGCCAGGGGCGGGGCTGTCAAGCCGCGCCGCGCGGGGTAGTGTTGCGGCTCGGCAAAGGCTGGGGAGAAACGGCAGATGAACAGCGGAATCGGACGTTTTGGGCTGGCGATGGCGGCTTTGGCGGTGACGGCCGGACCGGCCTCCGCGCACCATGTCATGGGCGGCCGGATGGCCGCGACATTCGGTGAGGGCCTGCTGTCGGGCCTGGCGCATCCTATCATCGGCCTCGATCATTTTGCCGCCGTCGTGGCGGTGGGCTGCCTCGCTGCTGCGCATATCGCCGGCGTGCGGCTTGCGGTTGGCTATGTGGTGGCGATGATGGTGGGTGTCGCCGTGCATCTGCAGGGTGCGACTTTGCCCGGCTCGGAAATTCTGGTGGCCTTGTCGGTGATCGCGCTGGGTGTGGCGTTGCTGCGTCAGCGCCAGATGGCCGCCGGCGCCGCGCTTGCGCTATTCGCGGCTGTTGGAATCCTGCACGGCTATGCGCTTGGTGAATCGATCTACGGCGCGGAACGGACGCCGCTCTATGCTTATCTACTCGGACTCGCAGTCATCCAAAGTGTCGTGGTGCTGGGCGCGATGTATTTTGCCCGGATGATGTGGCGCCGCTCGGACGACCATACGCCGCTGCGGCTCGCCGGCGCCGGCATTGCCGGTATCGGTCTGGCGATCCTCGTGCAGCAGATCGTGCCGGGCGTTTAGACTTTCGCCGTTAAAATCTGTTTGAGAAATCCGGTCAGGTCGTCGGTGACGTGATCGATATGCGGGTCGTCGCGGCCCTGCAGTTCCCAGGTCTCGCGTTTGACCTTGTTGTCGGCTGACGGCACCACCAGCACTGTGGTCATGCCCATCGCATGCGGCACGGTGAGATTGCGCGCGAGGTCCTCGAACATCGCGGCCTTGGCCGGATCGACCTCGTGTTTTTCCAGGAAGCGCTCATACATGCGCGCCGCGGGCTTCGGCTCGAGTTCGCCAGCGACGATGTCGAACACGTCTTCGAAGTGCTGATTGATCTGCAGCTGGCCCATCACCGCATCGGCGTGTTTGCGCGTGCCGTTGGTGAGGATCAGCTTGCGGCCCGGCAGCGCCTGCAGCATGGCGCCGAGCGGCGGATTGGGCTCGAGCACCGAGTGGTCGATCTCGTGCACGTATTCCAGGTATTCGTTGTGATCGAGCGCGTGTTCGGTCATCAATCCGCGCATCGTCGTGCCGTAACGCTTGTAGTAATCCTTCTGCAGACGGAAGGCTTCGTCCGGAGACACCTTCAGGAAGTCGACGATGAAGGAGCGGATGCGGTCGTCGACCTGCTGCCACAGCAGATGGTGCGGGTAGAGCGTGTTGTCGAGGTCGAACACCCACGACGTCACATGGCCGAAATCGCGCTTTGACACGTTTTGTTATTCCTTGAAACGCACGGTGGTCGCGGGCTTGCCGGACAGGTCTATGTCGGCAAACCCGGCCGAATTCAGGCCGCGCGCCGCGCAATCCTTGTGGTCGCTGAGTTCGAACCGGCCGTCGCGGGTACATAGCGCGACCGCGCCGCCCCACGCCAGCACCGTGTCGCCGTTCCTGACGGTGCGGCCGTTGGCGTCGACCGCCTCGCCGTAGCTGTACAGCCGCTGCGGCACACCGCGCACGTCCGGCTTCACGCATTGACCTTGCTCGACGCGATACCAGCCCCGCGCCACGGTCGCGCCGCCTTCGATGGTGCCGATCGCCGCCATCACCGCGTATTTGCTGTCGTTGCACCAGGTAAAGCCGCGGCCCTCCGGATTGCGCGCGGCGTCGAGCAGCGTGGCGAAAAACTCCGGGCCGGTGGCGGCGTCGGCCGGCAGCTTGCGGTCGGCGAGAAACTTGTTCAGCGCCGCCGTGGTCTTGGCGCCCGGCACGCCGTCGATCGGATTGGCGTCGTAACCGGCGATCACCAAGAGCCTTTGTATGCCGGCAAGGCGCGCCTGCTCGTTGTCGTAGTCGGCTTCTTCGCCGAGATTGACCGCGGGTCCCTTCGGCGTCTCGGACGGCCGCGCCGCGGCGAAGCGTGCCTGCTGACTCACCGGACAACCACGCGCATTGGCGATCTCGAAGCTGCCCTCGCGAATGCAGAAACTTGAATTGCCGTCCTGCGGCGCCGGCGCGCTGCCGTAGACCTGAGGCGTGCGCGTGTGCACATAGACCATCTCGGCATCGAGCGCGCCCTCGACGACCTGCTTGCACTCGCCCGGATCGATCTTGAACCAGCCGCGCGTCACGACATTGGCGCGCTTCTCCAGCCCGATGGCCGCGTCCATCTGGTAGCTGGTGCGGTTGCACAGATTGAGTTCGGCGTGCGCCGGCGCTGCCGCCAGCATCACCAGCGCGGTCGCGGCCGCAATCCGCATCAGCGATGCATCAGCGTGCCGGCGCCGCCGTCGGTCAGCAGTTCGAGCAGCACGGCGTGCGGAACCTTGCCGTCCATGATGACGACGCCTTCGACGCCCTGATCGAGCGCATAGATGCAGGTCTCGACCTTCGGGATCATGCCGCCCGAGATGGTGCCGTCGGCGATCAGGCGGCGCGCGTCGGCGACCGACAGTTCGCTGATGAGCGACTTCGACTTGTCGAGCACGCCCGGCACGTCGGTCAGCAGCAGCAGGCGCTTGGCCTTGAGCGCGCCGGCAATGGCGCCAGCGAAAGTGTCGGCATTGACGTTGAAGGTGCCGCCTTCGGCCGACGTGGCGACCGGCGCCAGCACCGGGATCATCTCCTTGCCGAGAATGGCGTTGAGAACGAACAGATCGACCGTGTCCGGTTCGCCGACGAAACCGAGGTCGACGATCTTCTCGATATTGGAATCGGGATCGATCACGGTGCGCGTGACCTTCTTGGCCTTCACCATGTTGCCGTCTTTGCCGCACAGGCCGACGGCCTTGCCGCCGGCGTCGTTGATGTAGCCGACGATCTCTTTGTTGATCGAGCCGGCCAGCACCATTTCGACGATGTCGATGGTGGCGGCGTCGGTGACGCGCAGGCCCGCGGCGAATTCGGATTTGATGCCGAGCTTCTTGAGCATGGCCGCGATCTGCGGGCCGCCGCCGTGCACCACGACCGGATTGATGGCGGCCTGTTCCAGCAGCACGATATCGCGGGCGAAGCTGCGGGCGTTTTCTTCGTCGCCCATGGCGTGGCCGCCATATTTCACGACGATGATTTCCTCGTCGTAGCGCTGCATATGCGGCAGCGCTTCGGACAGCACGCGGGCCTGTTCTTGGGCTGCAGCTTGCGGGTCGGTCGGGGCTTTGCTCATGATGGCTCTTTGGCGCGGGCCTTTATAAAGGGTCGCGCGGTTCTAGCCTCAGCGCTTTCTTTCGTCCAGCAACCTTGCAATAGCCGCGCGCAGTTCTTCGATCCCCGTGACCTCGTGGGACGAGGTCGTCAGCACGCCGGGGAAGGCGCCGGGCCGCTTGGCCAAGGCGGCCTCGACCTCGACAATGCGGGCGGCAAGGTCGGACGGCTTGATGGCGTCTGACTTGGTCAGGACGACCTGATGGCTGACGGCCGACATGCTCAGTTCCTTGAACATGGTGTCGTCGGTGTCTTTGAGGCCGTGACGGCTGTCGATCAGCACATAGACGCGCGCGAGGTTGGCGCGGCCGCGCAGATAGGCGGTGATGGTGCCGGTCCAGGCCGTGACCTTGGTCTTGGACGCCGCCGCATAGCCGTAGCCCGGCATGTCGACGATGTTGAGCTCGGAACCGCCGTTGAAGAAAATCAGTTCCTGCGTGCGGCCGGGCGTGCGCGAGGTGCGCGCCAGCGCCTTGCGGTTGGTCAGCGCGTTGACGAGGCTGGACTTGCCGACATTGGAGCGGCCGGCGAAGGCGATCTCGACGCCGCGCATCGGCGGCAGCGACACGTCCGAACTGGCGGCGGCGACGAAATGCCAGTCGCTCGCGAACAGCTTGCGGCCGGCCTCGATCTCCTGACGCGTGTAGTCGCTTTTTTTATCGGTCATGGTTCGCCCTATCTGTCACGCCCGGGCCGGGCCGTCCATCGCCGTGGCGGGCGGCCAGCCGTTTGTTGTGTCCGGCGCGGCCTCCTGACCGGCTTCCGCGCTCCTCTCGGCTGCGACGAGGCCGCGAATACGCCTTGCCAGCGCGACACGGAAATCCTCGATGTTGTCGTAGCTGTCAGGGAGATCGCTCTTGTCTGCATCGAGCCCCGCATTGTTCTGGACCAGCAGGGCGTTGAGTTCACGCAAGGTGCGCGTCAGCGTGGCAAGGGTGCGCCCGGTCTTCTCCAGATCGGTCGCATTGAGAGTGCCGCTTGCCAGCCGCGCGATGGCCACTTCGATGGCGGGCAATACCCGCGCCGCCGCGGCCTGCAGGCGCGGCACGATCGCGGCATCGTCACCTCTCCCCGCAAGCGGGGAGAGGTGTAAGAGCGGCGTTCTCAGGCTGCATCGCCGGCACCGGTGGCGGCTGATGACGCGGCACGAAAGGCTTCCGCCGCGTCCACTCCCAGCGCTTCATGCGGTAGCGCACGGTCGGGATGGTGACCTCGTGCTCGGCGCAGATGTGCGCGAGCGGCCGGTCGGTGTTCTCGTAGTCATGGCGGATCTGCGCCCAGGCTTCGGGCGTGGGTTCGGGCATGGGGGTGCTCCTGGTGATGCGGTGATCGCGCGCCGTCATGGCCGGACTTGTTCCGGCCATCCACGTCTTGCTGCGCAAAGACAACGCATGGCGCGAAAGGGCGCGCTGCAAATTCAATTGTCGGAGAATGGGCCTTTTCTAGCGGACCAGCGTTACGCTGTCAAGGAATATATTCAGGTATTGAGGATGCCGCTTGTTGATGGTATGTTGCAACGTAGAACATAGGTGTCTCATGCGCGAAATGACTGTCCGTCAGGCGAACCAGAACTTCTCGCAGGTGATTTCTGCCGCCGAGGGCGGCGAAACGATCGTCATTACGAAGAACGGCAAGCCGGTGGCGAAGATCACGCCGCAGACGGCGGATCGGACGTCCGATCCTGAGTGGCGCGCGGCTTTCGCAGTGCTGCGCAAGAGTTTGCGCGCCAAGCGGGCGACTGGTTATCGGGTTGGCACGATCACCGAGGACGATAAGTACGGCGACGATCCCGCATGACGCGGGTTGCGCTCGACAGCAACATCCTGATCTACGCCGAGCTCGAGCCGGAATCGGCGAAGGGCAAGCGTGCCGCCGAGTTGATCCTGCGGGCCGCCAAAGACGGCGTAATCCCTGTGCAGGTGTTTGGCGAATATCTGCGTTTCATCCAGCGCCGCGTGCCGGCGATGTTTGAGGAAGCGGTCAAGCAGGTCTCTGTCTATCAGGCTGCTTTCCTGACGCCGTCAACTACTGGTGCCGTCATCGCCTCTGCATCAGAGATGGCACGCGATCACGGTCTGCAATTTTGGGATTGCGTCGTGTGCGTCGCGGCGCTCGACGTTGGCGCCAAGGTTTTGCTGACAGAGGACATGCAGGACGGCCGCTTGTTGAACGGCTTGCGTCTGCTCAATCCTTTCGCGCCGGCGAATGACGAGGCGATTGAAGCAGTGTTGGCGGATTAATTTTTGCCCGACTGTGGTGCGGCCCGCTGGTCGGTCTGCCGACGAGGTGTTAGGGTCCTTGCAGGTAGGAGCACATGGCGAATATTCCCTCTAAAGCAAATCTCGCCCTGCGAGATGTAATCTTAACTGGCAGTATAGTGGTCCCTGCCGGGGATTCGATTGTTATTGAGATTGCTGACCTTTCTTTCAAAATTGCGTTTGAGTCTACTGCAGATAAGAAGCCCAATCTTGTTGGCGACGTAGCGGACAAAACTTCCGCAATCCGACTTCAGAATTTTGATAACCCACTTGGCGCGAGCTGGGCTGGCAATGTTGGATTTATAGAGAAGCGCTATCTACACATGGCTATTTTCGTTCATGCACTAACCAATGACAAAAACGCTGTGACTCGGAGCGTCGCCTATACCTTCTCCTTGGGGGAGGTTATGGATGGCAAATAGAGTAACGCCGTTACCAAAAGATCCCGATGTCGCCCAGAAAGTTATTGAGACCGAACATGCATCCAAGGTTGCAGAGATGGGCAAAATAGGAGTGTGGCTCGGATCCAGGGACAACGCGGTCGTTTATTTGGCTGCTGTCCTGATTATTATCGCTGTCATCACTAGTGGTGTGCTGGCTGTATATGAGCCGTCACTTAGGGCTGATACTGGTAAGGCGCTTTTAGCCCTCGCATTGTCGGCGCTCGGTTTTATGTTTGGAGCCGGTAGTCGCCAGAAAGATCACTAAAGTCGCGAATCCATCAAGAACTTCAGCTTCTTTGACTTGCAAACCGAGTTGTCTTTAACGAGAAGAAAATTGCGTAAAGCAAGATTGCAGCGCAGCTTATTCTAAAAAATGGCCGGGCGTTTGCCCGGCCATTTCATTTCCAAAAAACCGCCGCGTGTTGCGCGCTTAAGCCTGCGGCTTCTTCTTCCCGAACAATCCCGCGATGCTCTTTCCGGTGCTCTTGAGATTGTCGAACAGTTCGATCTTGGCGCCATGCTTGCGCATGATGAGGCTCTGCTGCGCGACCGAGAGCGTGTTGTTCCAGGCCCAGTAGATGACGAGGCCGGCCGGGAAGCTCGCCAGCATGAACGTGAAGATCAGCGGCATCCAGTTGAAGATCATCGCCTGCGTCGGATCCGGCGGCGCCGGGTTCAGCTTCATCTGCGCCCACATGGTGATGCCCATGATGATGGCCCAGAGGCCGAGATGCAGGAAGCTGCCGACCACCGGAAGCGTTGTCGGGTCGAACGGGATC